>NZ_AP029019.1:3200000-3505000 GCF_037101375.1 Acidovorax sp. DW039 | reverse complement strand
GGTTCAAGCCTGTAGTCGTGCCTGGTAGGCAAATCCGCCGGGCTTAGATGAGGGGTGATAACGAGTCTGCTTGCAGACGAAGTGAGTGATACCCTGCTTCCAGGAAAAGCCACTAAGCTTCAGCTATTGACGACCGTACCGCAAACCGACACTGGTGCGCGAGATGAGTATTCTAAGGCGCTTGAGAGAACTCAGGAGAAGGAACTCGGCAAATTGATACCGTAACTTCGGGAGAAGGTATGCCCCAAGTAGGTGAACTCGTACAGAGGGAGCCCAAAGGGGTTGCAAAAAATCGGTGGCTGCGACTGTTTAATAAAAACACAGCACTCTGCAAACACGAAAGTGGACGTATAGGGTGTGACGCCTGCCCGGTGCTGGAAGATTAAATGATGGGGTGCAAGCTCTTGATTGAAGTCCCAGTAAACGGCGGCCGTAACTATAACGGTCCTAAGGTAGCGAAATTCCTTGTCGGGTAAGTTCCGACCTGCACGAATGGCGTAACGATGGCCACACTGTCTCCTCCTGAGACTCAGCGAAGTTGAAATGTTTGTGATGATGCAATCTCCCCGCGGAAAGACGGAAAGACCCCATGAACCTTTACTGTAGCTTTGTATTGGACTTTGAACAGATCTGTGTAGGATAGGTGGGAGGCTTTGAAGTGAGGTCGCTAGATCTCATGGAGCCGACGTTGAAATACCACCCTGGTGTGTTTGAGGTTCTAACCTAGGTCCATTATCTGGATCGGGGACAGTGCATGGTAGGCAGTTTGACTGGGGCGGTCTCCTCCCAAAGCGTAACGGAGGAGTTCGAAGGTACGCTAGTTACGGTCGGACATCGTGACGATAGTGCAATGGCATAAGCGTGCTTAACTGCGAGACTGACAAGTCGAGCAGATGCGAAAGCAGGACATAGTGATCCGGTGGTTCTGTATGGAAGGGCCATCGCTCAACGGATAAAAGGTACTCTGGGGATAACAGGCTGATACCGCCCAAGAGTTCATATCGACGGCGGTGTTTGGCACCTCGATGTCGGCTCATCTCATCCTGGGGCTGTAGCCGGTCCCAAGGGTATGGCTGTTCGCCATTTAAAGAGGTACGTGAGCTGGGTTTAAAACGTCGTGAGACAGTTTGGTCCCTATCTTCCGTGGGCGCTGCAGATTTGAGGAAGCCTGCTCCTAGTACGAGAGGACCGGAGTGGACACACCTCTGGTGTATCGGTTGTCACGCCAGTGGCATTGCCGAGTAGCTAAGTGTGGAAGAGATAACCGCTGAAAGCATCTAAGCGGGAAACTCGTTTCAAGATGAGATCTGCCGGGGCCTTGAGCCCCCTGAAGAGTCGTTCAAGACCAGGACGTTGATAGGCTGGGTGTGGAAGCGCAGTAATGCGTTAAGCTAACCAGTACTAATTGCTCGTGCGGCTTGACCCTATAACTTTGATAGCCTATGCACTTCAATGCAAAAGCTCAAAGATTGTTATGCCAAGTTAGACGCAGTCAAATACAAAAAACTGATTCCAAACTCTATGAATTCGCCGAGCAGTCCCAAGACTGCTCAGCACCAAGTTATGCCTGATGACCATAGCAAGTTGGTACCACTCCTTCCCATCCCGAACAGGACAGTGAAACGACTTTGCGCCGATGATAGTGCGGGTTCCCGTGTGAAAGTAGGTCATCGTCAGGCTCTTACAGCCCAGAAAACCCCAGTCTACTCAGACTGGGGTTTTTTGCTTTTTGGCGATTCGCCCATGCATACTCTTGTCGTCGGCTTGTACCTTGGAATTCAGCGGGGACAATGAGTAAACAGCTGGCGCGGCTCTGTGCTTCAGCCAATACAACCGATCATGCAACTGCAAGATATTCTGTATTCCCAGGGATTTGGTACGCGCCGCGTGTGTGCGGGGCTGATTCAGCAGGGATGGGTTTTGGTGAGTGATTCACCTTCACCCACCGTTGAATATGCGCTATGCACTGATGCAAGCGCTGAATTTGAGCCTGAGGGCCTTTTGCTTCGCGTGCAGGGGGTGGATTGGCCCTTCCATGCCAAAGCCTACGTGCTCCTTCACAAGCCTGCAGGTACGGAATGTTCTCAAAAGCCGTCCACCTATCCTAGTATCTACACATTGCTGCCTTCACCATTGCGCCAGAGGCCTACAAAGAGTGCTGTGCAAGGAGTGCAGGCTGTAGGCCGTCTGGATCAAGACACCACCGGTATGCTTTTGCTGAGTGATGATGGTCAGTTTATCCATCGCCTCAGTTCGCCCAAAAAGCATGTACCGAAGGTCTATCAAGTAACAACCAAACATCCTGTGGACGAGATTCAAGTTTCGAGATTGTTGGCGGGGGTGGTGCTGGATGATGATCCCAAACCAGTGCGTGCTGCGAATTGCATCGTGGCGGACTCCCACCGGTTGGATATGACGCTGACCGAAGGCAAGTACCACCAAGTCAAACGGATGATTGCAGCGGTAGGAAACCGAGTGGAAGGATTGCACCGCTCGCGTATTGGAGGGATGGAGTTGCCGGCAGATCTGGCTCCCGGCCAATGGCGGTGGCTGAATGCGGCTGAGCTGAATCTGTTGAATAGTAACGTGTGAACCTCCACGCAAAGGGCTGGTTTGCGGCGCGTCTTGGCAATCTCAGTGCAGGCATGACCCTGATCAATGTTTGCCAAAACACCATCATGTTACGTGGGGACGTTCGGGATCGGTGGAAGTGCAGCGCTACACTCTAAGGCTGTGTTGAAAGTGGTTTTGTGAAGATTCTCTCGATTGCTCGTGCCTGTGTGGTGGCCCTTGGCGGGGTGTGGTACTCCGTTGCCAGTGTTGCGACCGGAACTCCACCTCTTTTCGTGCTTAACTCGTTGGAGGCCAATGTCAGCGTCATTGATCCGACGACCTGGACCGAGACCGCCCGAATTCCCACTGGCAAAGAGCCGCATCACCTGTATCTAACGCCAGACGAAAAGTCCCTCATCGTGGCGAATGCACTTGGGGATACGCTGACGTTTGTGGATCCTCGTACCGCCGAGGTGCAACGCACGGTGCGTGGAATTGTGGACCCTTACCAACTTCGGTTCAGCCCCGACATGAAGTGGTTCGTCACGGCTGCCAACCGATTGAACCATGTAGATTTTTATCGCTGGGATGGTAAGGACCTGACGCTGGTACGGCGCGTCGCCACTTCACGTACCCCTAGTCATTTGTGGATCGACAGCCGGAGTGCCACGGTCTATTCCACGATGCAGGACAGCGATGAGCTGGTGGCCATTGATATCGCAACCCAGGCTATCAAATGGCGGGTCAAAACCGGGGCGATGCCTGCAGACGTGTATGGCAGCCCCGACGACAAATATCTGTTTGTGGGGCTGACGGGTGCTGATAGCGTAGAGGTGTTTGATGTTTCCGGCCGCGAAGCAGTCAGCATCAAGAAAATCAAGACAGGCGATGGGGCGCATGCCTTTCGCGGCGCTGGAGACGGGCGCCATCTTTATGTGAGCAACCGGGTAGCCAACTCCATCAGCAAGATTGACATGGTGACTCAACAGGTTGTCGAGTCCTACCCCGTACCGGGTGGACCAGATTGCATGGATGTGTCGGCTGATGGGCGCTACATCTACGTCAGCTCGCGCTGGGCTCGAAAACTGTCTGTGGTGGACACCCAGGCGAAGAAGGTCGTACGCCAGGTCAATGTGGGGAAATCACCCCATGGCGTTTGGACTCTGCAGCACGCTCCACGTTAAGCACAGTACTTCCGGAGTGAGCTGTATGCCATTCAGCAGTATGGGCTCCGCAAGCGGAAGGTGTCGATGTGCTATTGTATTGATAGCTGCTTGCGCTTATGTAGCGTGCGCCAGTGCGTCTAATGACTGTAAGAAACCTCTGTACCTGACCTTTGACACTGGCCACATGGAGGTTGCGCCTTTGGTTGCAGAGATCCTCCAGCGCCAGCAGGTACGCGTCACCTTTTTTGCTGCGAATGAGCGCACGAAGCAGGGGGATGGAAGTTTGGGAGACTACTGGGCACCTTGGTGGCGGGCGCGCGCTGCTGAGGGGCATGAGTTTGCTTCCCACACATGGAATCACACCTATTGGCGATCAGACGCTGGCGATGCGCAGCACCCGACTTTTCGGGTTCGCCCCTCGGCAGGACTGCGTGAAGGCCAAAGCTTCGTGATTTCTGCGGCCGAGTATTGCGAAGAAATTACCCACGCAGCAGATCGTTTGAAGGCCATCACTGGCAAGGCACCCTTGCCACTGTTCCGTGCGCCTGGCGGCAAAACCTCTGCGCAACTGATTGCCAGCGCCAAGGCCTGCGGCTATGCGCATGTCGGCTGGTCTCCCGCGGGCTTTCTGGGAGATGAGTTGCCGAGCGAAACTGCCAGCAACACCATGCTGCTCAACAAGGCGCTGCGCGACGTGCGCAGCGGAGACATCTTGCTGGCCCATTTGGGTATCTGGTCACGCAAGGACGCTTGGGCACCCGCCGTGCTGGAGCCTTTGATCGAAGGGCTCAAGCAAAAGGGCTTTTGCTTTCGCACCTTGCGGGATCACCCAGACTATGCGGCTTTGGCGGCGCAGGCTCGCTAGTTTGTCAGGCAGAGCTGGTGATAAAGATGCAAGTGCACTGGCTTGGCCTAGCCGCCTATTTGGTTTGATGAATAACTGGGGTGTCGGGAGTGCAAGACGATGGGATGGCTGAGCAGCGTATTTGACAGCGTGCAGCAATGGCTTTTTGAAAGCGTGCTGCAGCCACTGATGTTCACCACAGGCTTGGCAAGCCTGCTCGAAAACGGCTACGAGGCCGCTGGATGGCTGTTGGTCGGGTTGTTGCAACTGGTGGTCATCGTGGCTGTTATTGGGCCTATGCAGCGTTGGTGGCCCGTGGAGCAGGTCAACGACCGCGCCACCATCCGTACAGACATTCTCTACACCTTGATACACCGTCTGGGCTTGTTCCGGTTGGCCCTGTTTTTCACTGTCGATCCGCTGGCGGACTCGTTCTTTGGAGCCTTGCGTGTCGCGGGAGTCAGCACCTTTCAGCTGGATGGCATCTGGCCTGGAGTGACGGACATCTCCTGGGTCAGCTTGCTGCTGTACCTGCTGGTGTTTGATTTCGTGGACTATTGGATCCATCGAGGGCAGCACCACTTCGAGTGGTGGTGGCGCCTGCATTCGTTGCATCACGCCCAACGTCAAATGACGATGTGGAGCGACAACCGCAATCACCTGCTCGATGATTTGCTGCGGGATGTGATTCTGGTGACGGTGGCGCAGTTGATTGGTGTTGCGCCTGGGCAGTTCATTGCCATCGTGGCCATTACCCAGCTCAGCGAGAGCTTTCAGCATGCCAATGTGCGCCTGTGGTTTGGTCACATCGGTGAGCGGCTGTGGATCAGCCCCCGGTTTCATCGCCGACACCACAGCATCGGCATCGGGCATGAGACGGTCAAACCATCTACCAATGCTCAAGGGGGCACACCCGCCTCGCAGCCCCGTGTGGTGCTCGGTGGTCACAATTTTGGGGTGCTTCTGCCTTGGTGGGACATGCTGATGGGTACGGCCAACTTTGAAAAGCGCTTTGACCCCACCGGTGTTCGCGATCAGGTTGAACCTGGCCCAGATGGCCGCGTGCGTGACTACGGGGCGGGGTTCTGGTCGCAGCAGTGGCGTGGGGTTCTGCGGTTGGTGGGCAAGGCCTGAGTCAGTGGGTGGGCACTGCCTGTATGCTTGCCCCCATGGGATTACTGTTCGATTCCTTCTGGCGTGCCGCCACCTATTGCCTGCGCCCGCGTGTGATTGCGTTGTCGCTACTGCCATTGTTATTGATGGCTGGTCTGGCGCTGCTTTTCGGCTACTTCTACTGGGACGCTGCCGTACAGGCAATGCGGACTTTGCTGGATGCCTCCACACTGTTGACCAGTGTGTGGAGTTGGCTCCAGGGTTGGGGCTTCGGAGACCTCAATGCTGTGATGGCGCCGCTGATGGTGGTACTCTTGGTGATTCCGGTGCTGGTGGTTGTGTCACTGCTGGCTGTGGCGGTACTGATGACTCCCGCTCTTGTGACCTTGGTGGCCGCTCGGCGCTTTCCTGATCTGGAGCGTAAAAAAGGCGGATCTTTCGTCGCCAGTGTCGCTTGGTCGGTGGGGTCTACCGTGTTGGCGCTAGTGGCACTGTTGGTCTCGGTTCCGCTCTGGCTGGTGCCTCCGTTGGTACTCATTCTGCCTCCCTTGATCTGGGGTTGGCTGACTTATCGCGTGATGGTGTTTGATGCGCTGGCCGAACATGCGAGCAAGGAGGAGCGCGCGGAGATATTCCGTCGCCATCGCAGCAGCCTTCTGGGCATAGGCGTCATCACAGGCTACCTGGGTGCAGCGCCTAGCATCGTATGGGCGTCAGGCGTGGTATTCGCAGCCGCATTCTTTGTGTTGGTGCCGCTGGCTATCTGGATTTATACCCTGGTTTTCGCGTTCTCTTCGCTGTGGTTCACGCACTATGGTCTGGCTGCCCTGCAACGTTTGCGAAACGAGCAAACTACCAATGTGCGGATGAATGACATCGCGCCGATGGCCGAACCGTTTCCGCCCCCCTCAGGAATCCAAGACGCGAACACGTCAGTGTCCCCAAGGCCGGTGCACCCGTCTTCCACAACTTCGCAATCAGGAGAAAATTCACCATGACCCCCACTTTCGGTCTCATCATCGTGGGCGACGAGATTCTGTCGGGGAAGCGGGCCGACAAGCACATGCCCAAGGTGATTGAGCTTCTGGCAGCGCGGGGCCTGTCATTGGCCTACGCTGACTACGTAGGCGATAGTCCTGATCGGATCACCGCCACGCTGGCGCGCGCATTTGCATCGGCAGATGTGGTGTTTTCCTGCGGCGGTATTGGCGCGACACCCGACGATCACACCCGTCAATGTGCTGGACGTGCTCTGGGACGTGAACTCGCCCTGCACCCTGAGGCTGAGGTCCTGATCCGCGAACGGATGCAGGATGTGGCAAGGGAGCAGGGCGTGCCCTATGAGCCAGACCGACCTGACAACGTGCACCGCCTCAACATGGGCATGTTTCCGCAGGGGGCGCGCATCATTCCCAACCCATACAACAAGATCCCCGGCTTCAGCTGCGATGGTGCGGGCGGGGGCTGTGTGCATTTCGTTCCAGGTTTTCCGGTCATGGCCTGGCCGATGATCGAATGGGTGCTTGAAGAGCACTATGCGGTCCATTTCAATCGTGCACCACAGACCGAGCAGTCAGTGGTGGTGTACGGCGCCATGGAGGCGGCACTGACGCCTCTGATGGAGCAGATTGAAAAATCGCACCCAGATGTGCGGGTGTTCAGTTTGCCCAGCGTAGATCATCCACAATACGGGCGGCATATCGAACTGGGCGTCAAGGGGCCTGCGTCGTCGGTGCCTGCTGCATGGCAGGCCCTGAAAACAGGTTTGCACGAATTTGGTGCAAACCTTGGCCCGGAATTGGTGCGCAACCTCTAGTTTGAAGGTATTGACCGTTATTTGCACTGTGTTGGTGCTTTTGAACGTGCATCCTGCTCAACTGCCGTAGTGGGCGCTCCTTCATAGTGCAAGACCGCACTTGGCTGGCACGCAAACTGCTTTTATTTTGCAAACTCTTTTTTCAACAAGCGCTTTATCCAGGAGAACCTGATGGCCAAGACCGTTGCAGACGTGATGAAGATGGTGAAGGAGAACGAAGTCAAGTTCGTTGATTTCCGTTTCACCGATACCCGTGGCAAGCAGCAGCACACCACGGTGCCAGTCTCTCACTTTGACGAAGACAAGTTTGTATCGGGCCACGCATTTGACGGCTCCTCGATCGCTGGCTGGAAGGGCATTGAAGCCTCGGACATGCAGCTGATCCCCGATCCCAATACTGCCAACATCGATCCGTTCTTTGAAGAAACAACGCTGATCCTGACTTGCGATGTGATCGAGCCCAGCGATGGCAAGGCTTATGACCGTGACCCACGCTCCATCGCCAAGCGCGCTGAAGCCTACCTGAAGGCGTCTGGTCTGGGCGACACTGCCTACTTCGGCCCTGAGCCAGAATTCTTCATCTTCGACGGCGTTCGCTGGAGCACAGAGCCCAACAGCACTTTCTACGAAATCGAAGAATACGAAGCTCCTTGGAACACTGGTGCCAAGCTCGAAGGCGGCAACCGTGGCCACCGTCCCACCGTCAAGGGCGGCTACTTCCCTGTCCCTCCGGTCGACAGCACGCAAGACATGCGCGCTGAGATGTCCCTGATTCTCGAATCTCTGGGCATCCCTGTCGAAGTGTTCCACCACGAAGTGGCTGGCGCAGGTCAGAACGAAATCGGCACCAAGTTCAGCACCCTGGTGGAGCGCGCCGACTGGACCATCCTGCAAAAGTATGTCATCCACAACGTGGCCAACGCATACGGCAAGACAGCGACCTTCATGCCCAAGCCTTACCACGGTGATAACGGCTCCGGCATGCACGTTCACCAGTCGGTCTGGAAGGATGGCAAGAACCTGTTCGCAGGCGACGGCTACGCAGGCTTGTCTGACTACGCCCTGTACTACATCGGCGGCATCATCAAGCACGCACGTGCGCTGAACGCCATTACCAACCCTGGCACTAACAGCTACAAGCGTCTGGTTCCTCACTTCGAAGCTCCAGTGAAGCTGGCTTACTCTGCCAAGAACCGCTCCGCTTCGATCCGCATTCCTTACGTGGCCAACCCCAAGGGCCGTCGTGTGGAAGCTCGCTTCCCCGATCCACTGATGAACCCCTATCTGGGCTTCGCAGCTCTGCTGATGGCTGGTCTGGACGGTGTGGAAAACAAGATCCATCCCGGCGAAGCTGCAACGAAGGACCTGTACCACCTGCCTCCAGAAGAAGACAAGCTGGTGCCCACCGTGTGCCATAGCCTGGACCAAGCGCTGGAACATCTGGACAAGGACCGCGCGTTCCTGACCAAGGGCGGCGTTTTCACCGACAGCATGATCGACGCCTATATCGATCTGAAGATGACCGAGGTGACTCGCTTCCGTATGGCAGTGCACCCTGTCGAGTACGACATGTACTACTCCCTGTGATTGCCTTTTGGGCAGCTATCACAACAAAGGCGGCTTCGGCCGCCTTTTTCTTTGTGCAGTGCCTTTCATGCATGCGGAGCTTCGGGGTTGTGTGATCGTTGCATCCGTACACAAATGCCCTTGTGCCCTGCGCATCACCACGTTGGAGATGTCCGGCTATTGGGGGATACTCCCAACCAACCCTGCATGTGCTGTGCGAGGAAATCTATGAAGAAAACGCTACTAATTCTCTGTATTGCAGTGGCTGTGCCTGCGATCTCGCTGGCCCAGGATCGCATCTATCGCTGTGGCAACGAATACACCAATAACGCGACTCAGGCCAAGGAGCGTGGTTGCAAAATGGTCGAGGGCGGCAACGTCACGGTCATCCAGGGCTCCCGTCCTGCAGGTGGCGGTTCTGGTGGGGGCGGTGGTGCGTCAGGCAGTTCGTCGTCTGCTTCCTCTGCCTCACCACCGGGTGCTCCGAAGGTCAGCAACAATGACCAGAAGGCCAGGGATTCTGATGCGCGCGCCATTTTGGAGGCTGAACTGCGCAAGGCAGAAACCAAGCATGCCGAATTGGTGAAGGAGTACAACGGCGGTGCTCCAGAGCGCAACGCACTGGACTTGCGTAACCCCCAGCGCTACATGGAGCGTACGGCCGAATTGAAAGCTGCTATTGGGCGCAGCGAAAGTGATATTGCAGGTATCAAGCGTGAACTGAGTCGCCTGCCAGCCAATTGATGGATGCGTGAATTGATGGGACATGTGAACACCCCTTCCTCCTCTGACGCCTTGGCGGGTGAAGAGCGCTTTCAGTCCTTCGATCTGTTATCCACGCTGATTGCCGTGCTTCAGTCGGATGGGGCGGTGCAATTTGCAAATGCGGCTTTGGAAAACACCTTGGGGTTGTCCCGCCGTACTTTGGAGGGGGCAGACTTCTCCACTTTTTTCACCGATCCCGCCTTGCTGCAGACAGCCTTGTCCGGGGCCAAGGTGCAGGATTTCGCGGCGTTGAGGTTCGAGGCCAGTTTGCGCCGCCTCACCCAGGATGCCTTGCCTGTCCATGTGAACGTGGCTGCTTCCGAGCGCTCGGGCGAGATGCTGGTAGAGCTGTGGCCTTTGGAGCAGCAAGCCCGCCAAGACCGTGAAGAGCGCTTGCGTGAGCAGGCGTTGGCCAACAAGGAACTCATCCGTAATCTGGCTCACGAGATCAAAAACCCCCTGGGTGGCATACGCGGTGCTGCACAGCTTCTCGAAATGGAACTGGACAGCCGTGATCTCAAGGAATACACACAGGTCATCATCCATGAGGCAGACAGGCTACAGAGCCTGGTGGACCGCTTGCTGGCCCCTCATCGCCACCCGCATTTGGTGGGGGACGTGAATATCCACGAGGTTTGCGAGCGGGTCAGGTCCTTGGTGCTGGTGGAGTATCCGCAAGGCCTCAAGGTTGTACGCGACTACGACACATCCATTCCCGAATTCCGCGGCGATCGTGCCCAGCTCATTCAGGCCTTGCTGAACGTGGTGCAGAACGCTGCCCAAGCGCTCACCGACCGCATCGCGCAGGGTGATGCCGTGATCACCTTGCGCACCCGTGTGGCGCGGCAGGTCACGTTTGGAAGGCAGCGCTATCGGCTGGCATTGGAATTGCATGTCATCGACAACGGACCGGGCGTGCCGGATGCGATCAAGGAGCGTATTTTTTACCCTCTGGTATCGGGGCGCGATGGCGGATCAGGATTGGGATTGACGCTGGCACAGACCTTTGTTCAGCGGCACCACGGATTGATTGAGTGCGACAGTGTTCCTGGGCGTACCGATTTCCGGATTCTCATCCCGCTCCCCTGAGGTCCCAGGCACACAACCACAGGGAAGGTAGACACACATGAAGCCGATCTGGTTAGTAGATGATGACCCGTCGATCCGCTTCGTTCTGGAAAAAGCGCTGGCGCGTGAGAACCTGCCCACGCGCAGCTTCACTCAGCCCCGCGAGGTGCTGGATGCGCTGGCAGACGTCGTTCCGGGAGACCCCGCACGCCAGGGGCCGCAGGTCCTGGTGAGTGATATCCGAATGCCTGGCGGTTCCGGTCTGCAATTGCTTGAGAAGGTCCGCGAACTGCAGCCAGGCCTGCCCGTCATCATCATGACGGCCTACTCTGATCTGGACAGCGCAGTGTCTGCCTTCCAGCGTGGGGCCTTTGAGTATTTGCCCAAGCCCTTTGACTTGCCCAAGGCCGTCGAACTGATCCGCCGCGCTGTAGAGGAAAGCCAGCGCGAAGAGGTGACGGAAGAACGTCAGACGGCTACCCCCGAGATGCTGGGGCAGGCGCCCGCCATGCAGGATGTGTTTCGCGCCATCGGGCGGTTGAGCCAGAGTCTGGTCACTGTGCTGATTACGGGTGAATCGGGCTCCGGCAAGGAGTTGGTCGCCCGTGCATTGCACAAACACTCCCCCTGCGCGGATGGTCCATTTGTCGCCATCAACACGGCAGCCATTCCCAAGGACCTGCTGGAGTCTGAGCTTTTCGGACATGAGCGTGGCGCATTTACGGGAGCCCAGACCCAGCGACGTGGGCGGTTCGAACAGGCCGAGGGGGGAACGCTGTTCCTGGACGAAATTGGCGACATGCCGTTTGACCTGCAGACCCGTCTGCTGCGCGTGCTGTCCGACGGGCAGTTCTATCGTGTGGGTGGCCATGCTGCAGTGAAGTCGAATGTTCGCGTCATTGCTGCAACCCATCAAAACCTTGAACAGCGCGTCAAGGAAGGGAACTTCCGCGAGGACTTGTTCCACCGCCTCAATGTGATTCGCCTGCGGTTGCCCGCATTGCGTGAGCGGCATGCAGACGTTCCCATGCTGACCCGGCATTTTCTACAGCAAAGCGCTCGACAACTGGGGGTGGAACCCAAGCGGATTTCGGATGCCGCGCTGCAAAGGCTGGAGCAGTTTCCGTTTCCGGGCAACGTGCGGCAACTGGAGAACATTTGCCACTGGCTGACCGTCATGGCTCCAGCCCAGGTCATTTCGCTGCAGGATCTGCCTCCTGAGGTGCTGGAAGCGCCCGTCAATCCGGCCGCACTTGTGCAAGGTGCTCCTGCGGCTCCATCTGCTGTACCGGCTGCGGATATGGCGTCATCACAGGTCACTTTCGGGCATGCTGAGCCAGCTCTGGTTGTGCCCTCCAGCCACGCTGCAGACCCGCACACTCCAGGGCTGCCTGTGGCTCCTGTTCATGCCTCCCCAGGTGCCCACCGTGCTGACGATCTGTCGTCTGCCGGATATGCTGTGCCAGCCGTTGCTGCGGGCCCAGCCATGGGCTGGGAGCAGTCGCTGGAATGCGATGCGCAGAAGCTGCTCGCCACGGGGCAGCCCGATGTGTGGGATACCCTCACGCGGCGGTTCGAGTCGCGCCTCATCCGTACAGCCCTGGCTGCTACCCATGGGCGCAGGATGGAGGCGGCACAGCGTCTGGGCATTGGCCGCAACACGATCACACGCAAGATCCAGGAACTGGGCCTTGATGCGGCTGACGAGGCCTGAAGTCTTCTACCAGGCCATTCGGCAAAGCCGTTGAATGGAAGGGCGGCTTGTGCCGCCCTTCGTGTTCGTGGGCACACGTCCTACACAGGGGGGCTCTTTGTGCCGACCTGTCTCGCCGGAAGTGATTTCAACAATGAAGTCACTGTTAACCAACCGGAGAGTTTTCATGTCGGATTTCAATGATGCCAACCGCGACCCCATCACCAATGAACCCGGCTCCCATCCTGTCGGAACAGGCGTTGGGGCCGCTATGGGCGGTGCTGCTGCGGGAGCTGCCGCCGGTGCCTTTGGTGGTCCAGTAGGCGCTGCCATCGGCGGCGTTGCTGGTGCTGTGGCGGGCGGGCTCGCAGGCAAGGCCGCAGCAGAGGCCGTGAACCCTACCGCCGAGGATGCTTACTGGCGCGAAAGCTATCAGCGCGAGCCTTACTACACCACAGGCCGTACGTATGACGACTACCGTCCCGCCTACGAACTGGGCTGGTCTTCGGTAGGCCGTTACGACGGTGATTTCGATAGCTTCGAACCTCGTTTGGCCGATGACTGGCGCGCCCGCCATTCGGATGGCATGGCGTGGAACGATGCGCGACCTGCCGCCCGCGCGGCATGGATGCGTGCCTCGGGCTCTGGCCTGAACAATGATCTGTCCACGGGAGTCATGGACACAGACGATGTGGTGGACGTGCTGAACGATCTGCTGGAGTCTGCCCGTGACGGGGAGTATGGTTTTACGTCCTGTGCAGAAAATGCCGACTCTCCTCAGTTGCGCACGCTGTTCCAGCGTCACGCGCAGGAGTGCGCAGCTGCAGCCGTGGAGTTGGAACATGAGATCCGTCGCCTTGGGGGCGAACCAGCCTCGGGTGGCACCGTGGCGGGTGCCTTGCACCGTGGCTGGGTTTCAGTGAAGTCGGCCCTGTCGACCCGAGACGACAAGGCGGTGCTGGAGGAATGTGAGCGCGGCGAAGATGCTGCTGTGGCACGTTACCGCAAGGCGCTCAAGGAGCCGCTGCCCGCACAAGTTCGGGCTCTGGTGGAGCGTCAGGCCCAAGGCGCGCAGCGAAACCATGATGAAGTCCGCAGCCTGCGCGACTCATTTGTGGCGCGTTGATAAACGGCAGGCCCCTCAAGAAGGGGCCATCCTCAGTCCAATCTTTCAGTCCAGTGTGACGACGACAGGCGCGTGGTCGCTGGGCTGGGGATTCTTGCGTGGAGCCCGGTCCACCGCGCACGCAGTGACATGGGGCTTCAGCGCTTCGCTCACCAGAATGTGGTCAATACGCAGCCCACGGTTTTTCTGAAAACCCAGCATGCGGTAATCCCACCACGAATAGCTTTTTTCAGGTTGCTCAAACATGCGGAAGGCATCCGTGAGCCCCAGTTGCAGAAGGGCCTGGAAATGCGCACGCTCTTCCGTCGTGTGGTGGATCGTTTCCTTCAATCCCACCGGGTCATAGGAATCGCGGTCTTCAGGTGCGACGTTGAAGTCACCCACCAGCACGAAACGTGGGTGAAGGGCCATTTCTGCCCGAATCCAGTCTTGAAGCGCCTGCAACCATCGCATCTTGTAGGCAAATTTCTCTGAGCCTGGCTCCTGACCGTTCACGAAGTAGCCATTGAACAACCGCAGGGGGCCTTGGGGTGTATCGAGCGTCGCGGCAATTACGCGTGCCTGCTCATCATCAAAAGCGGGAATATTGCGTACGACGTCGCGGACTGGGCTGCGCGACAGGATGGCGACACCGTTGTACGTTTTCTGCCCAAAAGCCACCGCGTGGTAGCCGGCCTCCTGCAGGGCAGCATGGGGAAACTTGTCGTCTGTGAGCTTCAGCTCTTGCAGGCACAGTGCATCGACTGGGTTGGCTGCCAGCCATGCCAGCACCTGCGGCAGGCGAACAGAAAGCGAATTGACGTTCCAGGTGGCGATTTTCATAGGCAGTGGGTGAAGTGCGTGCGCTTGCGCAAAAACGTACGGGACTGACTAGCCGCGTAGCTATCGGCTGGGCAAGGTGCGGTGTGTCTGGGGTGGCTGGAGTATAGGCAGACCGGCTGGCCCTTGCTTCACACGGCAAAAGGAAGGAAACCTGTCACTGTCAACCCCCGGTCGGCCCGACTGGAAGAATTCCGACACCGCAGCAATAAACCCTGCATTTGATGGATGGCGTTTCCTCTGCAGTCAGGTATCCTTGCCGTGACAAAGTGTGAGTAATGTGCGCCAAATGATGGCTCTGATGAGCGTACCGTCGTGCATGCTGGCACAGGAGGAGGTTTTGCGTCGTGCAAGTTCCCAAGAGCCGCTAACACAACCCCTTAGCGTCGTTGTCCCGTCTTGTCGTATCTGATGTACTGCCTGTGACGGAACGCCTGGCCAGGGCCGCTTCGCTGGGTTGTATTAACCGCTCCAACGGGGTGGATGGCGTGCAAGGCCAAGCGGTGTTGCCTTATCTATGAACCATTGCCTTTCTTGTCCCTCAGCCCCCGAGTCGTCACTGCCTGATCTTCAGTTGATGGAGATCGTGACGCGCCATACGGGTGCGACCATCTGTGTGGTCGACAAGGATCTGCATGTTCTCTACGTCAATGAGGCCTATGCCAACTGGTTCAAGGTGCGGCCTGCTGACCTGATCGGGCGGTTTTTGCCATCGCTGTACAGCGAAGCTGCCCGGGTGCAGTTTCAGCCGCATATCGACAAAGCCATGTCAGGGCAGCAGGTCACCTACCAGCGGCAGATCTGCGGGGCAGATGGGCAGGAGATGTGGTTCTCCATCAGTCTGAACCCCTGGTACACGCCCGAAGGGCAGGTGGGTGGCGTCGTCAACAGCGCGCTGGAGGTTCACGAACTCAAGGTCACCACCAACGCACTGCGGGCTGCAAACCAGCGCTTGTTTTCGCACATGGAAAACAGTCCGCTGGCGGTCGTGGAGCTGGACGCCAAACTGGGCCTTGTGCATTGCTCCAGCCGTGCGACGGAGTGGTTTGGCTGGCACCACGCATCGCACCAGGGTGAATCCGTGCTCAATCTGGTGGGTGAAGGGGCCCGGGTTGAGCCGCTGCGCAAGGCTTTGCAGCGGCTTTTGACTGGAAGTGACCGCCAGAACCGGGTAGAAGCTTCGCTCGCCAGGCCCGATGGAAGCGTGCAGCACTGCATGTGGTTCAACTCGGCACTCATCAATCTGCGTGGCGAAACCGTCTCCATCATGTGCCAGATTGAAGACATCTCCGAGCGCGTGGCTGCAGCAGACCGGCTGATGCATCTGGCCCAGCACGACTCACTTACCGGCCTGCTCAACCGTGGGGCCTTCATGGTGCAGGCCGAAGAGGCTGTCGAAAATCCTGCCCAGGCCAGTGGTGGCATCGTGATTCTGTTCATGGACCTCGATGGATTCAAGGATGTGAACGATCACCACGGTCATCACATGGGGGATACCGTGCTGCGCTTGGTTGCACAGCGATTGGCCTCTGTGGTGCGGGCGGACGATACCCTGGCCCGACTGGGGGGGGATGAGTTCACGGTGCTCATGCGCGGCAACCCCGGGCCGCAGGGGCTGGTGCGTTACATCGACAGCATCATGGAGACATTTGCGGCGCCCTTCGTGCTGCCCAGCGGTGTGCCTGTGACGCTGGGTGTCAGCATTGGCGTGGCATCTCATCCACCTTTACCCGCCCAGGTGGATGAGCTGCTGACCCGGGCCGACCATGCCATGTACGAGGCCAAGCGCGGCGGCAAAGGTACGGTGCATTACGCGTTGCCTGCCTTGCCGGTGTGATCAGGCGGTACTGGTGAGAGGCTGGTGGATGGAACCCGCCGCCGCAGGCCCGGCGGGCTCCATCCAAGAGCGCAAAAACGCTTACAGAGGCTCAATGCTCTGCTGATACTGAAAGAAATTGCTGGGGTCGTACATTGACTTGACGGCCCGCAGCTTGAGATAGGCCTCTTCTCCCCAATACGCCCACGCAAAGTCGGGCAGCCCGCGCACCGGGTAGTTCTGGTACTTGTGCCCGTTCATGTAAGGGCGCAGCAGTTCGTACAGCCCATCTATCCAGGCCTGCACCTTCACACGCTCCGCCTCGTCGCGCCAGCAGCCGTCAATCACGATGTCCATATCCACATGGCGGTGCACAAAGGCGCTGTCTTCCACGGGGTAGCGTGCGATGGCGCCACCGTAGGGCTCGGTGTAAACCATGCTCCAAGGGTTCACTGCCTGGTGGAACTGGTCGATCACTTTCTGCCACACCTCTTTGGGAATGGGCTTGTCCACGTATCCGCTGGCCTTGGTTTCGCAGATACCGTCGGGCAGGTTCTGGGGCAGAGGGTAGGGGTGGTCTTCGAAGTAGTTGTTCAGCTCGGCATAGGTGCCTGTCATGTCCACCACCAACTGTGCGCCGGGGATGTCCAGCAAAGGCTTGATGGCTGCCATGCCCTGGTCCCGTGGGCCGCAGTACATGCCTTGCACCATGTAGACCACCTGGTCGTTGTAGTAGCCCAGGTTCATCATGTAGCCCAGTTGCTCGGGGGCATGCTGCCGGGTGTAGCGGGTTTGCAGCAGTTCCAGCACCTCGGCGGCCTGGGCTTCGTTCCAGGTGATGGACCAGCCCCATACCGATGGAAGCTTCACGGCCCGGTAACTGATCTGCAGCACGATGCCAAAGTTGCCTCCCGTTCCACCACGCAAGGCCCAGAAGAGGTCGGCATGTTCGCCATCGGCCTTGGCGGTGACAACCCGGCCATCGGCCAGAGCCACCCTGAACGCCACCGCGCAGTCGCTTTGGATGCCGTACGCGCGCGATGTGTAGCCATAGCCCCCGCCTTGCACGAAGCCTGCCACGCACACGTCACCGCAGGCTCCGGTGGGCACATGCCATCCCGTGTGGTCCAGTGCGGCGTTGAAGACCTCAAACGGTGTGCCGGGCAGTGCATGCACCACGGCGTGGTCTTCGTCCAGCACCACGCCTTTCATCTCGCTCAGGTCGATCACGATGCCACCGGTATTGACCGAGTAGCCTGCAGTGCTGTGCCCACCAGAGCGTACCGACACCTTCAACTGGAACAGTTGTGCAAACTGGATGCACACCAGCACATCCGCCTCGCAGGCGCAGTAGACGATGGCCAGAGGGTAAAACTGAAACGCGGGGTTGGACTCCTGACGGTCGTTCTCGTACTCCGGGTCCCCCGGAAACACCACATGCCCCACGGTCTGTGTGACCAGCCTGGCCTTGTGCTCGGCTGCCAGTTGGGGGCCTTGGCCTGCAGCGGCGGTGGCTGGGGGGTGTTGTGCGGCATGCTGCCGCAACTGTGCAACGTGGCGCTGTTTGGCAACGCGGTTTGCGCTCTTTCTGTGGGCCATACAAGTTTTCCCTCTAAAGAAAGATAACTTGTAACACGATTGTTACCCCGGCTAGAAGCGAAAAATGACGGGCGCTCGTGGGGCGTTGTGCATCGTCCACTCAGGCTAAAGACCTGGTCACAAAAATGACACTGGCGCTTGATGGGAAAGCGGTGGCAGCTACCAATTTGATAGCTGCTGTGACGCGCAGTGCGGGCCCGCCTCAGGCGCGCACGTAGCTCACAAAGGCAAAAGGCAGTCCGTTGCCGCTCACGTGCGTGGAGCGTTCTGCTTCGACCCACTCTGTTCCGAGCGTGGGGGCGTAGGCGTCGCCCTCAAAAGCCTGGGCGATTTCCGTCACTTCCACCCGGCTGGCCAGGGGCAGCGCCTGGGCATAGATTTGCGCGCCGCCCATGACCCACACGGGCTTACCGGCTTGTGCCGTGGCAGCGTGGGCTTGCTCCAACGCCTGTTCCAGGCTGTCTGCACGCAATGCGCCTTCGGCCTGCCATTGGGCTTGCCGTGTCACCACAATGTTGGTGCGCCCGGGCAGGGGTCTGAAGCGTGGCGGCAGCGAGTCCCACGTTTTGCGCCCCATGATCACTGCGCACCCTCCCGTCAACTGCTTGAAGTGCGCCATGTCTTCAGGCAGATGCCAGGGCATGGCGTTGTCCTTGCCGATGACGCCGTTGGACGCGCGGGCGTAGATGAGGTGCACGGGTTGCATGGCGAGGGTGTCTAAAGGGGTTCTGCAGGGCTCAGGTTCTGTGGCGCTCAGTCGGGTCAATCCGGTCAGATGTGCAGCAGCGCCATGGTGCCAACGCCCAGGCCCACTGCGGCCACGCCGTACATGCCCCATTCCAGCCACTTCTTGCGGGTCAGCAGCGCAATGGCGGCCAGGGCAATGGCCACTTGCAGCGCGGTGGTGGCCTGCGCCCAGCGGTGGTGCTGGTGCATCTGCGCTTCGCTCTTCTGGTCAAAGGCGTGGGCATCTGCCTCCAGGCCTTCTGCCACCTTCTTGATCTCGTTCTTCTCGGTCTCGTAGCGGTCAATCTTGGCCTGGTACTTCGCCTTCTCCTGCTCGCCAGGCGTCAGGTCGCGGGCCAGTTCGGCCAGCGATTGCTTGGTGCTTTTGGACTGGAAGTAATTCCACTGGTTGGAGGCCTCGGTCTTCTTGATCGCGGCGTCGTTCTTCATCAGCCCCGCATTGGCCTGCGTGGCGCCTCCCATGTAGGCAAAGATGGCGCCCACCGTAGCCACGATGGCTGTGAACATCGCAATCTTGTTGGTGCTGCTGTTGCCGCCGCCGTGTCCCTCGTCGCCGTGGCTGGCATGGTCAGAGCCGTGCCCGTCCCCATGGCCGTGGGTGGCGTGTTCAATGGCATGGTCGTGGGGGCCGTGTACGTGAAATCCGCCGGAAGACATGGTGGTATGGGTCAGTCGATGGGAGTTTGCAGAAAACCACCGCAGACTCGGGTGTGCCCAGACTGCGGTGCGCTAGAAATGTTGAGACCTTGCTCAGGTCAGCAAGCCAGTTGAGAACGGATCAAAAGCCGGTTGAATGCCGGTTTTTGAGGTCACCCAACCTGCGGTCGGGGTTATACCGCAACCGGAGCCTTGATCGCGGGGTGGCACTGGTAGTCCAACACTTCAAAATCTTCGTATTCGTATTCGAAGATGCTGGCAGGCTTGCGCTTGATGTTCAACGTGGGGTAGGGGTAGGGCGCGCGCGCCAGTTGGGTGGTGACTTGCTCGTAGTGGTTGCTGTAGATGTGGCAATCGCCACCCGTCCAGATGAAGTCACCCACGTCCAGATCGCACTGCTGCGCCACCATGTGGGTCAGCAGCGCATAGCTGGCGATGTTGAAGGGCACGCCCAGGAAGATGTCGGCGCTGCGCTGGTAGAGCTGGCAGCTCAGGGTGCCGCGCCCGCCGGGCTCTTGCGCCGGGGCCACGTAGAACTGGAAGAACGCATGGCAGGGCATCAGCGCCATCTTGCTGAGGTCGGCCACGTTCCAGGCGCTGACGATGATGCGACGCGAGTCAGGGTTGGTCTTGAGCGTCTGGATCACATCGCTGATCTGGTCGATGTGCCCGCCGTCCGGCGTGGGCCAGCTGCGCCACTGCACGCCGTACACGGGGCCCAGCTCGCCGTCCTCGCGCGCCCACTCGTCCCAGATCGTCACGCCACGCTCTTTGAGCCAGTTGTTGTTGCTCGACCCCGTGAGGAACCACAGCAGCTCCTGGATGATGGACTTGAGGTGCACCTTCTTGGTCGTGACCAGCGGAAAGCCTTCCTTCAAATCGAACCGCATCTGGTGGCCGAACACGCTCTTGGTGCCGGTGCCGGTGCGGTCGGCCTTTGCCACCCCTTGGGTGAACACCAGCCGCATGAGGTCTTCGTACTGCGACCGGATGGGGCGTTGCGGTGTGGTGGGGGCTGGCTGGTTCATGGAGGGGCTCGCAAGGTGAAACGGCACCCGGCAGGGGCCGGAGCAAGCGGGCGATTTTAAGCGGGACGGCCTCGTCACGCTGAGCGTCTTGTCCGGCTGAAACGGGCTGCCCAACGGCTGCGGGAATGACCCAAGACTTTTGGGGAGCGATTGCGCATTAAATGTGCTTCTAGCGCTTATCAATAAAGCGCAGGTAGCTATTGTTTTGATAGTGGGTTGATGCTCAGGTGCAGCAAGGGATATGTCCTGGAGGTATTTGCATACCCATTTGGCAGGTCTAGGGATAAATACTAGGTTTTTGGTGCAATGAAGTATCTGACTTGGTGTTTTGAGTACCAATTCGGCAAGCGCAGATCGGTATCGTTCAGGCCTTCAGCGCTGGCTGTGCCGTGAAAGGCCGGGGTGGCGTTGAACCCTGCATTCATAACCACACTCCAGGAGACCTTTCGATGTCCTCTTCCCTTCGTGCCGTGCCCGCCCGCCTGGCCTGGGCTGCCGCCCTGGCGCTGACCGTGTGCGGCGGTGCCGCCCAGGCGCAGACCGAGCTGGTGATCGCCACCGTGAACAACGGCCACATGATCGAGATGCAGAAGCTCAGCAAGAACTTCGAGCAGGCCAACCCTGATATCAAACTCAAGTGGGTAACGCTGGAAGAGGGCGTGCTGCGCCAGCGCGTGACGACCGACATCGCCACCAAGGGCGGCCAGTTCGACGTGATGACCATCGGCCTGTACGAGGCGCCCATCTGGGGCAAGAAGGGCTGGCTGCAAGAGTTGAAGACCGATGCCGCCTACGACGCAGACGACCTGCTGCCCGCCGTGCGCAGCGGCCTGTCGGTGGACGGCAAGCTGTTTGCTGCGCCGTTCTATGCCGAAAGCTCCATGCTCATGTACCGAAAGGACCTGGCCGACAAGGCGGGTGTGCAGGTGCCCGAGCGCCCCACCTGGCCGCAGATCAAGGACTTGGCGGCCAAGATGCACGACCCCAAGAACGGCGTGTACGGCATCTGCCTGCGTGGCAAGCCCGGCTGGGGCGACAACATGGCCTTCATCACCACCCTGGTCAACACCTTTGGCGGCCAGTGGTTTGACATGCAGTGGAAGCCCCAGCTCGAATCCAAGCCCTGGAAGGACGCGATCACCTTCTACGTAGACCTGCTCAAGAACTACGGCCCACCCGGCTCGTCGGCCAACAGCTTCAATGAAATCCTGGCGCTGACCAACTCCGGCAAGTGCGGCATGTGGATCGACGCGACCATTGCGGCCTCGTTCGTGAGCGACCCCAAGCAGTCCAAGGTGGCTGAGCACATGGCCTTTGCCCAGGCGCCCACCATGAACACGCCCAAGGGCGCCAACTGGCTGTGGTCGTGGAATCTGGCGATCCCTGCGGGTTCCAAGAAGGTCGATGCCGCGCAGAAGTTCATCACCTGGTCTACCAGCAAGGAATACATCCAGCTCGTGGCCAAGACCAATGGCTGGGCCAACGTGCCCACCGGCACGCGCAAGAGCACCTACGCCTCGCCCGAGTTCCAGAAGGCCGCGCGTTTTGCCGCAGCTGAAAAGACGGCCATCGACTCGGCCAACCCCAACGATTCGACCCTGCCCAAGAGCCCGTATGTGGGCGTGCAGTTTGCGGCCATTCCTGAGTTCCAGGCCATTGGCATCGCCGTGGGCCAGCAGATGAGCGCTGCCCTGGCAGGCAAGACGACGGTGGACGCGGCCCTCAAAGCCAGCCAGGTAACGGCCGAGCGCGAGATGAAAAAGGGCGGTTATTACAAGTAAGCATTCATCTGGCGACTGCGTGGGCTGATCTGTCGGTGGTGTTCGTCGCCGTACGAAAGTACGGCTGCGGTACAGCACCGCCACCTCGGCCCTCGCTGTGTCGACTGAATGCCTATTTCGGCTGGATGAATCCCTATTTCGGCTGGACTTTTCCTGAGACTCCCATGAACCGCCTGCTCCCCCGCCTGCTGCTCACGCCAGCCATGGCCACGCTCTTCCTGTGGATGATCGTGCCGCTGGTGATGACGATCTACTTCTCGCTCATCCGCTACAACCTCATGCAGCCCGACCAGTCGGGCTTTGCGGGGCTGGAGAACTTTGAGTTCTTCGTCACCGACCCGTCGTTTGGCACTGCGGTGCTCAACACCGTGTGGTTGCTGGGCAGCGTGATCCTGATCACGGTGGTGGTGGGCATTGCGATTGCGTTGCTCATCAACGACCCGTTTCCGGGGCGCGGCATCGTGCGGGTGTTGCTGATTTCGCCGTTCTTCGTCATGCCCACCGTGAACGCGCTGATGTGGAAGAACATGATGATGAACCCCATCTACGGCGTGCTGGCGCAGGTGTGGATGTTCTTTGGCTCGCAGCCGGTGGACTGGCTCACCGACTTTCCGCTGTTCTCCGTCATCGTCATGGTGTCGTGGCAATGGCTGCCGTTTGCCACGCTGATCTTCATGACCTCGCTGCAGAGCATGAACCACGAGCAGCTCGAAGCCGCCCGCATGGACGGCGCCACCTACCTGCAGCAGTTGCGTTACCTGTACTTGCCGCACCTGGGCCGCTCGGTGGCGGTGGTCGTGATGATCGAGCTGATCTTTTTGCTCAGCATCTTTGCCGAGATCTACACCACCACGGGCGGAGGCCCGGGTGATGCGAGCACCAACGTCACCTTCCTCATCTTCAAGCAGGCACTGCTCAACTTCGACGCCGGTGTGGCCTCGGCCGGGGCACTGTTTGCCGTGGTGCTGGCCAACATTGCGGCGGTGTTCTTGATCCGCATGGTCGGTAAAAACCTCGACAAGTAGGAGCGGCCCATAAACCTCTTCTGGCGTCGTTGCTGTGTCTTGTCGTACTGCCCGTACTGCCTGCGCCACAGCGCCTAGCCAGAACCGCTTCGCTGAGCTTTCTTGACCGCTCTGAAACCACCGTACACCTCATGACTACCCGACGCCGTTCCAAATTCCCGCTGGGCCTGCTGGCCCTGCGCACTGCTGTGGCCTGGGCCGTGGCCCTGCTGCTGGTGTTTCCGCTGGCCTGGCTGTTTCTCACCGCGTTCAAGACCGAGCTGCAGGCCATTGCGGTGCCGCCGCTGTTTGTCTTCACGCCCACGCTGGAGAACTTCCACGAGGTGCAAGAGCGCAGCGACTACCTGCTGTACGCCAAGAACTCGGTCATCACCAGCGTGCTGTCCACCGTGCTAGGGCTCATGCTCGCCGCACCCGCTGCGTATGCCATGGCCTTCTTCAAGGGCAAGTACACCAAAGACATCCTGATGTGGATGCTTTCGACCAAGATGATGCCCGCCGTGGGCGCGCTGGTGCCCATCTACGTGCTGGCGCAAAAGAGCCACCTGCTCGATACGCAGCTTGCGCTGATCATCGTGTTCGCGCTGTCCAACCTGCCCATCATGGTCTGGATGCTGTACTCGCACTTCAAGGACATCCCACGCGAGATCCTGGAGGCCGCGCGCATGGACGGTGCCACGCTGTGGCAAGAGGTGCGCCTGGTGCTGCTGCCGCTGGGCATGGGCGGCCTGGCATCCACCGGCCTCTTGTGCCTGGTCCTGTCGTGGAACGAAGCCTTCTGGAGCCTGAACCTGAGCGCCGCCAAGGCGGGCACGCTGGCCACGCTCATCGCCTCGTACTCCAGCCCCGAGGGCCTGTTCTGGGCCAAATTGTCTGCCGCGTCGCTCATGGCGATTGCGCCCATCGTGGTGTTTGGCTGGTTCAGCCAGAAGCAGCTCGTGCAGGGCCTCACGTTCGGCGCCGTGAAATGACACCCCCCCGAAGCGCCTTCGGCGCCTCCCCCTGCAGGGGGCGCAGCCAGCGGCCCGGCAAAGCCGGTTCCGCGGCTACCGCGCCTTGCGCCCCTGTTCAAACCACCGCTGCTGGCGGATCGGAATCAACCTGTTATTCGGAGCACTAGAGTGGCCTACCTTCAACTGCGCGGCATCGAAAAATTCTTTGGCGAACACCGCGCCATCAAAGGCATCGACCTCACCATCAACCAGGGCGAGTTCATCGTCTTCGTCGGCCCTTCGGGCTGCGGCAAATCCACGCTGCTGCGCCTGATCGCGGGGCTGGAGAGCATCGACGGCGGCACGTTGATGCTCGACGAGCGCGACATCACCGACCAGCCGTCGAGCAAGCGCGACCTGGCCATGGTGTTCCAGAGCTACGCGCTGTACCCCCACATGAGCGTGTACGAGAACATGAGCTTTGCGCTCAAGCTCGCCAAGGTGGACAAGCAGGTCATCGACGAAAAAGTGCAGAACGCCGCGCGCATTCTCAACCTCACGCAGTACCTGCAGCGCACCCCCAAAGAGCTGTCAGGCGGCCAGCGCCAGCGCGTGGCCATTGGCCGCGCCATCGTGCGTGCACCCAAGGTGTTTCTGTTTGACGAGCCCTTGTCCAACCTCGACGCCGCCCTGCGCGGCCAGACCCGTGTGGAGATCGCCAAGCTGCACCGCGACCTGGGCGCCACCACCATCTACGTCACGCACGACCAGGTTGAAGCCATGACGCTGGCCGACAAAGTGGTGGTGCTGCGCGATGGGCAGATCGAGCAGGTGGGCACCCCGCTGGAGCTGTACGACCGGCCTGCCAACCAGTTTGTGGCCCAGTTCATCGGCACCCCGCAGATGAACGTGGTGCCCCTGGCGCAGCTGCCTGCGGCGGTGCAGCAACTCGCGCCTGCCAAGGCTGCGGGGGGCTCCATCGGCCTGCGGCCCGAGGCCGTAACGGTGCAGCCCAAAGGGCAGGGCGCCATCACCGGCCAGGTGGAGCTGGTGGAAGCCCTGGGGGCCGAAACGCTGCTGTATGTGCGCACCGCCGAAGGCGCGCAGCTGGTGGCTCGCCTCAATGAGCGCACGCTGCTGCTGCCGGGCGATGCGGTGTCGCTCAACGCTGCCACCGAGCAGGCCCACTGGTTTGACAACGCTGGCCGCGTGGTGCTGGCCCCGGCCCAAGCCAACGCGCGTTGATGGCCCTTTGATGGCCCGCTGATTTCTCGTCGATTTGATTTTTGAGCCGCATTCCATGACCACCGCACAAGACACGCTCACCATCCTGCACCTCGGGCTGGGCTCCTTCCACCGCGCGCACCAGGCGCTGTACCTGCACCAGTTGCACCAGCTGGGCGACACCCGCTGGGTGCTGGCCGGTGGCAACCTGCGCCCCGACATGCAAGACACCATTGCCGCCCTGCAAGCCCAGGGCGGCGCCTACACGCTGGAGACGGTGACCGCCCAGGGCGAGCGCAGCTACACCTGGGTCGAGTCCATCCGCACCGTGGTGCCCTACACGCCCGATCTGGCGGGGCTCATTGCCATTGCCGCGCAGCCCGGCACGCGCATCATTTCCTTCACCGTGACCGAGGCGGGCTACTACCTCGACAGCCGCCACCAGCTCGACTGGGCCAGCGCGCCCGATCTGCAGGCCGACCTGCAAGCCCTGCGCGAAGGCCGCGCTGGCAGCACCATCTACGGCGCCCTCACCACCTTGCTGCGCGCGCGCAGGCAGGCCGGTGCCGGGGCTGTGACGCTGCTGAACTGCGACAACCTGCGCCACAACGGCGACCGCTCGCGCAGCGGCTTGCTGCAGTTTGTGCAGGCGCTGGGCGATACCGAACTGGCCGCCTGGATCGAAGCCCACACCACCAGCCCCAACGCCATGGTGGACCGCATCACCCCCAGGCCCACGCCCGATGTGGCGGCGCGCGTGCAGGCCGCCACCGGCCGCACCGACCCCGCCGCGCTGATGGGCGAGAGCTTTATCCAGTGGGTCATTGAAGACCGCTTTGCCAACGGCCGCCCCGCATGGGAGCGCGTGGGTGTGGAGCTGGTCGAGTCCGTTGCGCCTTATGAAGAGGCCAAGATCCGCCTGCTCAACGCCACGCACAGCTGCATTGCCTGGGCGGGCACGCTGGTGGGCTACCGCTTCATCCATGAAGGCACGCACGACGCCGCCATTCGCCAACTGGCGTTTGACTACGTGACGCAAGACACCATCCCCGTGCTGCAGCCCAGCCCCATCGATCTGGCGGCCTACCGCGACGTGGTGCTGGAGCGCTTTGGCAACCCCGCCATTGAAGACACCAACCAGCGCGTGGCCATGGATGGCTACAGCAAGATCCCTGGCTTCATCGCGCCCACCATCCGCGAAAGACTGGCACGCAGCGAGGGCATTGCCGCCGTGGCCGTGTTGCCTGCACTGTTCCTGGCCTACCTGCAGCGCTGGCATGCGGGGCGCATTCCGTACACCTACCAGGACCAGGCCATGGACCCGGCCGCCGCCCATGCCATCTGCGAGGCCGCTGACCCCGTGGCCGCGTTTGCAGCCGATAAGGTGCTGTGGGGCGAGCTGGCGGGCGATGCGCGCCTGGTGCAGGCCCTGCGCGCTGCCAGCGCCCAGGTGGCGGATTTTGTGGCCCGGCACCCGCGCACCGCAGCGCAGGGCAGCGCCGCCGCACAATAAGCCACCTGCCGTCACGCCCCACCACGTTTACGCTGCACGCCATGTCCTCGCTTCATGCACTGCCGCGCCAGACCAAGCCCGAGCTGGAGCATGCCTACTCCCGCTCGCCCGAGCTGGGCTACGAGCCACCAGAGACGGCGGGCTTTATCCGCTGCCTGTCGCACGGCTTTCCCACGCCGCTGGCGCGCTGGCACTACCACGACGAGTACGAACTGCACCTCATCACCGCCTCATCGGGCAAGGTGTTTGTGGGCGACTGGATCGGCCAGTTCGCTCCCGGCCAACTGGTGCTGACCGGCCCGCGCCTGCCGCACAACTGGATCAGCATGGACGTGCCCGAGGCGGGCTACCCCGAGCGCGACCTAGTGGTGCAGTTTCCGCACCAGCCGCTGGTCGATGCCAGCGAGGGCATTCCTGAGCTGCGCGAAGTGCTGCCCCTGCTGGAGCGTGCCCGCCACGGCATCGAGTTTTTCGGAATGCAGGCCCAGGCCACCGAGCACTGGCAACGCATCAAGTCCACCCAGGGCCTGGCACGCTTTGCCGCGTTTTGCGAATGGATGGGCGAGCTGGCTCGCTGCACGGACTACCGGTTGCTGTCCAGCGCCCAGCTGCAAAGCGAGGACAGCGATACCCAGCTCGCGCAGATCAACGCCATCGTCAGCCGCATCACCGACCACCTGGCCGAGCCGCTGTCCGCAGCCGATCTGGCCCAAGAGCTGGACATGACCGAGAGCCGCTTCTCCCGCTTCTTTCGCCGTGCCACGGGCAACACCTTCACCGACTTTGTGAACCTGGTGCGCGTGAACCGCGCCTGTCAGCTGCTGATGGAGACCGACCGCTACATCACCCACATCGCCTACGACGTGGGCTTCAACAACATGGCCAACTTCAACCGCCGCTTTCTGGACATCAAGGGCATGACGCCCAGCGAATACCGCAAGCAGGGGGCAGGGCGGTTTGGCAAGGTGTGATGCGCGTTTCGCTGCCCATGTAACCATCAAAAACCATAGCTGCCAGCGCTTGATTCACAAGCCCTGCAGGCTATTTTTATTCAAAAATGCCATCGCGACCGTCCTCCGAACTGCACCTGTCGAAGCAAGCCCGCCGCATTCGCTTTCACACCGTCCTGGCCCGCTTGGGCTGACCCATTCCATCACCACCCCATGTACCTCGGAATCGACCTAGGCACCTCCGGCGTCAAGCTCTTGCTGCTGGACGAAGCGCACACCGTCATCGCCACGGCCGATGCCGCCGTGCCCCAGTATCGCCCTCAACCCACCTGGAGCGAGCAGCACCCGGCAGACTGGCTGGCCGCAGTCGAAGCCGCTGTGGCCCAGCTGCGCGCACAGGTGCCCGCCGCTTGGGCCCAAGTGCGCGGCATCGGCTTGTCGGGTCACATGCACGGCGCCGTGGTGCTGGGGGCGCAGGGCCAGGTGCTGCGCCCCGCCATCTTGTGGAATGACGGCCGCGCCAGTGCTGAATGTGCGGCGCTGGAGCAGGCCGTGCCCACCTCGCGCCAGATCACCGGCAACCTCGCCATGCCCGGCTTCACCGCCCCCAAGCTGCTGTGGCTGCGCACGCATGAGCCCGCCGTGTTTGCCCAAATCCGCACCGTGCTGCTGCCCAAAGACTGGCTGCGCCTGCAGCTCACGGGCACGGCGGTTAGCGACATGTCTGATGCATCCGGCACCCTGTGGCTGGACGTACAGGCCCGCGCCTGGAGCCCGGCCATGCTGCAGGCCTGCGGGCTGGATGTGTCGCACATGCCCGCCCTGGCCGAAGGCAATGCCCCCACCGGCACGCTGCTGGGCGACGTAGCCCGCCGCTGGGGGTTGGGCGAAGGGGTGGTCGTGGCCGCAGGCGCGGGCGACAACGCCGCCAGCGCCGTGGGCGTGGGCGCGCGCACTGCCGGGCAGGGCTTTGTGTCGCTGGGTACCTCGGGTGTGGTGTTTCGGGTGACCGATGCCTTTGCCCCCGCCACCGAGCGTGCCGTGCACGCCTTTGCCCATGCGCTGCCGCAGCGCTGGCATCACATGTCCGTCATGCTCAGCGCGGCCAGTGCCTTTGGCTGGGTCACCCGCCTGACTGGCCGGGGCGACGAGGCCCAGCTGTCCGCCGCCGTCGGGGCTTTGCCCAGCAGCCGTCAGGCTCAGGCCCCGCTGTTTTTGCCCTACCTGAGTGGTGAACGCACCCCGCACAACAACGCGGCGGCCACTGGCGTTTTCATGGGCCTGCGGGCTGAGCACGACGCGGCCGACCTGGCCTATGCCGTCATGGAAGGCGTGGGCTTTGGTTTGCTCGATGGCCTCAACGCCATGCGCGCAGCAGGCGGGCAGGGGCGCGATGCCGAGGCCGCCCTCGCCCTGGTCGGCGGTGGCGCGCGCAGCAACCCCTGGGCCCAGCTGCTGGCCAGCGCCCTGGGCACGCCGCTACAGCGCCCCGAGGGCGCCCACGCCGCTGCCGCGCTGGGCGCAGCCCGCCTGGCCGCCATGGCCTGCGGCGGCGACGAAGCCCATTGGTGCCAACCCCTGGCAGCCGATGCCACGTTCCAACCCGAGCCCGCCCAGCAAGCCCTGCTGGCCGAGCGTTATGCCCGCTTTGTGGCGCTGTATCCGGCGCTGCAAGCGCAGTTCTGATCGGCCCTGATCCACGCCCTGTTGGTTACCGTTTTTATTGCCCGTTTTGCCATCCCTGCCATGACTGTCTCCGCCACACATCAGCCCCCCACCGTCCAGGTCGCCATCGCGGGCGAGGCGCTTATCGACCTGATCCGCCGCCCCGATGGCAGCTACCTGCCGTGCCTGGGCGGCGCGCTCTACAACCTGTGCCGCGCGCTCGCCCGCCAGGGCGTGGGCACCCAGTACCTCAACCCCTTGTCCCGCGACCGCTTTGGCCGCGAACTGGCGGCGCAGTTGGTGGCCGATGGAGTGCACCTGGCGCAGCCTGAGCCGGTGCAGCAAGTGACCTCGCTGGCCGTCGTTAATCTCAATGCCCACGGCCACCCCGACTACGCCTTCTACCGCGAAGGCGTGGCCGATCGGGCCGTATCGGCGCATGGTTTGGGCGCAGCCTGTGCCGCCTTGCCCGACCTGCAAGTGGTCTGCACGGGCGCCCTGGCACTCGATGCCCGCGATGCCACGACCTATTTGCCCTGGCTGGCGGCTCAGCGCGCCGCAGGCCACTGCGTGGTGGTCGATGCCAACCTGCGCCCTTCGGTCATGCCCGACATGGCCGCCTACCGCCGCACCGTGCACGCCGCCCTGGCCCACGCCCACCTCATCAAGGCCAGCGACGAAGACCTGGAACACCTGGCCGTGCCCGGCACCAACGCGCTAGAGCGCGCCCGCCACCTGCTGGCCACCAATCCCCAGGCCCATCTGCTGGCCCTCACACTCGGTGCCCATGGCGCATGGCTGCTGCATCGCAACGGAGTCGATTGCTTCGCCCAAGAGGGCCAGCCCTTGCCCGTGGCTGACACCGTGGGCGCAGGCGACAGCTTTCTGGCGGGCCTGCTGGCCCACCTGCTGCGCCAGCCTCAAGCAGCAGGGGCTGGCTCGTTTGCACAGTGTGTGGAGACGCTGTCAGACACCGCCTGCCAACAGGCCTTGCGCCACGCCTTGGCGAGTGCCAGCCTGTGCGTGATGGAGCCAGGGTGTGTGCCGCCGGGGTGGGAGGCTGCGGTGGATTGGGCGCACAAGCGTCCGGCTCGGATGGGGTGACCGTGCCGCTTCCGTCTTCTTGTCTCGGTTGATACACAGCACGGACCCTGTGCCAGTTTCCTCGGCGTATTTCGTGCCTGTTCAGACAAATGCATCAAGGAGGTGAGGGGGCGAGGTGCTTTTCCTTTGCCCTATGTGAGGTTTTTATCAAGGCGGTGTATCGTGTCTCCTGGATTGGACGTGGAGAACGAAATGCTGAATGCCCTTGCTCTATTCTTGTGGACTGCGGTTGACCTTTTCCTTGTTCTCACCGGAAAGTTGATCGTCCACCCCATCAGTTGGGGGCGTTGGCGCAGTGAGCGGTCAGACGGCCCGGAAGGCCGTCTGTACGGGCCCGCAGGCGCGCTCTCATTTCAGCGCGACGGTCATCGTGTGCTGACCTCGTCCGGGCTCCTCTTCTTGGGATTGGCGTTTTACACACTCCTGGGTGCCATCGCTGCAGTGGTCGCAACGATCGCCTGAATCTTCATTCACGTCCTGTTGATCGACACCCCGCCATCCACCAGCATGGCTGTGCCGGTCATGAACGACGATGCATCAGAGGCCAGGTACAGCGCAGCCTGGGCCAGCTCCTCGGGTTGGGCCAGGCGCTTCAGGGCGTGCAGGCTGGCGACATGGGCGAGTGCCTCAGGTGTGCCGTTCATGGCGTGGGCCATGGGGGTCATGGTGCCTCCGGGCAGCAGCGCATTCACCCTAATGCCGCGGGGGCCGTACTCGGCGGCCAGGGCCTGCGTCAGGCCGATGAGGCCTGACTTGCTGGCAGCGTAGGCAGCCACCCCCGGAAAGCCGACGGTGTGCCCCACGAAGGTGGATGTGAAGATGATCGAGGTACCGCCCCGCTCCAGCATGGCGGGGATCTGGTACTTGGCCGCGTAAAAGGCGCTGGTGAGGTTGGTGTCGATGGCCTCTTGCCAGCCCGCGGCAGAAATGCCGGGCGTGGGGCCGCTCTCGCCAATGATGCCTGCGTTGTTGAAGGCAACATCCAGCCCGCCAAAGTGTTCCACAGCCCGGTCTACCAAACGCTGGGCAAAGGCTTCCTCGCGCACATCTCCCGCCACGCTGCAGGCTTCACCACCGGCAGCCTGGATCTCTGCAACCAGGCTGTCCAGCTCCGCCTGCCGCCGTGCCCCCGCAACGACGCGCGCACCGTTTTGTGCAAACAGCAGCGCAGCAGCGCGGCCAATGCCCGAGCTGGCGCCCGTCACGATAGCGACCTTGCCATTCAATGCCTTCATGAATCTTCCCTTCAAACTATGGTTGTGAATGAGCGATCAGTCTCAGCCGAAGGGCGCATGCCGTCGCGCCAGAAACGGACATGCGATTGGGGCAGGGCAGAGGCCGGGGCTCCTCATCGGGGGACGCATTCAGCGTGTTGAAATGCAGGTATGCCCCACACCGCTCCTCTTTTGATGGAAATCCGCCAGCTGACCCCTAACGCCGCCGCTCAAGCCTGCGAGGTGGTGCGCCAGTCCATCACGCACTGCTGTGTGCTGGACCACGCAGGTGATCCAAAGGTGCTGAACGCTTGGCTTGCGAACAAGACGGAGCAGCAGTTCACGGCCTGTATGGCCGCGCCGCGTGCGATGGCGTGGGGCGCATACCGTGGTGACGAGATGGTCGGTTTCGCGCTCGTCAGCCATGCCACGCTGGCGCTGTGCTATGTGGTGCCAGCAGTGTTGCACCAAGGGGTAGGTGGCGCTTTGCTCCAGGCGGCAGAAGAGGGCGCACGGCAAGCCGGGGTGTCCGAACTGGCGCTGGAGAGCACCCGCACGGCGCAGGCGTTTTATCTGCGCAAGGGCTATGTACCTGCCGGTGCGGTGCAAGCATGGGCTGGTTTGTGCGCCCAGCCGCTGCGCAAGCGACTGTGACGCAAGGGCTGGGGTCCTTGGCGGCAAAAGCACGCCGCAGGTGTTGCGGGGCGTTTTAGATGAAAAGTGCCTGAAGCCGGCTTTATGAAAGCGCAAGAAGCTACATTTTTAGTAGCAAGAATTGTTGGGCAGCCGGGTCAGAACGTTGACAGCTCTTGCGAATACACCACAAACCCGTGGTGCTTGGCCAGCTTGTCGTACAGCTGGCGCCCTGCGGCATTGTCCGTGTGGGTTTGCCAGTACACCCGTTGTGTGTTGGCAGCGCGGGCGGCGGTGTACACCCCTTCGATCAAGGCCCGGCCCACGCCGCGGCCCCGCGCCGCTTCGCGGGTGAAGAGGTCGCTGAGATAGCACACCGGCTGCATGCGCGTAGTGCTGCGATGGAATATGCAGTGCGCCAAGCCCAGCAGCTCGCCACGGGCTTCGTCTTGCGCCACTAGGCAGAGCATGGGCTCTGCCGTGTCGTGAAAGCGTTGCCAGGTAGCCTGCGTGATGTGCTCGGGCAGCGCGGTGGCCCCAAAACGGCCGTAGAAGGCGTTGTAGCCATCCCAAAGCGGCCGCCATGCCGCGTAGTCTTGCGGGGCTGCGGGACGTACGGTGACAGATGCGGTCATGGGGAAGCCTTGGGCCAAAGAGGGGTTACCAGCGCTGCACTGTAGCTGCTGTTCAGGCCTTCAACACCCGCCCCGGGTTCATGATGCCCTGTGGGTCCAGCGCTTGCTTGATGGCGCGCATCATGCCCAGCGCCACCGGGGACTGGTACTTCTCCAGCTTGTCTGCCTTGAGTTCGCCCACGCCGTGCTCGGCAGAGAACGAGCCGCCAAACTCCGCTACAGCCTCGTAGACCAAGTGGTTCACCTGGGCTTCGTAGTCGCGCAGGAAGGCCTTTGGATCGCCCTCGGCCGGGGCCTGCACGTTGTAGTGCAGGTTGCCATCGCCCAGATGGCCAAAGTTGACCAGGCGCACGCCGGGAATCTGGGCTTGCAGCAGCGCGTCGGTGTGCGCCACAAAGGCGGGGATGCGCGAGATGGGGATGGAGATGTCGTTCTTGATGTTCAGGCCCTCTTCGGCCTGGGCCAGCGGAATGCTCTCGCGGATGTGCCAGAGCTGGTGCGCCTGGGTCAGGTTCTCGGCCACCACGGCGTCGGTCACGCAGCCTGCTTCAAAGGCGGCTTCCAGCAGCGATTCGAACCGGGCGCGGGCGTGTTCTTCGGATTCGCTGTCGGAGTTTTCAAGCAGCACACACCAAGGCGCGGTTTCATCACCCAGGAAGGGCACGCGCAACTGGGGCATGTGCTTGCCCACCAGGCTCAGCGCAAACTGGCCCATCACCTCAAAGCCCGTCAGGCCTGCGCCCAGCTGCTTGTGCGCCATGCCCAGCAGTTGCACGGCATGCTCCATGGAGGGCACGGCGGCCCAGGCGGTGAGCTTGGCTGCGGGCTGGGGGTAGAGCTTCATGCAGGCTGCGGTGATGATGCCCAGCGTGCCTTCGCTGCCGATGAACAGGTCGCGCAGGTCGTAGCCGGTGTTGTCCTTGCGCAGGCCTTTGAGGCCGCTCCACACCTCGCCCTGCGGGGTGACGACTTCCAGCCCCAGGCACAGGTCACGCGTGTTGCCGTAGCGCACCACCTGCGTGCCGCCTGCGTTGGTGCCCAGGTTGCCGCCAATGGTGCAACTGCCTTCGGCCGCCAGCGACAGCGGGAACAGCAGGCCTGCATTGCGCGCCACTTCCTGCAGGGTTTGCAGGATGCATCCGGCCTCTACCGTCATGGTGAGGTTGGCGGTGTCCACACTGCGCACGGCGTTCATGCGGGTGAGGCTCAGCACGATCTGCGTGCCCGATGCGTCGGGCGTGGAGCCCACGGCCAGCCCCGTGTTACCCCCTTGCGGGACGATGGCGGTGCCCGCCGCTGCGCAGGCCTTGACCACGGCCGCTACTTCAGGTGTGCTGGCCGGGCGTACCACGGCCAGGGCCTTGCCGCGCACGCGGCGGCGCCAGTCTTGTTCCCAGGCGGTGAGGTCACCCTCGGTCAGCACATGGGCATCACCCACGATGGAGCGCAGGGTGTCGATCAAAGATGCGAACTCAGATGTGAGGGGGGATGCAGTAGGGATAGCCATGAAGTTCAGTCCTTTCGCGCAACAGGTTCTGTGGATGCGGGAGGTGCGCTGGCGATATCGGCTTGCGCGTTAATGGGGGAGGCTGGGGTAAAAGGTGTAGCGAATGGTGTGTTGCCAAGTGGGTCTGCCTGCGTGGTGGCGTGCTGTGCGGCAACGGCCGCAGCCTGCAGCTTGGCATTGCGCTGGCGCAGCCGCACATGCAGGGTGCAGGCGGTAAACAGCACCAGGCACAGCGCAATTTCTGCCATGGCCAACCAGTTGCCGGGCGACTTGTCGCTCCAGGCGCGCACCACACCTTCTGTGAAATAAAGCCAGATCACCAGGCTGACCCAGCGGTAGGTGTACATGCGGTTTTTGAGAATGCCTGGCAACGGGATGCACAGTGGCAGGGCCTTGATGGCGAGCCAGGAGCCGCCGGGGCGCACGGGGGCCAGCACCAGCTCCCACGCCAGGCACAGCGCAATCAGCGCCACCAGGCTGCCCACCGCCAGCCAGCGGGTGGCTGCGACCTCGGGTGCGATGGGGTTGGAGGGCAGGGCGGCAGTGTTCTCTGTCATGGCAAAAGTGGGCAACAGGGCGTCATGAAGGGTGGCAGGCTGATAGCGGGCGGATGGCGCAGCAGTCACAATGCGCGCTGCAGCCACGGCATGCACGGGTGGGGGTATCTGTGCAAGTCCAGGACGTGGCACCCTCCCTCTTTCAACCTTGGGCCCCTGACGGGCCTTGGATCATATAGGCCATGCGATTGAACATGCCCTTAAAGACCGCCGCACGGCGGTTGGAAATTTTGCTGGCAGAGCTGTCGAAGTTTCCGTGGCGCACCACGGCGCAGACGCTGCGCGAGCGCTTCCGCGAGGACCAGCTCGGCCTGACGGCCAGCAGCCTGACCTTCACCACCGTGCTGGCGCTGGTGCCGTTTCTGGCCGTGGCGCTGGCGGTGTTCACGGCGTTTCCCATCTTCGGCAAGCTGCAGGGCGTGGTGCAGAAGTGGCTGGTGGAAAGCCTGGTGCCCGAGAGCATCTCGCGCCAGGTGCTGGGTTACCTCACGCAGTTTGCGTCCAAAGCCAGTGGTCTGGGGGCGGCGGGCTTCAGCATTTTGCTGGGCACCGCGCTGATGCTGATCCTGACGATTGACCGCACGCTCAACAACATCTGGCGCGTGCGGCGGCTGCGCCCACTGGGGCAGCGGCTGATGATCTACTGGGCTGCCATCACGCTGGGGCCGTTGCTGCTGGGGGGCAGCCTGGCGCTCACGTCGTATGTGATGTCAGCATCCAGCGGGCTGGTGCGCACCCTGCCGGACGGCGTGGCCTTGCTGGTCGATTCCATCCAGTTCTTCATCCTGGCTGCAGGCATGGCGGGGCTGTACCACTTTGTGCCCAACACCACGGTGAAATGGCAGCACGCCTGGGTGGGCGGCCTGTTTGTGGCGGTGTGCATGGAGCTGGCCAAAAAGGTGCTCGCCGCCTACCTGACCAAGGTGCCCACCTATTCGGTGGTGTACGGCGCTTTTGCCACCCTGCCCATCTTGCTGGTGTGGATCTATGTGGCCTGGGTGATTGTGTTGCTGGGGGCCGTGGTGACGGCCTACCTGCCCAGTCTGCTGGCGGGGGTGGCACGCCGCGGCACGGTGGCGGGGTGGGGGTTCCAGCTGGCGGTGGAAGTGCTGCAGGAGCTGCACCACGCCCGGCAACTGCCCTTCAAGGGCCTGCGCGCGGCCCAGCTGGCGCAATCCCTGCGGGTGGATGTGCTGCAGCTGGAGCCTGTGCTGGAGGCGCTGGCAGCGCTGGACTGGATCGGTCAGGTCAGTGACCCGGTGGTCAGCGCTGCCGATGTGCCCGAGTTGCGCTACGTGCTGCTGGTAGACCCCGAGCGCACCGCGCTGGAGCCACTGGTGCAGCGGCTGCTGCTGGACCAGACCGAGCGCCTGGCCCCTTTGTGGAACACCGCCGGATTTGCCCGCCTGAAGTTGCAGGATGTGCTGTAATTTTTGCTATTGATTTGGTAGCTGCCAGCGCTCATTCATCAAGCGTTGGAGCCACTTTTTGCTTGAATCACAGCCGAGTTACGGTGCAATGCCCTGCAGCTGGGCATCGGCCAGGCCCACCAGCAGTGCCTTGCCACTGGGTTCGACCCGGAACTCGCCAAATTTCGCGGCCCCCCACCGGGCGGCATCGCCTTCGCGGAAGTACCAGGCATCCGTCACCAGGGTCCAGCGACCATCGCGCGGTGTCAGTTCAAAGCGCAGCTCGCCGGGTTGCAGCGGCTCTTGGGCTGTGGCAACCCGCCGCCACTGCACCACCCCTCGCTCGTCCAGCGTGCCGATGGCGTGGGGGCGCTCGCCCCAGGCCAGTTCCTGATGGCTTGACGCCTCCGGGGGCAGGTTGAAGTTCAGCCGCATGAAGTCCCCCTGCATCAGCGAACGGGGGTCTACCGGGGCCAGCGCCACATACACCTTGCGGCCCTGGGCGATGGTGCGCTCCTTTTGCGCAATGCCTACATTGGCCACCAGCAGGGTGGCCCCCAGGCCCAGCAGCAGTGCCACCGCAGCGGCACGGCGGCCTTGCACCCCCATGGTTCCTGTAGCGCCAGGCGGTTGAGCCATCTGCAGTGCCCGGGAACCCGGAGCGCGCAGGGTGAACCATGCCAGCAACCCCAGCAGAGCGCCGCTGCCAGTCAGGACCATGGCTTTGGTCGCCAGCGGCCAGGCAAGCTGGTAGTAAAAGCTGCCCGCAATCCACGCCGCTGCAAGGGCTGCCAACCCTGCCAGACGCCAGCGCTGTGTGGTGCCCGCGATCGCCAGGGCCAGCAGGGCACCGCCCAGCATGGGAATGAAAAAGCCCAGCCCCGCAAGCACCACCACCAGCAGCGCCGCCTGCGCCTGGCGCGCGGCAGGCCAGGCCCGGTGCACCACCCAGGCGGCTGCCAACACCAGCAGGGCAGAGCCTACCTGGGGCACTTGCCACAGACGCTCTGCACCCGCCCCCGGCCCATGGGGTTGCGTGCTGTGCCATGCGGCGTTGATTCCGCCCCCCAGCACCCCGCCCGCCAAAAAGGTCATGCCAGACAGCATGGCGAGCCATACCAGCGCCTGCACCAGCCAGCCACCGGCCAGCGGTTCCAGCGCAGCGGCCAGGCGGCTGGCAATGGGGCTGTGCCCTACAGCGTGGTGTTGGGACACCAGCAGGCCGACCCAGACCGCCAGACCCGTATGCGCCACCGCCCACAGGGGCAGCATGGATGCATGGCGCAGGCTGCCTGTGGCGGTGGTCAGCATCCACGCAAACAGGGTGCCTGCCGTAGCCCCAAGCACCATGCGCAGCCAGGGCAGCGGAGTGGCTGCCGCCACGCCCAGGGTGATGACGGCCAGTGCCCCGGCCGCAGCCTCATTCGGCAGATCCCGACCCAGGCCTATGCCCAGCAGGCTGCCACCCACACACAGGGCAGGTATGCTCAGCTGCTCTACAAACAGGGCCAGGTCTTTGCTGCGCAGCAGCGCCACGGCACCTGCCACCAAGGCTGCGCCCACCAGGTAGGCGCCAGAGCCTTCCATGATCCACCGCGCACCAAACAGCCCGAAGATGGAAAGGATGGGCAGCGCAGCAAGCCAGGCCCCCAGCGCGGTGAGCACCACCACGGGCCAGGGGCGGCCCGTGTCTGCCGGTGGCTGGGCATGGGGCGGCAGCAGCCCCTGTGCCTTGGCTTCATGCACCATATGGCCGAGGGCATCGGTTGGGCTGCGTGGCCCATCGGTAGCGGCGGGCGGGGTTGGAAGGAGCGTTTCGTTCATGCGGCACCTTCTGTGGGGTGGTGTGGCTTGTCAGCGTGCGGCAGGGCCTGGGCATTGCGTGCCAGGCGCATCACGCCCTGCACGGTGGCGGCCAGCAGGCCCGCGGCGACCAGACCGATGAAGAGCAGGGAGCCGATGAAGTCCCCACGCGATCCCTCCAGCATCAGCCGCACCAGCCCGGCCACGAGCAGCACATTCAGGCCCAGCGCCGCAGCGCTGAGCAGAAACAGGTCGAAAGAGCGCCGCTGGGCGGTAACGGCGACCGTGCCAGCCAACAGCAGCAGGCCCAGCGCGTAGTGCGCAGCCACGGGCGAGTGGAACAGCGCAGGCAAGGCCGATGAGGTGACCAGGGTGATGGCCAGGCTGCCAGCCACGCGCAAGGACCACAGCCCTGCACCCGTGATGCGTTGCAGCGCTGGCACGGGCAGCATGGCTGCAGTGATGCCCAGTGCTGCAGACAAGGCCATCAGATGCACGCTCAGGTCCTGCGGCAGCACGCGCCAGCGGTGCCCTGTGTGTGCCTGCGACCACAGCGCAACGCCCGTGATGGCCACCAGGACCCAGGGTGCCCACAGGGCATCACTGCGCGCAGCCAGCGCCAGGGGCAGGGTGAGCACGGCCCACAGGGCAAACAGTTGCCAGGGGTCGGCCCCGGTCTGGTAGGTCTGCCCAAAGTAGGCAAACAGTGCCCCGGTGCCCAGCAGCGCGAGGATGCCCAGGGGCACGCGCACGGCGGCGCGCCACAAGGCCCCCCCATACATCACGGCCACAAAGCCTTGCAGTAGTGCAAAGCGGGCGGGGCGGCCCAGGGTGTCCCAGTTGGATGCAATCCACATCACGATGCCGAGACCCCCCAGAGCTGCGGCCAGCACGGCTACGGTGCGCCACAGGTGGCGCTGCAGATGGGGCGGTGGCTCGTGCCACGGGGCCAGAGATTCGAGCTGGAGCGCGGTGGTGCGGTCCAGCCCATGGCGCTGGATGAGATCCAGCCAGGCGGTGCGCAAGTTCATGTGTTCTCCCTCGAGGAACCGGGCCCGGGATGCCTGCCTTCGCTGGGCAGGCGGTGGCCCCGCTGCATTCCTCGTGAGAGCGCACTTTAACTTTACTGCGCCAGAAAATCGCGCAGCGCTGCCAGCGTCTCCTCGGGGGCTTCGGTCATCTGGTGGTGGCCGCTGGGCAGATGGCGAACCTGCACGGCCTTGCCTGCGGCCTGGGCGGCCTTCACCAGGGTCTGCGCCGCCTTGGGGGGCGTCATCTGGTCCTGCACGCCCAGGGCGAACAGTACCGGGCAGGTGACTTGTGCAATCGCCTGTTCGCCGTTGGCGTAGGTGTTGCAGGCGTTGAAGCCCCGGTGGAACACATTGACCGCGGCATTGCTGCGCAGCACCTTGCGCCCCAAGGCCATGCCTGCGCCAAACACCCAGAACCCGGCCCCCGAGGGCGATGCCAGCGAGCAGCGCGAGAACACGTTGACCATGCGCAGTGCCTTTTCCGGCTCGTTCAGGGCTGACTCCAGCAGTGCGGGCGACACCTTCATGGGGTAGGCCGTGCCGACCAGCGCCAGGTGCGTGGCGCGCTCACCCAGCTGGGCGGCAGCCTGCAGCGCAATGAGCGAACCCCAGCTGTGGCCCACCAGCGCCGCGCGGGCTATGCCCAGGGCGTCGAGCAGCGCCACGATGAAGTCGGCAGCCTGCTCCACTGTGGCGGGCGCATCGCCCGCGCTTTTGCAGTGGCCGGGCAGATCCACGGCCAGCACGTTGTAGCCATGGTGGGCCAGGTAGCGGCTTTGCAAGGCCCACACGCTGTGGTCGTTGAGCACGCCGTGGATCATCACCACGGTGGGTTTGGCGGCATCGAAGGGCTTGCCGCCGGTGTAGCAGTAGGTGCTGTGTCCGTTGACGGTGGTGTACATGGCTCAGGCCCCCGCTTTCTCTGCAGCTTTGAGGGCGCGCTGCAGGTCGTCGATGAGGTCGTCCGGGTCTTCCAGCCCGATGGACAGGCGAATGGTGCCCTGGGCAATGCCTGCCTGTACCAGCGCCTCGTCGCTCATGCGGAAATGGGTGGTGCTGGCGGGATGAATGACCAGGCTGCGGCAGTCGCCTACGTTGGCCAGGTGGCTGAAAACCTTGAGGGTTTCTATGAACTTCTTGCCCTGTTCGCGGTTGCCCTTGAGGTCGAAGCTGAACACGGAGCCCGCACCGCGCGGCAGCAGCTTTTGTGCAAGCTGGTGGCTGGGGTGGCTCTCCAGCAAGGGGTGACCCACACGGGCCACAAAGGGGTGGCTGGCCAGAAACTCCACCACCCGCGCTGTGTTGCGCATGTGGCGCTCCATGCGCAGGGGCAGGGTCTCAATGCCTTGCAGGATGAGCCATGCCGTGTGCGGGCTCATGCAGGCCCCAAAGTCGCGCAGGCCTTCTCGCCGTGCGCGCAGCAAGAAGGCGCCTACGGAGCTTTCTTCGGTGAACACCATGTTGTGAAAGCCTGCGTAGGGCGCCGTCAGCTCGGCAAAGCGGCCTTGCGTGCGCGGGCCGTCCCAGTCAAAGCTGCCCCCATCCACCACAATGCCGCCGACCACCGTGCCGTGGCCCGAGAGGAACTTGGTGGCCGAGTGGTAGACCAGGTCGGCTCCATGCTCCAGCGGCTTCATCAGCCAGGGCGAGGTGAGGGTCGAATCGACCAGCAGCGGTACTCCGGCATCGTGCGCAATGGCGCTGATGGTGGGAATGTCCAGCACATCCAGGCCCGGGTTGCCCACGGTCTCGCCAAAGAAGAGTTTGGTGTTGGGGCGCACGGCTGCGCGCCAGCCGTCGATGTCGCCGGGCTTCACAAACGTGGTTTCAATGCCGAAGCGGCTGAGCGTGTAGTGCAGCAGGTTCTGGCTGCCGCCATACAGCGCTGTGCTCGCCACGATGTGGCTGCCCGCCCCCATCAGCGTGGCAATGGCCAGGTGCAGCGCCGCCTGGCCGCTGGCCACGGCAATCGCGCCCACGCCGCCTTCCAGGGCTGCCACACGCTGCTCCAGCACCGCATTGGTGGGGTTGCTGATGCGGCTGTAGACATGGCCGGGCCGTTCCAGATTGAACAGCGAGGCTGCGTGGTCGCTCGATTCAAAAACGAACGAGGTGGTGAGGTGGATGGGCACCGCGCGGGCGCCGGTGGCGGGGTCGGGCACCGCGCCTGCGTGCAGGGCGAGCGTGTCAAAGCCGGGGTCTGAATATCCGGGCATAGGTCTCTGTCTCCGATGTTGTCGATATGGGCGCAAATTGTGGGCTATATTTACCCGCAACTATCCCATCTAGAGCATCGCGCACACCCTCGGCACAGCGCGCATCCCCCTCGGAGACCTTGCACCATGAAAGTCAGCGATATTCTTCGCGTCAAAGGCAACACCCTTTACACCGTGACGCCGGACGAGCCCTTGGCCGAGGCCGCCCAGGTGATGGCTGAGAAAGACATTGGTTCGCTGGTGGTGATGGAGCTGGGTGACCTGGTGGGCATGCTCACCTTCCGTGAAGTGATCCAGGCCATCGTGCGCAACGGGGGCAGTGTGGGCACATTGCGTGTGAGATCGGCCATGGACGATGCGCCCCTGACCTGCACGCTGGAAACCGAGATGGACGAGGTGCGCCGCATGATGCTGGACCGCCACGCCCGCTACATGCCCGTGATGGACAAGCGCATGCTCATGGGCGTCATCAGCTTCTACGACGTGGCCAAGGCCGTGGTGGACAGCCAGAATTTCGAGAACCAGATGCTCAAGGCCTACATTCGCGACTGGCCTGCAGAGGACGACGCCAAGGCCTGAGGGGCTTGCTGAGGGTTGCCCTAAGCGCAGCAACTTGGGTTGCTTGTTCCCCCGGGCAGCCATCCCTTGAGCATGTCTGCAGCCATGGGCCGCCCCAGCAGATAGCCCTGCATCACCTCGCAGCCGTGGTCCTTGAGCCACTGGCATTGCTGGGGTGTTTCCACCCCTTCTGCCACAACCGTCATGTTCAGGCTCTTGGCGATGCTGAGCACTGAAATGGTCAGTGCGCGGGCGGTATCGCTGGTTTCCAGGTCTTGCACAAAACTGCGGTCCAGCTTCAGTTCGGCGATAGGGAGGCGGTGCAGGTAGCTCAGGCTGGAGTAGCCGGTGCCAAAGTCATCGAGCGACAGCTGAAAGCCCTGCTGACGAAGGGTTTCAATGTTGTCCTGCGTGACAGGGCTTCCATCCATGACCACGCTTTCCGTGATCTCCAGCAGCACATCCCGCGGTGTCAAGCCGTGTAGCTGGAGCAGGTTGCTGACACCTTGCGCGAACCCCTTTTGCTGAAAGCTGCGGCCTGACAGGTTCAGCGCCACATGCGGCACTGCCAGGCCTTGCGCCCGCCATGCCTTGAGCTGGGTGCAGGATTCATCCACCAGCCATTGGGTGAGGGGGTGTATCAAACCTGTTTCTTCCGCCAGCGGGATGAACTGTGCCGGGGGCACGGCACCCCAGTCCGCATGGTGCCAGCGAGCCAGGGCTTCCACCCCATGCAGTGCCAGCCGGGGTGCTGCCGTGAGCTGCGGCTGGTAATGCAGTGTGAGTTGGCGTTGTTCCAGCGCATGCCGCAGCGCGCGCTCCATGGCGGCCCGCTCCTGGGTGCGGCGATTCATTTCCACGCTGAACAGTTGCAGGCTGTGCTGCTGGTCACCCTTGGCCTGGTACATGGCCTGGTCTGCATGGCGCAGCAGCGTATCGATGTCGCTTCCATCTTCGGGGTAGATGGCGATGCCCACACTGGCGCTGGGCAGGTTGATCTGCCCCTGGATCTCTACCGGTTGGGCAATTGCGCTCAGCGCCCTTTGGGCAGTCTGCACTGCCTGCTCGGTGGTGCAGTGGGACAGCAGCAGTACGAATTCGTCACCCGACAGTCTGCCAATCCCATCCTGCGCCCGCACGCAATCGCTAAGCCGCTGTGCCACTGTGCGCAGCAGCGCGTCCCCGGCGGCATGGCCTTGTGTGTCATTGACCTGCTTGAACCGGTTCAGGTCCACAAAGAGCAGGGCGCCGGTCTGGTGTTCGCGCTCCATCTGCGCCAGCGACCGCTCTGCATTGCTGCGGAACATGGCGCGGTTGGGCAGACCTGTGAGCACATCAAAAAACGCCAGTTGGTGGATGCGCTGGCGCGCTGCATCGCGTTCGATAGCAACGGCGCACAGGTGCAGGCATACCTGCACCAAGCTTTTGTGCAATGCGTTGGGTTCTCGGGGCTCTTTGAAATAAAACGCAAAGGTGCCAATGACCAGGCCCTGGTGGTCGCGTATGGGGCTGGACCAGCAGGCGCGCAAACCTGTGGGTGCGAAGAGGTCGCGGTAGTCGTCCCAGCGCGGATCGGTGGCTATGTCCGTAGTGACGACGGGCTTGCCCCAATAAGCCGCAGTCCCGCACGAGCCTGCGTTGGGGCCAATGGCTAACCCATCCAAGGCAGCGCAGATGTAGGGTGGCAAACCTGGCGCAGCCAGCGGGCGTATCTTGCCTGAGGGGTCCACCGCCAAGATGGAGGCTGTCACTTCGGGGGCAATGCTCTCCACTTCCTTGCATACCTGGCTCATCAACTCGGGCAGGGTGGTTTCACTCACCATGCTTTCCAGCACGCGCTTTTGCAGCACTTCGTGCATCTTGGTCAGCGTGATATCGGTCAAGACCGTGATGGAGCCGCCGGGCCCGCCAGATGCCTCGTCAGCCACATTGACCACCATGGACACCCAGCGCGGCTGCCCGTCCCTGCTGTAGATGAGTGCGTCCCCGTGGTAGTGCCCGTGAACCCGTAAGCCGTAGCGTATGGCTTCTGGCAGGTCTTGCTGGGTATGCGGGCCGGGCAGCATGGTGCTCAGGTAGCGCCCACAGGCCTGCTCCATGGTGAAACCAAAAAGCCGGGTGAAGCCCTTGTTGACGTACACCACCTCGCGATGGCGGTTGGTGAGAACAATGGCGTTGTCGCTACAGTCCAAGGCTTTGCGTAGCGGCCCGTCAGCTATGGGGGCAAGCCCATGTTCTGCCGGCAAATGGCCATGCTTGGCTGGTTCCCCTGAGGGTAGAAATTTGGCTTGCATGGGCGTATCACGAGTGCTATCCCATGCTAGTCCCTGGCGCACGCTCTGCCAAGCGGTGAATGCGTGGTGAATGCGCCATTTCGGCAAGTTCGGCTCTGGGATAATCCCCGGCATGAGCGGCAATACCCTAGGCACCCTTTTCGCTGTCACCAACTTTGGTGAATCCCATGGCCCAGCCGTTGGCTGCGTGATTGATGGCTGCCCTCCGGGCATGCCGCTGACCGAGGCAGATATCCAGACCGACCTGGACCGCCGTCGGCCCGGCACCAGCCGACATGTGACCCAGCGCAATGAGCCGGATGCCGTTGAAATTCTCTCGGGCGTGTACGAAGGCAAAACCACCGGTACGCCGATTGCCTTGCTGATTCGCAACACCGACCAGCGCAGCAAGGACTACGGCAACATTGCCCAGAGCTTTCGCCCAGGACACGCTGACTACACCTACTGGCACAAGTACGGCATTCGTGACCCCCGTGGTGGCGGTCGGTCATCGGCGCGCCTGACAGCGCCCACGGTGGCCGCCGGTGCCGTGGCCAAGAAATGGCTGAACCTGAAGTACGGTGCCCAGTTCCGTGCCTGCATGACGCAGTTGGGCGAGCTGGAGATTCCGTTCGAGAGCTGGGACCATGTGCCCCACAACCCTTTCTTCGCCCCGGTGGCCGACGTGTCTCGCTACGAGGAATACATGGATGCATTGCGCAAGGCGGGTGATTCGTGTGGTGCCCGTATTCGCGTGCAGGCCACGGGCATTCCAGTCGGGCTGGGCGAGCCCTTGTACGACAAGCTGGATGCGGACATCGCATTCGTGATGATGGGGCTCAACGCCGTCAAGGGCGTTGAGATCGGTGCCGGTTTTGCCAGCGTGGCCCAGCGGGGCACTACCCACGGGGACTCCATGGCGCCCAACGGCTTCATGTCCAACAACGCGGGTGGTGTGCTGGGCGGTATCAGCACCGGGCAGGATCTGGAGGTGAGCATTGCCATCAAGCCCACCAGTTCCATCATCAGCCCACGGGACTCCATCGATATCCATGGCAACCCTACCGAAGTCATTACCAAAGGCCGTCACGACCCCTGCGTGGGTATCCGTGCCGCGCCGATTGCCGAGGCGTTGCTGGCCCTGGTGGTGATGGACCACGCCCTGCGTCACCGCGCCCAGTGCGGCGATGTGGTGCACGAGGTGCCTCCTATCAAGGCGTCTTTTCTGTGACCCCGGCTGCATGACCTTTTGACATGCAGCGTTTGCGCAGCCTGGGGGCTCGGCAGCCTCTGGTGCCTTTTGCCGCTTTGTCGGCCAGTTACTTTGCGCATATCGGGTTCTTCAATCCCTACCTGCCGCTGTGGCTCAAAAGCCTGGGGCTGCCTCTGGTCACCATCGGGGTACTCACCTCGCTGCAGTCGCTGACGCGGCTGTTTGCCCCCTACGGATGGGGCATGTTGAGTGACCACACCGGAGAGCGCATCCCATTGTTGCGCTGGTGCGCGACACTCGCGTTGGTGATCTCTGCAGGTTTGTGGGTGGATGCTGGGGTAGGGTGGCTGGCTGCGGTGCTGCTGCTCATGTTCACCCACACCAGCGCCATGATGCCGATGAGCGAGGCCGCCATGGCGCATCTGGTGAGTCAGCAGGGCAGCTTCGATGCCCGGCGCTATGGCCGCGTGCGGCTGTGGGGCTCGCTGGGCTTCTTGGTCACCGTGTTTGTAGCCGGTGCATGGTTTGAGCGATATGGCATGGCTGACTTTCCGGGATGGACGCTGGCGACTTTGCTGGCGCTGGTCGTCAGCACCTGGTTGTTGCCGCGTTTGGCTGAGGATGCATCAGCCGCAGCTGACGCAGGCAGTACACGACCCGCCATAGCCCCCGTGTTGCGTCTGCCGCAGGTGCGGTGGTTTTTTGCATCCGCCTGCTTCCATGTGCTGGCCCATATTGCGGTGTACGTGTTCTTTTCGCTGTATCTGGATGCCCTGGGGTACCGCAAATCCACCATCGGTGTGTTGTGGGCGGTGTCCGTGGTGGTGGAGATTGCGTGGTTCTTCACCCAGGGCCGGTGGCTACCGCGCTGGCCGTTGACCCGCTGGCTCCTGGTGTGTGCTGCGGCCATGGCCTTGCGCATGGGCATCACGGCAGCGGCAGGCCCGTGGTTGCTGGCGCTGGTGATTGCGCAGGTCCTGCACGCGCTGACTTTTGCTGCGCACCATACCGTGTGCATTGCACTGATCTCGCAGTTTTTCCCTGGCCGTCTGCGCGGGCGTGGACAGGCCCTGTACACCGTGCTGGCCTACGGGTTGCCTGGTGTGGTGGGCGCGCTGGCGGGTGGGGCGCTGGGCGCTGCCGCAGGCTTGGCCGCCGTGTATTGGGCGGCTATGGCTGCCAGCCTGCTAGCGCTTGGGTGTGCTTGGCGGGTAGAGCGCAGCGCCTTGAACGAACGGAGTTGAATGATGATGAAAAAATCAGCCCGCATGGGTATTGGATTGGCTTCCTCTTTGGCTTTAGCAGTGCTTGCCATAGCCGGATGCGCACACCGCCCCGATGTATCCCCCACGGCCGCCGAGTCTGGCTTGGTCGACATTGGCTTGATCGCATTCAATGACTTCCACGGCAATCTGGAGCCGCCGCGCATTGCCGTCCCGATCCGTGGAGCGGGTGGTGTGGAGCGTGTGCCCGCCGGCGGTGCCGCGTACATGGCCAGCGCCATAGCGCAGCTCAAGGCCAAGCACCCTCACCATGCGGTCATCACGGCGGGTGACATGGTGAGTGCTTCGCCGCTGGTGTCAGCCCTGTTTCTGGACGAGCCCACCATCGAAGCCGTGAACCACATGCAGATTGATTTTTCTGCCGTGGGCAATCACGAATTTGATCGGGGCTGGCAGGAGTTGCTGCGGTTGCAGCAGGGTGGGTGCGAGAAGTTCACCGTGCGTGAACCCTGTCAGATCAGCAAGCCGTTTGAAGGGGCGAAATTTAGGTTTCTGGCCGCCAACACGGTGCGCGAGGATGGTCAGCCCCTGTTGCCTGCCACGGGGCTCAAGCGCTTTACCCAGGGCAATACGACGGTGACGGTCGGCTTCATTGGCATGACGCTCAAGGCCACCCCTACCATGGTGAGCCCGGCGGGCGTCAAAGGCCTGCGCTTTGAGGATGAAGCAGCCACAGCCAATGCACTGGTGCCCCAGTTGCGCGCCCAAGGGGCCGATGTGATCGTGGTCGCCATCCACGAAGGGGGCTATACCGATGCCCAGGTGCTGGAGCAGCAGTGCTCCGGCATCAATGGCGATATCGTGCCTATCCTGGAGCGGCTGGACCCCTCGGTGGATGTGGTGGTGTCCGGCCATACCCACCAAGCGTATGTCTGCGACTATGGGCGCATCAACCCTGCACGCCCATTTTTGTTGACCAGCGCGGGCCAGTACGGCTCACTGCTCACCGAAGTTTCGCTGCGTGTGGACCCGGTGACCCGCAAGGTGGTGCGCAAGACGGCCCATAACCACATCGTTCAGGGTGAGGCTTTCACGGGTAGCCAAGGGGTGGTGCCCCTCAACCCGGCCATGCCGGTGTTCCCTGCCGATCCTTTTGTGCAGCAACTGGTGGTGCGTTACAAGGCTGCTGCGGAGCCGCTGGCCCAGCGGCCTGTCGGCAAGGCCAACGCGCCCCTGCTGCGTGTGCGTACGGCTTCGCAGGAAAGCACGCTGGGCAATCTGATTGCAGATGCACAGCTGGCAGCCACCCGCGCCCCAGAAGAGGGTGGGGCGCAGCTTTCGTTCATGAATCCCGGCGGCCTGCGGGCAGATCTGGTGCCCGATGCGCAGGGGCAGTTGCGGTACGGGCAGTTGTTCAGCGTTCAGCCTTTTGGCAACAACATCATGGTGCGCACCTATACCGGCGCGCAGATTCGCGCCGTGCTGGAGCAGCAATTTGCCAAGGGTGACAGCAGGCCCCAGTCTGCGCGTGTGCTCTCTGTGTCGGAGGGGTTTACTTATCGGTACGACCTGTCACAGCCTCCAGGGGCTCGTGTCAGCCAGGTGATGCTGATGGGCAAGCCGCTGGAGGACAGCGCCCAGGTGCGTGTCGCCATCAGCAGCTTCCTGGCCAGTGGCGGGGATGGATTCACGGTGTTCACCGAGGGACGGGACACCACTGGGGGCGATCTGGATTTGGACGTGCTGGAGGCCTATGTGAAGGCGCAGAGCCCGGTATCACCGCCTCCCACCAACCGCATCCAGCGAGTGCAGTAATTCGATGTGGGGGCTGCGCGCCCCCTGCCACGGGCGGGTCTATGCCGTTTGCTGAGATGCCATGGTTGGGCTTTGAAGAAAATGCCTGATCGCGCCCGTCAATCCAGCGCAAGGTGCTATTGAAACGATAGCGAGCGTGGTCGCCGGAGCTGCGGAAGGGATTACTTGCGCACTTCATCCACAAGTGCGCGGAACTCGTCGATGTCTTCAAAGCTGCGATAGACGCTGGCAAACCGGATGTAGGCCACCTTGTCGAGCTTCTTGAGCTCGCGCATGACCAACTCGCCAATCCTGCCGGAGTTGACTTCGCGCTGCCCCAGGTTGAGCAGCTTTTCTTCAATGCGCTCAATGGCGCTGTCGATCTGTTCGGTGCTGACCGGGCGCTTGCGCAACGCCAGGTTGAAAGAGGCGAGTAGCTTGCCGCGCTCGTATTCGATGCGGCGTCCGTCTTTCTTGACGATGGCCGGGAAATTCACTTCCGGCCGTTCGTAGGTGGTAAACCGTTTGTCGCAGGCACCGCACTGGCGGCGGCGCCGGATGAAAACCCCGTCTTCAGACACCCGCGTTTCAACGACTTGCGTTTCCAGGTGTCCGCAGAAGGGGCATTTCATGGGCGAGCAGGCGCTTAGCGATAGACAGGGAAACGCGCAGTCAGCGCATTGACCTTTTCACGCACCGCAGCGATGTTGGCTTCGTCGCGTGGGTTGTCCAGCACGTCGGCGATCAGGTTGGCCGTCATGCGCGCTTCTTCTTCCTTGAAGCCGCGTGTGGTCATGGCGGGGGTGCCAATGCGCACACCGCTGGTCACCATCGGCTTTTCAGGGTCGTTGGGGATGGCGTTTTTGTTGATGGTCATGTGGGCAGCGCCCAGCACGGCCTCGGCTTCCTTGCCGGTGATGCCCTTGGCACGCAGGTCCACCAGCATCACGTGGCTTTGCGTTCCACCGCTCACGATGCGCAGGCCACGTTGTGTCAGCGTCTCGGCCACCACCTTGGCGTTCTTGACCACCTGTTCCTGGTAGGCCTTGAACTCGGGTGTCAGCGCTTCCTTGAATGCCACGGCCTTGGCTGCAATCACGTGCATCAGCGGACCGCCTTGCAGGCCGGGGAAGATGGCGCTGTTGATGGCCTTTTCATGCTCGGCCTTCATCAGGATGATGCCGCCACGGGGGCCACGCAGGCTCTTGTGCGTGGTGGATGTGACCACGTCAGCGTGGGGCACGGGGTTGGGGTACACGCCCGCGGCGATCAGGCCTGCGTAGTGGGCCATGTCCACCATGAAGATCGCGCCAATTTCCTTGGCGATCTTGGCGAAACGAGCGAAGTCGATGTGCAGGCTGTAGGCAGAGGCGCCAGCCACGATCAGCTTGGGCTTGTGCTCACGGGCCTTGGCTTCCATCGCGTCGTAGTCAATGGCTTCGTTCTTGTCCAGACCGTAGCTGACCACGTTGAACCACTTGCCCGACATGTTCAGCGGCATGCCGTGGGTCAGGTGACCGCCTTCGGCCAGGCTCATGCCCATGATGGTGTCGCCGGGCTTGAGGAAGGCCAGGAACACGGCCTCATTGGCCGATGCGCCGCAGTGGGGCTGCACATTGGCAGCATCGGCGCCGAAGATCTTCTTGACGCGATCGATGGCCAGTTGCTCGGCCACGTCCACATGCTCACAGCCACCGTAGTAACGCTTGCCTGGATAGCCCTCTGCGTACTTGTTGGTGAGCTGGGTGCCCTGGGCCCACATCACTGCAGGGGAGGCGTAGTTTTCGCTGGCGATCAGCTCGATGTGATGCTCTTGCCGGGCGTTTTCAGCCTGGATGGCGGCAAAGAGTTCGGGGTCGGTTTGTTCGACAAGAATGTTGCGGTCGTACATGGTGTTGGCAGTCCTAAGAACTTGTGTCCCTTGAAACAAGGGCTGCCCAGGCGAACGGCGGAACACACAGGCTGAAAGCCCCTGCGGCACGCTCCCCAGTGGTTCGCAAGAAGCGGGTTCTTGCCGGTTTCCACGTCAGCGGCAGGATTTTGTAATCCTGCGCCTATCGCCAGTCGCGTACCCGGATAGTGTAGCTGAGGACTTCTGCGCGCGAGCTGTTGTCATCAGCCTGTAGTCGGGAAACCGGACAATTCCAAGGATGCCCAGTTCAAGACTTCAAAGCCCTGTAGAGAGGAGTGCCACCTTGCTGTCACCAGCTTCCTGGCTGCCAGCGTTGGTTCGTGATGCTGCGGGCGTACCTTGGGCCGCACCAGCGGGGGCCTGTGTGGACAGCATGACAGGGGCATTGACCGGCACGGCTCGGCCATTGGCGACTTGTCGCAAGCGTGCATGCTCTGCCATGACTTTGGCCGTGTAGCCACCGTCGTCGGCCATATTGGCAGCGCCAACGTAATAGCGCAGACCGCCCTCAATGGAGCCCGCCTTGGCAATGCATTCCTGCAGTACCTTGACGCCTACCCGCAGGTTGGTGACGGGATCGAAGGCTGCGAAGTGACCGCCAAAGTTCTGGTACTTGTCTGTGTGGACCGTGGTCATGACCTGCATCAGGCCCTGCGCGCCTACGGCGCTTTGAGCAAACGGATTGAAATTCGATTCAATCGCCATGATGGCGAGGATGAGAGTCGGGTCCAGTTTGGTACGGGTACCGATATCGTAGGCCTCGGCCACCAGCACACTCAGCGGCTCGGCGGCAACCTTGTATTTCTTGCTCAGCCAGAACGCAACCGCGGCCTGCTCTTTGGGCAGGTCTTTGGGATTGCTGGCAGTAGCACGCTCACTGGCTTCGGGCTCCACAGGCATGCCAAGTGCGGCAACCTGTCTGGCCTGCAGCCAGTTCATCAACTGTTCTTCTCCTGCTTGGCGCAGATCGGGCCGCGCCGTCAAAGTAATGACTACAAAGGCAACAGCCAACCCGATGAGGGCAAAACTGTTGTGGGTGATTTCAAGAAAACCGTTCGTCACGTCGGTCACGAAAGTTCGTACGCCGGAGACAATTTTTCCTGACGCTGTCATAGCTCTTCCTTTCTGAGGCGGGGGCGCAGTGACGAACACACACCATGGAGCGTTCTGTCTCGCGGTCATCCGCTTGGATTGGTACGCCATCAGTTCCTGCGTGGAATGACCATGATCGATGTCACGGTTGCAGAAACAGACTTAGCCGGGGTCGGCAGCGGTTGGGGTTTACCTGCCTTGCTGTTGAAGGCTGGCGGATTCTAGGAGGGTACTTAATTCATGGTCAATACTATCAAATTTAAATTAAAGATAAATAAGTTATAAAAATGCTGTATGCATGACCAGTCTTTGGGCGCACTCAACGAGAGTTAGATCGTTTTTACGAGGAAGTTTCCTTGTTGTGATGTTTTTTGCTATCAAATTTTTAATATGATTGAAAATATTGATTGATTGCGAGGAATCACTTTGATAACGTTCAGGGGCCTGCATTTGTGGGCAATGTCCTGCGACACCAAGCTCCCCGCCCCATGCATCCAGTGCCAAGGCGCAGTGAGCAAGGTTCCAAGGGCCCCTTCGGGAGCAATCCTTTGCTCCCCGCGACCGGGACGCTACTCTCCAGGTCGCGATTCGATGGCAAAGACCTTTGTGTCAGCCGTCAAGCCCGGTGACTGGTTGTGAAACTCGGTCATCGGGCTTTCCGTTTATGGGGCCGCGGTATAAGACTGCTTCCGATTGGTCTGTCCTTTCCCCAGTGTGTATGGGCAGGAGTGCTTATATATATGCACTCAGCCGATGGGGCTTCTGCACGAGTTAGGGGCGGATAGGGCTGTTGGGCGCAGGGGCTGCAAGCCCTCGATCAATCACTCTCTGGCCGCATGGACATGCGCCCCGCAGCAGGCTTGCCTAGTGCCCGACGTAGTGATCTGCTCATGGGCGCCTGACAGATGTCAGACCTGAGTGAAGTCTTGCTGTGTGAGGTTTGTCTTGTGTACGGGTGGGGTTGCCCCATCTGTGACAATAGATGCTTGGCCACGCCATCCCTTGATCGGGCGGCGAGTGGTCCTTGGTGGGCTTTGTGCCTCCATCCGAATAACTCATAGTTGTCATGTTTCCTTTTTTTTCTCGCAACAAAATGTCCGAAGCACCTGAAGTGAATCCGGCCCCGGCCAAAACCCAAGAGCCGCATCCACTGGATGCTTTGACCGGCGGAGCTTTCTCTGCCGCCACGTCAGGAGAGCGTGCTTCGCGCATCCGTGAATGGCTGGCCACCCAGCCCGCACCTGAGCAGCTCCAGGAGGTTTTCAAGGAGTTGAGCGGACGTGACAAGGGCGCAGCCCGTGCCATCCGCGAGCGTCTGGATGAGATCCGGCGTGCCAAGGGGCAGGAAGCCATTGCAGCGGAATGGGCGGAGAAGGCCCAGGCACTGCTCGCTGCTTCCAAGCTCAATATTGCGGATGCCTTGGCTTGGCAGCGTGACGCGGCCAAAGCGGGTGCTCCTCTTTCGCGTGAGCCTCTGTCGCTGCTCAAGGTGCAAATTGCAGAGCGCGTGAAGGTCATCGAAGATCTGCAGCACCGGGTTCAGGTGCAGCGCGAGGCGGCTGTGCTGCTGGCTCAGCGCATTGAAGTGCTGTCCACCAAGTCTTGGCGAGATGCGCAGGCGGCCTTGGAGTTGCTGCGTGCGGATGTCGGGCGCTGGCAAGAGCAGGCCCAGGAACTGACCAGCGATCCCAGCTGGGTCAGTGTGGAGGCGCGTTTTCCTTCCCTGCTCGACTCCTCACGTGCACAACTGCTGGTGGTCTGGGAGGCATTTCAGCCCGCGCTGGCCCAGGCGGTAGCAGCGGCCGAAGATGCTGCAGCTCCCTTGCCGCCTGTCCCTGTCTGGGCCGATGAGTTGCGGGTGGCGCGGGGTATTCCCCTGGAGACAGGTGCCGCTCAGAAGCCTGCTCGCGCTGCCAAACCCAAGGTGGCCCCCGAGGTGCGCGACAAGGCTGTGAGCGCTGTGAAGGAAGCTCTGGCCGTTCTGGAAAAGGAAACCTCAGAAGGTCATGGCAAGGCCAGCGCCGGGGCAGCATCGGCATTGCGTGCGGTGCTGAAGGTGCATGGCCGTCATATCGATGGTTCTCTGGAGCAGCAGGTTCACGCAGCACTGGTCGCTGCGGGTGAACTGGAAGGCTGGCAGCGCTGGAGCGCCGACCAGGTGCGCGAAGAGCTCGTTGCCAAGGCGGAGGCCCTGCTGCAGCGCCCCGACGGCCAGGCGCTGGGTGGTCGCAAGATGCAGGAAACCTTGCGCCAGTTGCGCGAGCAGTGGAAGCAGGCGGACCAAGGCGGCGCTGCCAACCATGCGCTGTGGAAGAAATTTGACGAAGCTTGCAACCAGGCCCACAAGGTAGTGGAGGCCTGGCTGGAAAAAGTGCGGGCAGAGGCTGCAGAGCACAAAGCCCAGCGTCTTGCACTGATTGAAGAGGTCAAGGCTTGGGCGCAGCAGCATGCTGCGTCTGGTGACTGGAAGGGTATTCAGCGCGCCTTGTACCAGTTTGGCGACCGCTGGCGTGAAAGCGGTCATGTGGGTGAAAAGCTGTTTGCTGAACTGCAACCGTTGTGGAAGCAGGCCATTGCTGCGGCTGCCGCTCCGCTGGAAGCCGCCCAGAAGGAGAGCCTTGCACGCCGTCATTCCATGATCGAAGAGGCCACGGCCTTGGGCGCTGCACCTATGCTGCGTATTGATGCCGTGAAGGCCTTGCAGCAGCGCTGGCAGGCCGAGGCCCAGGCAGTGCCCATGGATCGCAAGCAGGAGCAAAAACTCTGGGATGCTTTCCGTAAGCCGATTGACGAGGCATTTAACCGCAAGTCGGCAGATCGTGAGCGCGCCGCTACCGAACTGAGCGCGCGCGACCGCGTGGTACTGGAAGCTTCCAAGGCTTTGGAGGCTGCCAACGCGGCAGGAGATGCACAGCAGATACGCGCCGCCATGCAGGCACTGGAAGCTGCGCTGCGTGGCCAGGCGCAGGCAGCGCAGGCTGTGGCTGATGCCAATGCAAATGAGGAAAAAAATGCTCTAGCGCCCGCAGATTCAGCGCAGCAAGCTACAGAAAATGTAGCGCCTGCGGAGGCTCCCTCTGAGGCCCCGGCTGCACCTGCCAAGCCTGCTGCGAAGTCTGTGGTGGCCGTGCGGGGGGATGATCGCCCTGGAATGAAGAAAGAGGCACCCGCGGCAGGGGTGCGTGGTGTGCGCCCCGGTGATCGCAGGGATGGTCGTCCTGGTGATCGGGATGCCCAGCGTGGTGCGCGTGGCGAAGGTCGCTTTGGTGATCGCGGTGGCCGTTTTGGTGACAGGCCTGAACGTGAGGACCGTGGCCCGCGTCTGGGTGACGCTGCTTTCCGCGCGCAACGCGAGGCCATGGAGCATGCCCAGCAAGCCTTGAAGAAGCTGGCGGCACAGGCCCATGGCGAGGCCCTGACGCAGCTGCTGACTGCGTGGGAAAAGCGCGATGCAGCGCAGATTCCGCCCGCCCAGGAACTGGGGAGCCGGGTCACGGCGTCGGTTCGCTCTGCATGGTCGCAGGCGCTTTCTGCAGCTCCCAAGGCAGATGCTGCGCAAGCGCTGCTGCGCCTGGAAATGGCGGCGGAGGTCCCTACCCCGGCTGAGCACATTGCAGCCCGCCGCATGTTGCAACTGCAACTGCTCACGCGTCGTAACGATCCTGCGCCAGCCCAGACCTGGGCGGAAGACACGGCAGCGGTGCTTGCTGCTGCTAGCGATGCATCCAGCGCACGCCGACTGCAGAACGTTCTGAAAGTTTTGCTTCGCAAGTAAGTCCATGACTGCCCGTTGGCGCGTCCGGGTCTTTGAGCCTGCTGATGAGCAGGCTGTGGTGGCCTTGTGGCATGCCTGCGGGTTGGTGCGGCCTTGGAATGACCCGCACAAGGACATCGCGCGCAAGCGGGATTTCCAGCCCGAGCTATTTCTGGTGGGGGTGCTGGATATTGATGGTCGCGAGGTATTGGTGGCCACCGCCATGGCGGGCTACGATGGACATCGCGGTTCTGTCTATTACCTGGCCATCTCTCCGGAGCACCAGCGGGCTAGCTTGGGTCGCGCCTTGATGGATGAAATCGAGAGGCGGCTGTGCGCTCTTGGTTGTCCCAAGATCAACATCCTGGTGCGTACGGGCAACGCCCAGGTGCTTCACTTTTACGAAAAACTGGGATACACGCGGGATGACGCCTACTCCATTGGTAAGCGTTTGATATCTGATCTGTGACGAAGCTCTGAGCGCTTTTGGGGGGTGGAGCGCTGCTCGGCGATGCGATTTCTGAATGGAGCGTTTGGCCAATGGGGGCTTGCTGCGGCTGGGCCATGTCTACCGTCTCCCAATGTGCTCGGCAACCGCGTTTATTCCTTGCCCTGTTGTATTTGTAGAGGTTTGCAAAGCAAGCGCGCAAAACAAAAAAGCCGTTACTTTCGTAACGGCTTTTGATGTTTGGTGCCCAGGAGAGGACTCGAACCTCCACGATGTTACTCGCTAGTACCTGAAACTAGTGCGTCTACCAATTCCGCCACCTGGGCATTTCAGGAAAGATTTGAATTATAGAGCAGTTTTTTGCTGCTTTTCTAATTTCTGAAAATTTTTTGCTTACCGGTCTTGCCTGGAAATAAAAAAGCCACTGTGTCAGACAGTGGCTTTTCTTTCGAAAACCGTCATCGGTTGTCGTTAAACTTGGTGCCCAGGAGAGGACTCGAACCTCCACGATGTTACTCGCTAGTACCTGAAACTAGTGCGTCTACCAATTCCGCCACCTGGGCATTTCAGGAAAGAATTAGATTGTATATCAAAAAAAACTCAGCTAGCGCAGGCGTTGCGCACCTCTCGGACGAAATTGAAGGCAGTGTCCAGGGGCACCGGGATGGGCATGGATTTGTCATCCGTGATGACGGAGATGGAGACATCTACCTGCCCCCCAATGAAATGCGGGCGGTTTTGCACAAAGATAGGGTGCGTGTGCGCATCGTGCGCCAAGACCGCCGGGGCCGTCCAGAAGGTCGGGTGGTAGAGATCATTGAGCGTCCGCCTCAACCCATCATCGGCCGTTTGCTGCAGGAAAGCGGTGTCTGGCTGGTCGCGCCCGAGGACAAGCGTTACGGTCAGGATGTGCTGATTCCCAAGGGGGCCACGGGGGCTGCCAAACCAGGGCAGGTGGTTGTGGTGGAGTTGACGGAGCCGCCCGCGCTCTTTGGGCAACCGGTGGGGCGTATCACCGAAGTGCTGGGTGAGGTGGATGATCCGGGCATGGAAATTGAGATCGCCGTGCGCAAGTACGGGGTGCCTCACGAGTTTTCCGAAGACTGTCTGGCCCAGGCCAAGGCTTTGCCCGACAAGGTGCGGGCGCAGGACAAGAAGCGCCGGGTAGACCTGACCGATGTACCACTCGTCACCATCGACGGCGAAGATGCGCGTGACTTTGATGATGCTGTGTATTGCGAGCCTGCGAAGGTGGGGCGCAGCAAGGGCTGGCGCCTGCTGGTGGCCATTGCCGATGTGAGCCACTATGTGGAGACCGGTAGTGCCATCGACATCGATGCGTACGACCGGGCCACCAGCGTGTATTTCCCGCGTCGTGTGATTCCTATGCTGCCCGAAAAGCTGAGCAACGGGCTGTGCTCGCTGAACCCTGAAGTGGAACGGCTTTGCATGGTGTGCGACATGCTCGTGACCGCCAAGGGGGAGGTGCATGCCTACCAGTTCTACCCGGCGGTAATGTTCAGCCATGCCCGCTTCACGTACACCGAGGTCGCCGCCATTCTGGCCAACACCCGCGGACCGGAGGCTACCAAGCGCAAGGCGCGCGTCAAAGATCTGCTGAATCTCCACGATGTTTATCGCGCATTGCTGGGTGCAAGGCACGAGCGCGGTGCCGTGGACTTTGAAACCACCGAGACACAGATCATTTGTGACGAGAATGGTCGCATCGAAAAAATCGTTCCCCGCACCCGTAACGATGCACACCGGCTGATCGAAGAAGCCATGTTGGCGGCCAATGTCTGCAGTGCCGACTTCATCGCCCAAGGGGGGCAACCAGGGCTGTTCCGGGTGCATGAGGGGCCGACTCCTGAAAAGCAAGAGATTTTGCGCAGCTACCTCAAAGCGATGGGGGTAGGCATGTCGATCAGCGAGAACCCGAAGCCGTCAGAATTTCAGGCCATTGCAGAAGCCACCAAGGAGCGGCCTGATGCGCAGCAGATTCACACCATGCTGCTGCGCTCCATGCAGCAGGCCATCTACACACCGGTGAACAGTGGGCACTTTGGCTTGGCATTTGAGGCCTATACCCATTTCACCAGCCCGATTCGGCGCTATCCCGATTTGTTGGTGCACCGGGTCATCAAGGCCATTCTGAACAAAACCCAGTACAAGTTGCCCGCGTTGCCCACTCCTGGCGAGGCGCATGCCAAGCTGGCCAAGCGTCTGGCGTCCCGGGTGGCACCTCCGGGCACCAAGCCGCAGAAGGAAGCCAAACCCGCCAGTCGTGAAGTGCAGGCGTGGGAAGCCGCAGGCTTGCACTGCAGCGCCAACGAGCGCCGCGCCGATGAGGCCAGCCGTGACGTGGAAGCCTGGCTCAAGTGCAAATACATGCGTGAGCATCTGGGCGAGGAGTACAGCGGCGTGGTGAGTGCCGCCACAAGTTTCGGCATCTTCGTCACGCTGGATGCCATGTACGTGGAAGGTCTGGTGCACATCACCGAGCTGGGCGGCGAGTACTTCAAGTTCGATGAAGCGCGTCAGGAACTGCGCGGCGAGCGCACAGGTATTCGCTACGCCATTGGCACAAGGGTGCAGGTGCAGGTGAGTCGCGTGGATCTGGACGGGCGCAAGATCGACTTCCGTCTGGTGCGTGATACGGATGAGCTCGTGGGGCGTGCGCTCAAAGACAAGGGTGTCGCAGGCGAGGTGTCTCCGTCCACGTCGGGGCGCAAGGGGCGAAGCAGCACGCGCAACGCTTCTTCCTCCCCAAAAGCTCGCAAACCGTCAGAGCCCGTGATGGAGATGGATATGGCACCGCGAAATGTCCGGGGTAGGGCTGCACCCCCTGCGCGTGCTGTCAAAGGTGCTTCCAAGCCTGCGTCCAAAGGAAAAGCGACCAAGCAAAAGGGCGGTCGCAAAACCCGCAGGGGTTAAAACGCTCAGACGAGACTCTGGGCTAGAAGCCCAGCCGTGAGGGGGCTGCCCACAGGCCAGTTGTCTGCAGCTTCCCCGTGCGCGAAAACGGCTTGCACTGCAGCGTCTGCTGCAGGCAAACCAGAGGCGAGCTTGGCTCCGATGAGCCCGGCCAGCACATCACCTGTACCGGCCGTAGCCAGTCGGCCATTGCCGGTAGGGTTGATGAAGGTGGGGCCTTGAGGACTTGCGACCACCGTCCCGGAGCCCTTGAGAACGACGGTGCATTGAAATTTGCGCGCCAGTTCCTGCGCTGCCTTCAAACGATCTGCCTGGACGTGTGGCGTGTCGCTACCCAGCAGGCGTGCGGCTTCCAGAGGGTGTGGTGTCAGTACGGTGTTTTTGCCCTGTACGGATCGGAGGACCAGCAATCCTTGCAGTTCCGCATCACCGCTCAGTGCATTGAGTGCATCGGCATCCAGCACCAACTGCTCTGCGCGCTGCAGCACCGGTGCCAGCACCGAGCGAACGGCCTCGCCGCCGCCACATCCGCACACGACGTTCAAGCGCTCCAGTTCCAAGGCATCGAAGCGGCGCAGCATCAGCTCGGGTTGCATCCCGGTCGTGATCGGGGTGTCGTCCAGCAGGCTCAGAAGCACTCGACCAGAACCACCGTGCAGAGCTGCAGACGCGGCCAGCCACGCGGCGCCCGTCATGCCCATGCCTCGCCGGGTCAAGCCTTCCCCCCCGATGACTGCAGTGTCTCCGTAGCTGCCCTTGTGGCTGGTGTGTAGGCGAGGCGCTGCCTGAGGGCGAGTGGCTAGCCAAGCGCATGGCTCTGCAATGGTGTTGGGGTGAATGCCCAGGCTATCCCACCACACGGTTCCCGCAGCATCCCGGCCTTGCGCGGTGAAGAGCCCGGGTTTGAGCGTGAGCAGACTGAGTGTGTGTCTGCGCTCGCCGACGGGGGTGACGCGCTGCGCAGGCGGAGCTGTGTGCGAGTCAGGCGCAAAACCCGGCGCGTATTGCCCAGTATCTGCATCCAGGCCCGATGGAATGTCGATGGCAAGCACCTTAGCCTGCGTCTGATGCAGGTGCCGCAAGCACATGGTCATCCAGTCGTCACGATGGGATGATGGGGTTGCCTGGGGCTTGAGGGCGCGAACCCCTATGCCCAAAAGTGCGTCAATGCATAGGTCCTCCGGGCTCAAAGCCTCGGGCGGCAGCAGGCTCCAATCCATGCCTGCTGTGCTGCGTGCTTTTTCCCACGATGCCCTGGCATCCGGCGGTAATTGGTCGGGCACGCTCGCGCAGCTGATGACTACCCGCCTGCCTTGCCCTGTCAGGTGTGTGGCTGCTTCCAGGCCATCGCCACCGTTGTTGCCGGGGCCGCAGGCGATCCAGATGGTGCGAGCGTGGGGCGCAAGCGCTTGGGCAAGGCGCGCTACCGCTAGTCCTGCTCGCTGCATCAAGGTGTGCGGTGGCAGGCTGGATGCAGCGGTCTTCTCGATCAGCCGCGTAGCGGCGGTATCGAAGAGCGGGTGCCTTTGTTGGGTGGATATGCGTTGCATGGCTTGGGAGGCCTTGAGGGTGAGGGGTGGTCTGCTCATTGTGCTCCGCGCCTCAGGTCACCGCCAGAGCCATTGCCTGGGCTCAGAGCGGCTAACACAACCCCCTGGCGTCGTTGTCCCGTCTTGTCGTACCTGATGTACTGCCTGCGACGGAACGCCTAGCCAGGGCCGCTTCGCTGGGTCGTGTGAGCCTCTCTAAAAGCGCCCCACCTCAAAGCCCTGCAGGCTGATGTCCGGATTGCGCTGTGCGATGAGGTCTGCAGTGGCCCGGGCGCTGCCGCAGGCCAGAGCCCATCCCGCGGCACCATGCCCCGCATTGATCCAGAGGCCGGGTATGCCACTCGCTCCGACAATGGGTGCGGCGTCGGGGAGGGTGGGGCGGGCACCCCGCCAGATTTGCAGTTGGGATGAAAGCTGCGCCCCGCCGGGGAACCAGTCGTTGATGGTTTGATAAAGCTGCTGCAGGCTGGGGTGGTGATGCGGCGCATCATGGGCCCCAAGCTCGTAACCCCCGGTAATGCGAATGCGCTGGCCTTGCCGCGTAATGGTGATCTGGCGTTGCATGTCCACCGCGCTGGCCAATGGAGCGTGGGTGGCTTCGCGCAATGGGGCGCTGACCGAGTAGCCGTACACCGCTGCCATCGGAAGCTTGATGCCCAAAGGTTTGAGCAGTGCTGCAGTGGCGGAGCCCGTGCACAGCACCACGGCGTCAAATCTTCGGGGGATCGGTTCGCTGGCGATGTGGATTTCTGTGGGCTGGGTTGCCAGCCGGGTGATCTGGCTACCAAAGCAGAACTGCACCCCCGCAGTCTGCAGGCCCTGCCGCAGCAGCTGGGCGAACAGGCGGCAATTGCCTGCGCTGGCTCGTGGGAGCAGCACCGCGCTGTCCAGAGGGGCTTCGGGTGAGAGGCCGGGCTCCAGCTGGCGTGCCTTGTCGGGGGATATGTCTTCCAGCGGCGTACCTGCTTCGCGCAGCCAATCTATGGCGGGTTGGAAGTGCGTGCGTTCTTTTGCAGAGCGAAAAAGCAGCATTCGTCCCTGTGTCGCGTCGAAGTCCAGCTCATGGCGTGTCGCGATGTTTGCTGTGCGCTCGGCGCTGTAGCGGGCCATGCTCTCCAGGGTCTGGATCGGCGTGCGGCTGCCTGACCAGCGCCACCGCCAGACCAAACCTTGCAGGCCTGCCCCTTGGGCCAGCCGCAGGGATATTTTGGGGGACCAGTGCTCCAGCGCCCCTAGTCCGCCTTTTCGGGCAAAAGAGCCGGGAATGCTCAGGCATGGGCCCAGCAATCCTCCGTTGGCAAAGCTGGATTCTTCGGCGGCGGCGCTGCGCTGGTCCAGCACCGTGACCTCGTGGCCATCCTGGGCCAACTCATAGGCAGTGGTCACGCCAGCAATGCCGGCGCCCACAATGGCGATCTTCATGTAAGGTTTGGTGCAAAAAAAGTGCTCTTACGCTTGATTTTAAAGCGCAGGCAGCTATTATTTTTGTAGTATTTTTTCGATTTGAAGACTGACGTTGAGCACGGCGTCGTCATGCAGTGCTGCGTGCCACACCATCAGCCCCACAGGCAATTCACCCTGTTCATGGCATGGGAGCGAAAGTGCGCAGCCATCCAGCATGTTGACCACACTGGTGTTGCGTAGCAGCAGGGCATTTGCCTTGAAAAACGCTTCGTCGCGCACGTGCCCAGGTGCCACGTCGGCCAGCAGGGGGGCAAGAATGGGCACGGTGGGGGAGAGCAATGCATCGTAGGGAGCGATTGCTTTTTCCATCCGGGCGATCCATTGCCTGCGGGCCTGTAGCAGGCTGATGTAGTCTGCCGCGCTCATGCTGGCCCCTCGCTCGATGCGGCTGAGCACCCGTGGGTCGTACAGGTCTCTTGAACGCTCCAGCAGAGGGCGATGCCATGCGTAACTTTCTGCCGCAGACAGTGTGCCATTGGCCTGCATCGGGGCAAGCTCTGCTGACTGAGGCAAGTCGATGGTTTCGATGTGTGCGCCTGCTTGCTCCAGTTTGTCGAGGCTGCGCTGAAAAGCGTTCTGGACTTCGGGGGCAAGCCCTTCCAGAAACGTGGTGGTGGGCACGGCCAGCTTCCATTGGCTCAGAGGAGCGGCGCTTCGGGTGACGTGACGGGCAGCCAGAACCTCGTGTACCCATATCGCGTCACGTACGCTGCGGGTCATGGCGCAAGCTGTGTCCAGCGTAGTGGACAAAGGCACAGCTCCGTCTGTGGGCACCAGACGCGCAGTGCTCTTGAAGCCAACAATGCCATTGAAAGCTGCGGGGATACGGATGGACCCGCCTGTGTCGGACCCCAAAGCGGCGAAGCATGCGCCGCTCGCCACCGACACTGCGGCCCCCGAGGAGGAGCCTCCTGGAACGCGGGCGGGGCCCGCTATCGAGCCAAAACGGTAATCGTATGCAGCAGGTGTATCGAAATGCGGGTTGATGCCCACGCCGGAAAAAGCGAACTCCACCATGTGCGTGCGCCCCACAATGCTGGCTCCCGCGGCGCGCAGCCTTGCCACGGCGGGGGCGTCCGCAAGTGCGGGTGCAGATTGCAGGGCAGTGGACCCGGCGGCGGTGCTCTGCCCCTGAATGTCGAAAAGATCCTTGATCGATACGGGGAGCCCTGCCAATGGCAGATGATCCTGGATGGTATGGCTGAGTCGCTCCTGTTCCTGGTCGAACCAGGAGGAGACAAAGGCGTGCGCGCAGGCTTGGGTGCTGGCTGCATGCCCGCATTCAGCCATGACTTCAGCGGCGGTCAATTGGCCCTGCTGGATACGGGCGCGGGTGGCGATCAGGTCGGCTTGCATGGGTATGCTAGAATCTTTGGGTTTTGCTGTGCGCTGTGGCGAGAAGGCTGGGGGTAACCCGAGTATTCACGCGGCGGTTGCGGCAAAGCCAATCGCAAACCAGCCCCGTCAAGGTGTTGCGCTTCGTGTCGAAGCTGCAAGTAATGGAGCTGGATTTTAGACCCAACCTTTGGAGTATTTGTATGTCCGTTACCATGCGCGAAATGCTGGAAGCCGGTGTCCACTTCGGCCACCAAACCCGCTTCTGGAACCCCAAGATGGCCCCGTACATCTTCGGCCATCGCAACAAGATTCACATCATCAACCTGGAAAAGTCGCTGCCACTGTTCCAGGAAGCCCAAAAGTTCGCCAAGCAACTGGCTGCTAACCGCGGCACCATCCTGATGGTCGGCACCAAGCGTCAAGCCCGCGAAATCCTGGCCACTGAAGCGCAGCGCGCTGGCGTGCCTTTCGTGGATCAGCGCTGGCTGGGCGGCATGCTCACCAACTTCAAGACGGTGAAGACTTCCATCAAGCGCCTGAAGGACATGAAGGCCCAGATGGAAAGCGGCCTGGACAACCTGAGCAAGAAAGAGCAGCTGACTTTCAGCCGCGAAATCGCCAAGCTGGAAAAAGACATCGGCGGCATTCAGGACATGGCTGCTCTGCCAGACGCCATCTTCATCATCGACGTGGGCTTCCACAAGATCGCCGTGGCTGAAGCCAAGAAGCTGGGCATTCCTCTGATCGGCGTGGTCGATACCAACCACTCCCCAGAAGGCATCGACTACGTGATCCCCGGTAACGATGACTCCGCCAAGGCTGTCACTCTGTACGCCCGTGGTATCGCCGATGCGATCATCGAAGGCCGCGCCAATGCAGTGAACGAAGTGGTCAAGGCTGCTGCTTCGGAAAGCACGGACGAATTCGTGGAAGTGCAAGAGTCGGCTGCTTGAGCACCCGGCTGCGCGACCTTGGTCGCGAACGAAAGCGGGGCTCCTGGTTAGCCCCCTTTTTTTTAGCCCGAATCTTGAATAGTTTGAACTGAATACGGAAGGAACTCAGATGGCTGCAATTACCGCAAGCATGGTTGCTGAACTGCGTGGCAAGACCGACGCCCCCATGATGGAATGCAAGAAGGCTCTGACCGAGGCTGATGGCGATCTGGCGAAAGCTGAAGAGCTGCTGCGCGTCAAGCTGGGCACCAAGGCGGGCAAGGCTGCCTCGCGCGTGACTGCTGAAGGCGTGGTCGCCAGCTACATCGACGGCACGACCGGTGCTCTGGTTGAAGTCAACAGCGAAACCGATTTCGTTTCCAAGAACGACAGCTTCATCGCCATGGCCAACGCAGCTGCCAAGCTGGTGGCACTGCACAACCCTGCCTCCGTGGAAGCTCTGGGTGCATTGCCCTACGAGCAAGACGGTTTCGGCCCCACCTTGGAAGATGTGCGCAAGGGCCTGATCGGCAAGATCGGCGAAAACATGTCTTTCCGCCGCTTCAAGCAATTCAGCGGTACCAACCTGGCTGCTTACCTGCACGGTTCGCGCATTGGCGTGGTGGTTGAGTTTGAAGGTGACGCCGCCGCCGCCAAGGACGTTGCCATGCACGTGGCCGCCATGAAGCCCGTGGCCCTGACCAGCGCCGACGTACCTGCCGACCTGATCGCCAAGGAACGCTCGGTTGCCGAAGGCAAGGCTGACGAAGCCAACAAGGAACTCGTGGCTGCTGGCAAGCCCGCACAAAGCGCCGAAATCACGGCCAAGCGTATCGAAGGCGCTGTGCAGAAGTATCTGAAGGAAGTCTCCCTGGCTGACCAGGTCTTCGTGAAGGCTGCAGACGGCAAGCAAACCGTGGCACAGATGCTCAAGGCTGCCAACACCACCATCAAGGGTTTCACTCTGTACGTGGTGGGCGAAGGCATCGAAAAGAAGGTCGATGACTTTGCTGCTGAAGTTGCTGCCCAGGTGGCCGCAGCCAAGGCCGCAGCCTGATCATTGATCCAACCTATTCCTCTTCCTTTCACAGCAATCCATTGGAGAAATTGCCCATGACCACTGTCGCACCGGCCCACAAGCGCATTCTGCTCAAGTTGTCTGGTGAGGCGCTGATGGGGGATGACTCCTTTGGTATCAACCGTGCCACCATCGTGCGCATGGTGGAGGAGATTGCTGAAGTCACGCGCCTGGGTGTCCAGGTGGCTGTGGTGATCGGGGGGGGGAATATTTTCCGTGGCGTGGCGGGTGGTTCGGTCGGTATGGACCGGGCCACTGCCGACTACATGGGGATGCTGGCCACGGTCATGAATGCCCTGGCCTTGGCTGACGCCATGGACAAGCAGGGACTTACGGCCCGCGTGATGTCCGCCATTGCCATTGAGCAGGTGGTAGAGCCTTACGTTCGGCCGAAGGCGTTGCAGTATCTCGAAGAGGGCAAGGTCGTGGTGTTTGCTGCCGGGACCGGCAACCCCTTTTTCACTACCGATACTGCGGCTGCGCTGCGTGGCGCCGAGATTGGTGCGGAGGTGGTCTTGAAGGCGACCAAGGTGGACGGTGTCTACACGGCAGATCCGCACAAGGACCCATCGGCAACCCGCTATACCAAACTCAATTTTGACGAGGCGATGTCACGCAATCTGGGCATCATGGATGCGACTGCGTTCGCCTTGTGTCGTGATCAAAAATTGCCTGTGCGCGTTTTCTCCATCATCAAGCATGGGGCTCTCAAGCGTGTGGTGATGGGCGAGGACGAAGGAACATTGGTGTACGCCTGACGGGTGCATGGTGCTGCAGGCTGGTTCCGAGGAGAAAACATGACAATCGCCGATATCAAGAAAACTGCCGAAACCAAGATGGACCAGTCCATCGCGGCATTCAAGAACAATCTTCAGAAGATCCGTACCGGCCGCGCTAATCCCGCGCTGTTGGACAGCATCCAGGTGGAGTACTACGGCTCCATGGTGCCTCTGAGCCAGGTAGCCAATGTGGCCCTGCTGGACGCCCGCACCATCAGCGTGCAACCCTGGGAAAAGGGTATGGGGGCCAAGATTGAAAAGGCCATCCGCGAAAGCGACCTGGGTCTGAACCCCGCTTCCATGGGTGAGTTGATTCGTGTGCCCATGCCGCCCATGAGCGAGGAGCGCCGCAAGGAAATGACCAAGCTCGCCCGCAACGAGGGCGAGGGAGCCAAAGTGGCAGTGCGCAACCTGCGTCGCGATGCCAACGAATCCCTCAAGAAGCTCGTCAAGGACAAGCTCGCATCCGAAGATGAGCAAAAGCGCGCCGAAAACGACGTGCAGAAGTTCACCGACAAGCACATCGCCGAAATCGATGCGCTGGTGGCAGCCAAAGAACAAGAAATCATGGCGGTCTGAGACTCCGATTCACGGAGTCCATGGTTCGTCGGATGTCTGATTCACCGGTGGTGCCTCACCACATCGCCATCGTTATGGATGGCAACGGGCGCTGGGCCAAGCGGAGGTTCATACCCCGTCTAGCTGGGCACAAGCAAGGCGTAGATTCGTTAAAGCGCTGCGTGCGTGCCTGTGTCGAGCGTGGCATCGGCGTCCTCACCGTTTTTGCCTTTTCGTCCGAAAACTGGAATCGCCCCGCAGATGAGGTCTCGGGGCTGATGGAGCTCCTGGCCTTGGCTTTGGGGCGAGAAGTGCCGCAACTTAAAAAGGACGGTGTTCGTTTGCACTTTGTGGGTAGCCGCGAAGGGCTCTCATCCAAGGTGCGTGAAGGGTTGGATGCTGCAGAGGCTGTGACTGCCCACAACACCCGTCTGATTCTCAACGTCTGCTTCAACTACGGTGGCCGCTGGGACATTGCCCACGCTGCAGCCCAGCTTGCCTCGCGTGGCGAAGCTATCACCGAGGCCAGTCTGCATGCCGCCATGGGTATGTCGCATGTTCCCGACCCCGATCTCATCATTCGGACCGGAGGGGAAATGCGCATCAGCAACTTCCTGTTGTGGCAGGCTGCATACTCCGAGCTGTTTTTCAGCGAGTGCCTCTGGCCTGACTTTGACGAGGCGGCACTGGATGAAGCCCTTCAGGCCTACCGCTCGCGTGAACGCCGTTTCGGCAAAACCTCTGAACAAATAGCGCCCGTGCATTCCCAGTCGATGCCGGGCTGAAAGGGCTTCCATGCTTTTGCAGCGCGTCATCACCGCCCTGGCCGTGCTGGCCGTTTTGCTGCCAGCTCTTTTCTATCCTCACATTGCACCGTTTGCCCTGCTGATGTTGGTGTTCATGGCCGCTGCCGCCTGGGAGTGGGGGCGGTTGAATGGTTGCAACGGCTTGGCTTCCGCCGGGCTGGCGGCGGTTTGCAGTGTGCTGTGTGGCGCCACGTGGTGGGCTGGCTGGATTGATCTGCCGTTGACTGGCCTTTGGGCTGCTGGTGGCGTGCTGTGGGTTGTCTGCACTGTGTTGTTGCTGCGGGCAGGGGTGCCTGGCTGGCCCGCAGTGCCTGCTGCAGTGCGCATCGTGCTGGGTGTGCTGGCACTTTGGCTGGCCTGGCTGGCTGTGGTTCAGGCGCGCAGTCTGGGGATTAACTTCCTGCTCTCGGTGCTCACCCTGGTCTGGGTGGCGGATATAGGCGCCTACTTCTCGGGGCGTGCTTTTGGGCTTCGGTTCACGCGCAGCAAGCTGGCCCCTGCTATCAGCCCAGGCAAAAGCTGGGAGGGCGTGTGGGGTGGTTTGTTGGGCGTGCTGTGCCTTGCAGTAGCGTGGGTAATGGCCGACCGCTACTGGCAGGCTGACGTGCTCAGTTTCTATTCCCGGCTATCCGCTGCCGGGTTCTGGTTCCTCATCATTGCTGTGCTGTTCATGGTGGCCATGAGCGTTGCTGGCGATCTGGTGGAGTCGTTGATCAAGCGAAGCGCTGGAGTCAAGGACAGCAGCGGGTTGTTGCCGGGGCATGGTGGTGTGCTCGACCGAGTGGATGCCTTGTTGCCCACCTTGCCTCTGGCGATGATGCTTACCCGTTGGGTTTCCGTATGAAGCAAAGAATCACTGTATTGGGATCCACCGGATCCATTGGCAAAAGCACTCTGGACGTGATTTCAAGGCATCCAGAACGTTACGAGGTCTTTGCCCTCAGTGCAGCCACGCAGGTCGATCTGATCCTGGAGCAATGCGCACGGTTCAGGCCCCGTTTCGCTGTGATGGCCAGTGCCCAGCACGCTCAGGAGCTGGCTGATCGTCTGAAAGCAAATCAGATTCCAACGTCCGTCATTCAAGCGCAGGATGCTCTTGAATTGATAGCATCTCACCAAGATGTGGATGCTGTCATGGCAGCGATTGTCGGGGCCGCGGGGTTGTCTCCTTGTCTTGCAGCTGCTCGGGCGGGCAAGCGTCTCCTGCTGGCCAACAAAGAGGCCTTGGTGGTGGGGGGGGCTATGTTCATGCGCGCGGTGCGCGAGGGTGGCGCCACCCTGTTGCCCATCGATAGCGAGCATTCCGCCATCTTTCAATGTCTGCCTGAGGATCCTGCCACCTGGGCGCAAAGGGTGGACAGCATTCTCCTGACAGCTTCGGGCGGGCCCTTCAGGCAGCGGTCTCCTGAAACGCTTTCAGCCATCACGCCCGAGCAAGCCTGTGCCCACCCCAACTTTTCGATGGGGCGCAAGATCTCGGTGGATTCAGCCACCATGATGAACAAGGCGCTGGAAGTGATCGAGGCGCGCTGGCTGTTTGATCTGGCACCCGAGCAGATCAAAGTGGTGATTCATCCCCAGCAGATCATTCATTCGATGGTGCAGTTCAAGGACGCATCCATCCTGGCCCAATTGGGTACACCCGACATGCGGGTGCCCATCGCCTGCGGCCTGGCGTGGCCCGAGCGGATCGAAAGCGGTGCCAGTCGCCTTGACTTTGGCGCGCTGGCCGCACTGACGTTTGAAGATGCTGATGCGCGTCGCTTTCCCGGGTTGCATCTGTCCTGGCATGCATTGAATGCCGCAGAAGGCACCACAGCGGTTTTGAACGCAGCGAACGAAGTTGCCGTGGACGCGTTTTTGTCCAGGCGGCTGCGTTTTGACCAAATTCATGCAGTCAACCTTGCAACTTTGGAGGCTGTGCCTAGCTCCAAGCCGGACTCTCTGGAGTCTTTGCTGGACCTGGATGCGCAGGCTCGTCAAGCCGCTGCCAATGTGGCAGCCACTCTGGCAGCCTGAGCGCCTGCTTTAACGGAGCCTTGCATGCTAACGGTCGTTGCATTTTTTGTTGCCCTGGGACTGCTTGTTGCCGTGCATGAATACGGGCACTACCGCGTGGCCGTAGCCTGTGGCGTGAAGGTGCTGAGGTTCTCGGTTGGCTTTGGTAAACCGATTTTTTCCTGGCGCTCTCCCAAATCGGGGACCGAATTCGTGATCGGGCTGCTGCCTTTGGGGGGGTATGTGCGCATGCTCGACGAGCGTGAAGCTCCAGTAGAGCCGCATGAGCGCCATCTCGCGTTCAATACCCAGCCCCTGCGTTCACGCGCTGCAATTGTCGCGGCGGGGCCTGTCGCCAATCTGCTTTTGGCGGTGGTGCTCTATGCCACTGTGAATTGGAGCGGAGTGGAGGAGCCCAAGGCTGTGTTATCCAGCCCGGTGGCAGGCTCCGTCGCCCAGGCTGCAGGTCTGAAGGGGGGCGAACTGGTTCGGCGGGCGGCTCTGGATGATGACGAGTTGACGCCAGTCCGTTCCTTTGAAGAGTTGCGCTGGCTGTTGACCCAGGCCGCGCTGGATGGCATGCGCGTGCATCTGGAGGTGGAGTCCAAGCCAGGCTCTTCGGTCCGTGATGTGACGCTGGATCTTTCTGCGTTGCAGGTGCGTGATGCAGATGCACAGCTGTTTCGTCGCATCGGAATCGTGGCTCCCTGGACCAGCCCGGTCTTGGGAGATGTCATGCCGGGTGGTGCTGCAGAGCGATCTGGACTGCAGCGCGGAGATCTGGTCCACAGGGTGGGGCAGACGGATGTGGTGGACGGTCTGCAATTGCGGGAGCTGATCCGCAAATCCGTACTGGACGACAAGGATGTGGCGCAGACCTGGCTCGTTGAGCGCAGCGGGCAGATGATTTCTGTGGAGGTCATCCCGGATGTGGTGCGGGAAGAGTCTGGCGCGGTGGGCCGCATCAATGCCTACGTAGGGGGTGCGCCCGAAATGGTGGAGGTGCAGTACGGTGCGTTCGAAGGCCTTGCCAAGGGTTTTGAGCGTACCTGGGATGTGTCTGCACTCACGCTGCGCATGATGGGGCGCATGCTGATTGGCGAAGCTTCGCTGAAAAATCTGAGTGGGCCTTTGACCATTGCTGACTATGCAGGTCGGTCTGCAGAGATGGGATTGATCCAGTACCTGACCTACCTTGCTCTGATCAGCGTGAGCTTGGGGGTTCTGAACCTGCTGCCACTGCCTGTCTTGGATGGTGGGCACCTGATGTATTATCTTTGGGAGGGAGTCACAGGCAAAGGTGTCTCCGACACCTGGATGGAGTACCTCCAGCGTGGCGGGGTAGCAGTCCTGGCCTTGATGATGTCTGTCGCACTTTTTAACGATATCTCCCGATACCTCGCCAAACTTCTGGCCGTATTTGCATAGCCATATCGGCTCCAGTTTCATTCATGAAAAAACACATTACCCGCTTCGGTGTGCGTACCGCCTCCGCCGTTGCCGCCATGGCATTTGCTGCAAATGCAGCCTGGGCGCTGGAGCCCTTCAAGGTCCAGGATATCCGCGTAGAAGGCCTGCAGCGCGTGGAACCCGGAACCATCTTCGCATCCATGCCTTTGCGCGTGGGTGACGACTACAACGATGACAAGGGCGCTGCCGCGATCCGTGCGCTTTTTGCTCTGGGCCTGTTCAAGGATGTGCGTCTGGAAGCCTCTGGCAACGTGCTCGTCGTGGTGGTTGAAGAGCGGCCCACGATTGCCGATGTTGACTTTGCAGGCACCAAGGAGTTCGACAAGGAAGTGCTGAAGAAGGCCATGCGCGATGTGGGTCTGACGGAGGGGCGACCTTTCGACAAGGCCTTGGCCGATCGTGCAGAACAAGAGCTCAAGCGTCAGTACATCAACAAGAGTCTTTATGGCGCAGAAGTGGTCACCACCGTGACTCCCATCGAGCGCAACCGCGTGAACCTGACCTTCACCGTGGTGGAAGGTGAGCCAGCCCGCATCAAGGAGGTTCGCATCAATGGCAACAAGGCCTTCAGCGAATCCACGCTCAAGGGCCTGTTTGACCAGGACACGGGTGGCTGGTTGAGCTGGTACACCAAATCTGACCGTTATGCCCGCAGCAAGCTCAATGCAGATCTGGAAACGCTGCGTTCTTACTACCTCCAGCGTGGTTACCTGGAGTTCCGGGTGGACTCCACACAGGTAGCGATTTCTCCCAACAAGCAAGATATTTCGATCACGGTGAACATCACCGAAGGTGAGCGATTTGTCGTGTCGGGCGTCAAGCTGGAGGGCAATTACCTCGAGCGTGAAGATGAATTCAAGGCCCTGGTCGCCATTCGCCCCGGTGAGCCTTACAACGCGGACCAAGTGGCTGAGACCACGAAGGCGTTTTCAGAATACTTCGGGCGCTTTGGTTTCGCATTCTCGCGTGTCGAGGCGGTTCCAGAGATCGATCGGGAAAACAATCGCGTCACCTTGATTCTTCAGGCCGAGCCTTCCCGCCGCGCCTACGTGCGCAAGATCAATGTGAGCGGAAACAACCGTACACGCGATGAAGTGATTCGCCGCGAGTTCCGTCAGTACGAGGCCGCGTGGTACGACGGCGAGCGTATCCGTCTGTCGCGCGACCGTGTGGATCGTCTGGGCTTCTTTACCGAAGTGAATGTGGAGACTCAGGACGTGCCAGGTTCTCCTGACCAGGTGGACCTGGTTGTGAACGTGGTGGAAAAGCCCACGGGTTCGCTGCAGATGGGGGCAGGCTTCTCCAGTGCGGAAAAAGTTGCGCTGTCCTTCGGCATCAAGCAAGAGAACTTCTTCGGTTCGGGTAACTACCTCGGCATTGATGTCAACACCAGCAAATACCGTCGTACCCTGGTGTTCAGCACTACAAACCCCTACTTCACTCCCGAAGGCATCTCGCGCACGCTGGACCTTTACTACCGCACTGACAAGCCTTATCAGGATCAGGGTGGCAACTACGAATTAGTCACCACTGGTGCCTCCATGCGCTTTGGTGTGCCGTTCAGTGAAACCGACACCGTCTTCTTCGGTGGTGGCTTGGAGCAAACCCAGATCAAGGCGGGCACCAATATTCCTGCCACGTATCTGGCCTATGCCAATACGTACGGAGCCACCAGCAACTCCATTCCGTTGACGATTGGATGGTCACGTGACGACCGTGACAGTGCCTTGGCCCCTAACTCTGGGCGCTATCAGCGTTTGAATTCGGAATGGTCCGTCGCAGGTGATGCCCGCTACCTGCGTGGCAACTACCAGTACCAGCAATACGTCCCTCTCAACAAGCGCTTTACCTTGGCTTTCAATGGGGAACTGGGTTATGGCAAGGGGTTGAATGGGCGCCCATTCCCTGTGTTCAAGAACTTCTACTCGGGTGGGTTGGGATCGGTGCGCGGCTTTGACCAGGGTACTCTAGGCCCTCGTGATGTGACGGGCGCTTCCTTGGGGGGGCCGAAGAAGGTGACGCTGAATGCCGAGTTGATCGCGCCTTTCCCGGGTGCGGGTAATGACCGGACATTGCGCATGTTCACCTTCATTGATGCGGGCAACGTGTACGGAGAAAACCAGAAGGTGACCTTCAGTGAGATGCGTGCCTCGGCAGGCTTGGGTCTGAGCTGGATTTCCCCTCTCGGCCCCCTGCGTCTCGCTTTCGCTCAGCCAGTGCGTAAATTTGCTGGCGATAAAATCCAAAAACTGCAATTCCAGATTGGAACGTCTTTCTAATGAAATCCCTTTTCCGTCAGACATCTTTGGCCCTGTTGGTGGGCGCAGCTGCTTTTGCCTCGTCCGTGCAGGCCCAGGAATTCAAGGCAGGTTTCGTCAATACCGACCGTATCTTCCGTGAAGCCAACACAGCAAAGACTGCGCAGGCCAAGCTGGAGCAGGAATTCTCCCGTCGTGAAAAAGAGCTCGTAGACATTGGCAATGCGCTCAAGACTGCGACCGACAAGTTCGAGCGTGAAGCCCCCACTATGGCTGAAAGCCAGCGTGTGACCCGCCAACGTCAACTGGTTGACCAGGACCGTGACTTTCAGCGCAAGCGCCGTGAATTTCAGGAAGACCTGAGCGCTCGCAAGAACGAAGAGCTGGCTCAAGTTCTGGAACGCGCCAACAAGGTGGTGAAGGAAGTGGCTGAGAAAGAAAAGTACGACGTCATCCTCCAGGAAGCCGTCTACATCAACCCCAAGCACGACATCACCGACAAGGTGATCAAGGCCTTGAATGCGGCCAAGTAATTTGGCGCAATGGATGGTGGGTGCGTGAGCTTGCTTCTTGGCGACATCGTTGATGCGCTCGGTGGCTCGCTGGAAGGTGGAGGGCGCGACATCGCTATCCACCGCATCGCGCCACTGGAGGTTGCAGGCCCTGGTGACATCAGTTTTCTGAGTCATCCCCGCTACCAACAGCAACTGGCCGCCTCACAGGCGGCCTGTGTCATTGTGGCGCCTGCCATGCGCGATGCTGCGCTGGCGCGCGGCGCTTGCATCGTGACGGAGCACCCCTACGTCTACTTTGCACGTGCCACACAACTCTGGCGTGCTCGTCACTCTGCCGCCCGCTCTCCAGGCATCCACCCCAGTGCTGTGGTGGATCCTTCCGCGAAGGTGCATCCTTCGGCCTCAGTGGGGCCTTTGTGTGTGGTGGAGCGAGGAGCAGAAATTGGAGAGCACACCGTACTGACATCCCGCGTCACGGTAGGTGAGAACTGCATTGTGGGTGCCCGCTGCATTCTTCACTCAGGTGTGGTGCTCGGAGCGGACGGTTTCGGCTTTGCTCCACATCAGGGGGAGTGGGTCAAGATCGAACAGCTGGGGGCTGTCCGCATCGGAAACGATGTGGAAATTGGCGCCAACACCTGCATCGATCGTGGTGCCTTGCAGGACACGGTGATTGAAGACGGTGTGAAGCTCGACAACCTGATCCAGATTGGGCACAACGTGCGCATCGGCCGACATTCGGCCATGGCTGGGTGTGTCGGCGTGGCTGGCAGCGCCACCATCGGTGCCCATTGCACCGTGGGCGGCGGGGCTATCGTGCTGGGGCATCTGGAGCTGGCTGACAATGTCCACGTTTCCGCGGCAACCGTAGTGACGCGTTCGCTCTCTCGCCCCGGGCAATACACCGGCATGTTTCCCATCGACGACAATGCGAAATGGGAAAAAAACGCTGCAACCTTGAAACAACTGCATACCCTGCGAGAGCGCATCAAGGCGCTGGAGCAGGCTCTCAAAGCAGCATGAACGGAAGAACAATTCGATGATGGATATTCACGCAATTCTCAAGCAACTGCCCCACCGCTATCCGTTCCTTCTGGTGGACCGCGTGCTTGAGCTCGAGCGCAACCAGCGCATTCTGGCCATCAAGAATGTGACTTTCAACGAGCCTTATTTCATGGGCCACTTCCCTGGCCGTCCAGTCATGCCCGGTGTCTTGATTCTCGAGGCATTGGCGCAGGCAGCAGGTTTGCTGGCTTTTGATGCCATGGGTCAGGTGCCCGATGAAAACAATATCTACTACTTTGTAGGCATTGATGGTGCCCGCTTCAAGCGCCCTGTGGAGCCTGGTGACCAACTGCATCTGGAAATCACGATCGACCGTGTGCGTGCGGGCATCTGGAAGTTCAAGGGCGTTGCGCGCGTGGGTGAAGAAGTGGCTTGTGAGGCCGAGCTGATGTGCACCATGCGCGCCGTAGGCTGAGCTGGATTGATACCGTCTGATCGTGAGCAATATCCACGCAACAGCCATTGTTGACCCTGCAGCCCGCATAGACCCGACTGCGACCATCGGTCCCTACGCGGTCATCGGCCCGGATGTGACCATTGGCGCTCGTACTTCCGTGGGCCCCCACTGCGTGATCGAGGGGCGCACCACCATTGGTGAAGACAACCGCATTTTCCAGTTTGCATCGCTGGGTGCGCAGCCTCAGGACAAGAAGTACGCCGGAGAGCCCACCGAGCTCATCATTGGCAATCGCAACACCATCCGTGAGTTCTGCACCTTCAATACCGGCACAGTGCAGGACCGCGCAGTGACGCGGGTGGGCGATGACAACTGGATCATGGCCTATGTTCATATCGCCCATGATTGCTACGTTGGCAACCAGACCACCTTGGCCAACAACACCACGCTGGCAGGCCATGTCGACGTGGGCGATTGGGCCACTGTGGGCGGGCTGACGGGTGTTTTGCAGCGCATGCGTATTGGTGCGCATACCATGGTGGGTTTTGCCAGCCATGTGGGCAAAGACGTGCCGCCGTTCATGGTGGTGGATGGCAATCCACTGACGGTGCGTGGCGTGAATCTGGTGGGCTTGCGTAGGCGCAATTTTTCAGATGAACGCATTGCAGCCATCCGAGAGATGCATAAGCTGATTTACCGCCAAGGGCTCACGCTGGAGCAGGCACGCGTGGCGATACTGGCTCTGCCACAGCAGTTCCCCGGGGCCCAGGACGACGTGGCCCTGATGGATGCATTTGTTGCCAAATCGGTCGCTGGCATCGCGCGCTGAGGGGGTGGGTATGGTGTCTGATCCCCGCATCGCCATGGTCGCGGGCGAGGCGTCCGGAGATTTGCTTGCAGGTCTCATGCTGGACGGCTTGCAGCAGAAATGGCCCGCATTGCAGGCGCTGGGCATCGGTGGTCCGCAGATGCAGCGCCGCGGCTTTCAATGCCTGTGGCCGAGCGACAAGCTGGCCGTGCACGGCTACAGCATGGAGGTCTTGCGCCGTCTGCGCGAGCTGCTCTCAATCCGCAAGACCTTGCGCAACCAGTTGCTCGAAGACAAGCCTGCAGTCTTCATTGGTGTGGATGCGCCCGATTTCAATCTGGGACTGGAGGCTGACTTGCGCGCTGCCGGCGTCAAGACCGTGCATTTTGTGTGCCCCTCCATCTGGGCCTGGCGCGCCAACCGGGTCGAAAAGATTCGCCGCAGTGCAGACCATGTGCTGTGCATTTTTCCTTTTGAGCCTGAGCTTCTGGCTCGCCACGGTATCGCTGCAACGTACGTCGGCCATCCGCTGGCCAGCGTGATTCCACGGGTTCCTGACCGTTCCGCAGCCCGCCAGCAGCTGGGGTTGAGTGACCGCGACGAGGTGCTGGCCATTCTGCCAGGTAGTCGGTCTGCGGAGATCCAGTACATCGCGCCTCCATTCTTTAAGGCTGCAGCGCTTATCCATCAAGCGCGGCCAGCTACTAAATTGATAGTGCCCGCGGTTCCTTCGCTCAAGGCCCGCATTGAGGAGCAGGTCCTCGCCGCCGGTTTGCAGGGGGTGGTGCAGGTGGTGCATGGCCAGTCGCATGCGGTACTGGCTGCATGTGACACCACACTGATCGCCAGTGGAACTGCCACCTTGGAGGCCGCCCTGTTCAAGCGCCCCATGGTCATCGCATACCACATGCATCCGCTGAGCTGGTGGCTGATGCGGCGCAAGCAGCTGCAACCGTGGGTGGGCTTGCCCAATATCTTGTGCGGGGAGTTTGTGGTGCCTGAATTGATTCAGGATGCTGCCACGCCAGAGGCCCTTTGTGCTGCCACCCTCCAGTGGCTGCTGGCGCGTGAAGACGCCCCCGAAAAAATCCGTGCGCTGGAGCAGCGCTTTGATGTGCTGCACGAAAGCCTGCAGCGCGACACCTCTCAACTGGCTGCCGATGCGATCGAAAAAGTTATCGCTTCCTGAGCAGGCCAGTCTGCCCTGGCACCCGCCCGGTCTGGTGGCGGGCGTGGACGAGGCTGGGCGTGGACCGTTGGCCGGGCCGGTGGTTGCAGCCGCAGTCATTCTGGATGACCTGCGGCCGATTGAAGGCTTGGCAGACTCCAAGAAGCTGACTGCTGCGCGGCGTGAAAAGCTGTTTGATGAAATCCGCGCCAAGGCCTTGTGCTGCAGCATTGCCGAGGCTTCGGTGGAAGAGATCGATCAGCTCAACATCCTGCAAGCCACCATGCTCGCCATGCGTCGCGCGATCATGGGTCTGCGGCTCAAGCCGGTGCGCGTGATGGTGGATGGCAATCGCATCCCCCAGCTCGACATTCCCGCCGAGGCCATCGTCAAAGGGGATGCGCTGATCCAGTCCATCTCGGCAGCATCCATCCTGGCCAAGGTGCACCGTGATCGCTGGTGCCGCGAGGTGGACGCGCAGTTTCCCCATTACGGATTTGCGGGCCACAAGGGCTATGGCACGGCGGTGCACATGGCTGCCCTGCAAGCCCACGGTGCCTGTGTGCACCATCGCCGCTCTTTCGCTCCGGTGGCCCAGGCACTGGTCGCCTCCAACCAAGTGCTTTCATGACCTCTGCGGCCGTTACCTTCATCCACTCGCGCGACAACAGCCTGGTCAAAGACCTGCGCAAGCTGGCGCAAGATTCCACCGCCTACCGCAAGCAAGGACGGGTGTGGCTGGAGGGGGACCATCTCTGCCGTGCGGCGCTTGAGCGCTCGGTGCGTCCCTCCTTGGCGGTGTTTGCAGAGTCTTATTGGCCGCAATGGCAAGCCCATCAAGCGCTGGCAGCTATGAAAATAGTAGTAACCCCAGACGCTTTGTTTCGTGACATCAGCGGGCTAGAGTCCCCCGCAGGCATGGCCTTTGTGTGGGATATGCCCGCGGCACCCGCTGTGAATGGTGGTGCTTCCACGGTGGTGCTGGACCGTGTTCAGGATGCGGGCAATGTCGGCTCTATTTTGCGCAGTGCCTCTGCCTTTGGCTTTCGGCAGGTGGTCGCCCTCAAGGGTAGTGCCGCTTTGTGGTCTGGCAAGGTGCTGCGTGCGGGCATGGGTGCCCACTTCGCTTTGAACCTGATTGAAGGGGCGGGTGAAGAGGTGCTGGACGCGTTGGACGTGCCTTTGCTGGTGACCAGCTCGCACGCAGGTGGGTATCTTCACCAGATGGAACTGCCCTGGCCCTGTGCTTGGGTCATGGGGCACGAAGGGCAGGGCGTTGCTGCTTCCATCGAAGCCCGGGCAGCCCAGCGTGTTCGCATTGCCCAGCCGGGGGGCGAAGAGTCGCTGAACGTGGCGGCAGCCGCCGCCATCTGCCTGCACGCCAGCGGCGCGGTGCGCTGAGGTTTCGCTGTGATTGCGGGGCGTTGCCCCTCTGGCACATACCGTGAAACATGGGCTTTCATGTTGCGGTGCGTCATTTTGCAGTCCGGTTTGTGTGGCTGCGGGTATAATCAGGGGCTTTTCTCGCAACAGCGTCGCCCGATCGCACCCAAAGCAACAACCCATCTGAGAGCAGCCATCCCCACTTGAGTGCGCAACGCGTGCGAGTGGACTGCAGGCGCCGGGCGACCGTAACCATCCGGAGAACCCAGTGCTTTTGTCTCTCAAGGGAAACTTCCCCCCCGCCATCCTGGCGCTTGCAGACGGCACGGTCTTTATCGGCAATTCGATCGGTGCCACCGGCACCACCGTTGGTGAAGTGGTGTTCAACACCGCTATCACTGGCTACCAGGAAATCCTCACTGACCCCAGCTACTGCCAGCAGATCGTCACGCTGACGTATCCGCACATCGGCAACTACGGGGTGAACGCCGAGGATATCGAAGCCGACAAGGTCCATGCTGCAGGCCTTATCATCAAGGACCTGCCCCTGCTGGCCAGCAATTTCCGCCTCTCCGAAACCCTCTCGCAGTACCTCGTGCGCGAGAAGACGGTGGCCATTGCCAACATCGACACCCGCAAACTCACCCGCCTGCTGCGCACCCATGGCGCGCAAAACGGTGCCATTGTCGGCTTGGCGGCAGGCGAGGAAGTGACCCAGGCCCGCATTGACGAGGCACTGGCTGCCGCCAAGGCTGCCCCCAGCATGAAGGGGCTGGACTTGGCTCAGGTCGTCACCACGACCCAGTCTTATGAGTGGACGCAGACGGAATGGAAGCTGGGCAGCGGCTATGGCACACAGACCGCGCCTGAATTCCATGTGGTCGCCTACGACTACGGCGTGAAGAAGAATATCTTGCGCATGCTGGCAGAGCGCGGCTGCAAACTCACCGTGGTGCCTGCTAAGACCTCTGCAGCCGAGGTGCTGGCCCTGAATCCGGACGGTGTCTTCCTGTCCAACGGCCCTGGCGACCCGGCTCCTTGCGATTACGCCATTGCGGCGGCGCGCGAAATCATCGACAGCGGCGTTCCCACCTTCGGCATTTGCCTGGGACACCAGATCATGGCCCTGGCTTCAGGTGCCAAGACCTTCAAGATGGACAACAGCCACCATGGCGCCAACCATCCGGTGAAGGATCTGGACACGGGCCGGGTCAGCATTACCAGTCAGAACCACGGTTTCGCTGTGGAAATGGATTCGCTCCCCGCAAACCTGCGTCCTACGCACATCAGCCTGTTCGACGGTACCTTGCAAGGGCTGGAACGCACCGACAAGCCAGCCTTCTGCTTCCAGGGCCACCCTGAGGCGTCCCCCGGTCCGCACGATATTGCCTACCTGTTTGACCGCTTCACCAGCGCGATGCGGGCAGCCAAAACCGCTTGAGCGATTCGCGTCGAGAAGGTCTGTCCCATGAAACTGTTCAGTTTTCCCCTCGCGTCGCTGGAAAAGGCGATTCACAAGCGTGTGCTCACCTTGCCGTCTCCCCACAAGGAGTGGTTTACCGAGCGCTGGCAGCAAAAGCCCTACAAGAAAGCGTTCATCGAGAACAAGGCCATGCCTTTGGTGACGCTGGTGGCCAAGGGCAAGACCTGGGATGACGCCACCTTTGCAGAAGCCATGAACGACTGGGATGTCACCTTTTACGAGGCCGAAGCCGAAGTGCTGCGTCCCCTCATTCAGGGGGATGGTCTCTTGCAGCTCATGCAAAAGAACGTGCCGCCCGAGCGTGTGCAAGCCCTTCTCGACAAGCTGACATTGCGGCGTGACGCCAGCGCCGCAGCTTCATCCAACAGCCCCCAGGCAGCCGAACCCACGATCGACTGATCGAAGCACCATGCCAAAACGTACAGACATAAAAAGCATCCTCATCATCGGCGCTGGCCCGATCATCATCGGCCAGGCCTGCGAGTTCGACTACTCCGGCGTGCAGGCCTGCAAGGCCCTGCGTGAAGAGGGCTACAAGGTCATCCTGATCAACAGCAACCCTGCGACGATCATGACCGACCCGGCCACCGCCGACGTCACCTACATCGAACCCATCACCTGGCAAACGGTCGAGAAGATCATTGCCAAGGAGCGTCCCGATGCCATCCTGCCTACCATGGGCGGTCAGACCGCGCTGAACTGCGCGCTGGACCTGTGGCGCAACGGCGTGCTCGACAAGTACAAGGTCGAGCTGATTGGCGCAACCCCTGAAGCCATCGACAAGGCCGAAGACCGCCTCAAGTTCAAGGACGCCATGACCAAGATCGGTCTGGGTTCTGCGCGCTCGGGCATTGCCCACAGCATGGATGAGGCATGGGCCGTCCAGAAAACCGTGGGCTTCCCCACCGTGATCCGCCCCAGCTTCACACTGGGCGGTACGGGCGGCGGTATCGCCTACAACGCCGAAGAGTTTGAAACCATCTGCAAGCGCGGCCTGGAAGCCTCGCCCACCAACGAGCTGCTCATTGAAGAGTCGCTGCTGGGCTGGAAAGAGTACGAGATGGAAGTGGTGCGCGACAAGGCGGACAACTGCATCATCATCTGCTCCATCGAGAACCTGGACCCCATGGGTGTGCACACCGGTGACTCGATCACCGTGGCACCCGCGCAGACGCTGACGGACAAGGAATACCAGATCATGCGCAACGCCTCGCTGGCGGTGCTGCGTGAGATTGGTGTGGACACGGGCGGCTCCAACGTGCAGTTCTCGGTGAATCCGAAGGACGGCCGCATGATCGTCATCGAGATGAACCCTCGCGTGTCGCGTTCGTCGGCGCTGGCTTCCAAGGCCACAGGCTTCCCCATCGCCAAGGTGGCTGCCAAGCTCGCCGTGGGCTATACGCTCGATGAGCTGAAGAACGAAATCACCGGTGGTGCAACCCCCGCATCGTTCGAGCCCTCGATTGACTACGTGGTCACCAAGATCCCCCGTTTTGCGTTCGAGAAGTTCCCCACGGCCGATAGCCGCCTGACCACGCAGATGAAGTCCGTGGGCGAGGTGATGGCCATGGGTCGTACTTTCCAGGAGTCCTTCCAGAAAGCACTGCGCGGTCTGGAAGTGGGCGTGGATGGCATGAACGAAAAGACCCAGGACCGCGAGACGCTGGAAAAGGAGCTGGGCGAGCCCGGCCCCGAGCGCATCTGGTATGTGGGCGACGCGTTTGCCATGGGCCTGTCGGTGGATGAGGTGTATGACCTTACCAAGATCGACAAGTGGTTCCTGGTGCAGATCGAAGAGATCGTGAAGATCGAGCTGGAGCTGGACCAGCTCACGGCAGAAAAGGGCGATGCCGCCTTGGCTTCTCTGGACGCTGATACGCTGCGTGCGCTCAAGAAGAAGGGTTTCTCAGATCGCCGCCTGGCCAAGTTGCTGAAAGCGACCGAGAAGTCCGTGCGCGAGGCACGCCGTGCCTTGAATGTGCGCCCCGTGTACAAGCGCGTGGACACCTGCGCCGCTGAGTTCGCCACCAACACCGCCTACATGTATTCCACGTACGAGGAAGAGTGTGAGGCTGCGCCGACGGACAAGAAGAAGATCATGGTTCTGGGTGGCGGTCCCAACCGCATTGGCCAGGGTATCGAGTTTGACTATTGCTGCGTGCACGCGGCCCTGGCCATGCGCGAAGATGGTTATGAAACCATTATGGTCAACTGCAATCCTGAGACCGTATCGACCGATTACGACACCTCGGACCGCTTGTACTTCGAGCCTCTCACGCTGGAAGACGTGCTCGAAATTGTGGACAAGGAAAAGCCTGCGGGCGTGATCGTGCAGTACGGCGGCCAGACGCCGCTGAAGCTGGCACTGGGCCTTGAAGCGGAAGGCGTTCCGATCATCGGTACCAGCCCCGACATGATCGACGCTGCGGAAGACCGCGAGCGCTTCCAGAAGCTGCTGCATGACCTGGGCCTGCGCCAGCCGCCCAACGCCACAGCCCGCACCGAGGCAGAAGCCCTGGAAAAGGCCGCTGCCCTGGGTTATCCGCTGGTGGTGCGTCCCAGCTATGTGCTGGGTGGCCGTGCCATGGAAATCGTGCACGAGCAGCGTGACCTAGAGCGCTACATGCGCGAGGCCGTGAAGGTGAGCAATGACTCCCCTGTACTGCTGGACCGCTTCCTGAACGATGCCATCGAGTGCGATGTGGACTGCCTGCGTGACCCCGAAGGTAAGGTCTTCATCGGCGGTGTGATGGAGCACATTGAGCAGGCGGGCGTTCACTCGGGCGATTCCGCCTGCTCGCTGCCCCCGTACTATCTGGCCAAGGCCACGGTGGATGAACTCAAGCGCCAGACGGCTGCCATGGCCGAAGGCCTGAACGTGGTCGGCCTGATGAACGTGCAGTTCGCCATCCAGGAAGTGGAAGAGAACGGTGCCAAGCGTGACGTGATCTACGTGCTGGAAGTGAACCCCCGCGCATCGCGCACGGTGCCTTTCGTGTCCAAGGCCACGGGCATCCAGTTGGCCAAGGTGGCGGCACGCTGCATGGCGGGCCAGAGTCTGGCGAGCCAGGGCATCACGGAAGAGGTGACGCCGCCTTACTTCAGCGTGAAGGAGGCTGTGTTCCCCTTCGTGAAATTCCCTGGCGTAGACACCATCCTCGGACCAGAGATGAAGTCCACCGGTGAAGTCATGGGCGTGGGCAAGACCTTCGGCGAAGCTTTCGTGAAGAGCCAGCTGGGCGCTGGTACCAAGCTGCCCCGTTCGGGCAAGGTGTTCCTCACCGTGAAGAACAGCGACAAGCCCCGCGCCGTAGCCATCGCCCGCGAGCTGGCTGGCATGGGCTTTGAACTGGTGGCCACCAAGGGCACTGCAGCCGCCATCGAGGCTGCAGGCGTGCCCGTCAAGGTCGTGAACAAGGTCACGGAAGGCCGTCCACACATCGTGGACATGATCAAGAACGAAGAGATCGTCATGGTCATCAACACGGTGGAAGAGCGGCGCAACGCGATTGCCGACTCGCGTGCCATCCGCACCAGCTCGCTGCTAGCTCGGGTGACCACCTTCACCACCATTTTTGGTGCCGAGGCGGCTGTGGAAGGTATGAAGTACCTCGACAAGCTGGATGTGTATTCCGTGCAGGAGTTGCATGCACAACTGGCTGCCTGATTGCCCGCGTGACAGGGCTGGTTGAAGGCCCTGCAAACACGGCATAATTAAAGCCTTAACAGACACCGCCGCGCGGCAACGTGCGGCGGTTTCCTTTTGTAGGGTCCGAATCCCACGTTGAAGTTTTCAGCGCTCAGGGCCCGGCGGCTACCCCCTTGGTTGGGGGCGCACTGACTTATGGAGAGCGAAAAGAATGGCAACCATTCCGATTACCAAGCGCGGAGCTGAAATGCTCAAGGAAGAGCTGCACCGCCTCAAGACCGTCGAGCGTCCTGCTGTGATCGCAGCCATTGCGGAGGCGCGTGCACAGGGCGATTTGAGCGAAAACGCTGACTATGACGCAGCCAAGGACCGCCAGGGCTTCATTGAAGGGCGTATCCAGGAAATCGAAGGCAAGCTGTCGGTGGCGCAGGTCATTGACCCCAGCCAGGTGGACGGTGGTGGCAAGGTGGTTTTCGGTGCCACCGTGGAGCTGGAAGATGAAGAGTCCGGCGACACCGTGAAATACCAGATCGTGGGCGAGGACGAGGCTGACCTCAAGCAGGGCCTCATCAACATCTCCAGCCCCATTGCCCGCGCCTTGATTGGCAAGGAAGAGGGCGATACGGCCGAAGTGCAGGCACCAGGCGGTATTCGTCGCTACGAAGTGGTGGCGGTCAGCTACGTTTGAAGCCGCGCAATGCGACAACGCCTGCCTCTGCTGGCCGCTGCCCTGTGGTGGGGTAGTTTGAGTACCGTGGGTTTCCTGGTGGTGCCCATGCTGTTTGCGCACCTTGCCACCCCCGCTGTTGCTGGTGCCATGGCGGCCAAGCTGTTTGCCGCGCAGACCTGGGTTTCGGTCTGCTGTGCATTGGTATTGCTCTTGATCTCAAGGCCTAAAGGGGCTGTAGCGCAATACGCATGGGCGCAGGCAGCTATGGTTTTTATAGTGGGTGGCATGTTGCTTGCACTGGTGTCGCAGTATGGCGTGGCCCCTCGCATCGTTGCGCGGCAAGACCTGCGGTTGTGGCACTCAGTGGGCATGGTGCTCTATGCGCTGCAGTGGGTGTGTGCGTTGCTGGTGCTGCTGCGTATTCAGCGTGAAGGCAATGGAGCGAGCGCGACCTTTGTCAGCCACCCATCCGACCGCGATGCTGGATGAGTGCAGGCGTCGTGCTAGCGTCAAGCAGAATAAAAAAACCGCCCATGAGGCGGTTTTTTTGATGGTTTTGAGGTCTTACTCTTTCCAGTGCTCAGCCACCCAGGTCGCCGGGCGGATGTAGCGAAAGCGACGGTTGCGTCTTCCCGCAAGGGCATCAGGCGGGTTGCATTCGCCGTGAAATATCACGATGCGTGCGTCTGGAGGTACAAACGGAGCTTTCCAGTAATTGGTAGGCCATGCGGGAATGCCGTGGTACTTGAAGCTGGGGCACCAGCTTGCGGGCCAGTATTGGAGCTTGCCCTGCTTGTGCAAAAAATCGGAAAGGTAGGCTTGCTCATTGCGAAACTTCTGCCTGATCTCTTCAAAGTGACCGCGGAAGTAGTCGAGTACATCGGGGTGCGCCCCCAGTTCAAACCGGTAAACCGATGAGTTGCCAGTAATGCGCCAGGGACGCTTGTAATCGTGAATGATGAGGAATTCACCCGGTTGGGTGAAGAAGTCATCCAGGCTGCCTGTGATCACCACATCCACATCCAGGAACAGGGCAGTGCCCTTGAGCCCGTGCAGGTCAGCGCTGAAGGTCACCAGCTTGGTCCAGCCCCGTTCGGGGATACCCGGCGGCAGATCCAGCGGAGGAATCGGCAGGCACTGCACTTCGCTGCGAATGCCTTTGTCGTCATCCGTCAGGCACACAAAGTTGAACGGACCACTCAGATGCCGCCGCACCATGGCGTAAAGCCGGTTGACGTATTCAGGGCCGTACTTGGTGCCCCATTTCATGCAAATGACGTGGCGCACGCGCGTGGTGTCGGCGGGTCCAGCCATGGATCAGTCAGCCTGGCGCTTCTTGATGGATTTCTGCTTGGGCTTGGCACGCTTGATCTGGCCGCCCGAGGTGAGTCGCTGGTTTCCAAGCACACGCAATTGCTTGATCTCGGGCCGCTGCCCGCCGCGCTTGCTGAACTTGAGCACCTTCACATCGCGTGGCCCAGGCATCCGGTCTTCGTCCAGGCTGCGTTGCTTGGGGGGCATGGGGCGCCAGAAAACCAGCAGCTTGCCGATGTGCTGGATGGGGGCGGCGTTGAGTTCTGCGGCGAGTTCCTGATACATCAGTTCTCGGGCGGCACGGTCATCGCCAAACACACGCACTTTGATCAGTCCGTGAGCGTTCAGCGCGGCGTCGATTTCTTTTTTGACCGCTGGGGTCAGGCCATCACCACCCACAAGGACAACAGGGTCCAGATGGTGGGCGTTGGCGCGGTGTTCCCGGCGCTCTGCGGGAGTCAATTGAATTTGGGGCATGGGCCGTATTATCGAGGCAGGAAGAAAAAACGAAATGAAAGTAAAAACCCAAAGCAAGAAGGTCAACAAGGCGTGGCTCAACGACCACGTCAACGACACCTACGTCAAATTGGCCCAGAAGGAGGGTTATCGCGCCCGCGCTGCCTACAAACTCAAGGAAATCGATGAACAACTGGGGTTGATCAAGCCGGGAGATACCGTGGTGGATTTGGGCTCCACGCCCGGTGCGTGGAGCCAGTATGTGCGAAGGCGCCTGTCCCCATCGGGGGCGGCTGTCGGGCAGCTGAATGGCTGCATCATTTCACTCGATATCCTGCCCATGGAGCCTATCGAGGGCGTGACTTTTATTCATGGAGATTTTCGCGAGGAAGAGGTTCTGGCGCGTTTGGAGGCCACTCTGGCTGGCCGAGTGATCGACGTGGTGGTGTCTGACATGGCTCCCAATCTCTCTGGGATTGAGTCTGCCGATGCAGCCCGCATTGCCCACTTGGTGGAACTGGCCGTGGACTTTGCGTGCAACCACCTCAAGCCCGATGGCGCCTTGGTGGTTAAGCTGTTCCACGGCAGTGGCTACAGTGACCTGGTGAATCTTTTCAAACAGACCTTCAAAGTCGTCAAACCGTTGAAACCCAAAGCTTCGCGGGACCGGTCTTCCGAGACATTCCTGGTCGGTATGGGGCTCAAGGCAAAAGCTTGAGTTCTGACTGTTTGGCTGGGCTGGGGTTTCACTGCGGCTGTTTTCTTGTCGCAAGTCAATTTGTGCAGATGCAAACCCCCTTTGATTCGTGAGCCCATGGGCACAAGGGGGAATAAAGCTACCTCTTTCGCTTGAAAGGCCTAAAATCGCCCAAAGCTGTGGCCATGAAAGGCGCATAGCCTCATTTTTCCCGTAACCGGAGTTCCGCTTGAACAATCAGTGGTTTTCGAAATTTGCCGTGTGGCTGGTCATCGCCATGGTGTTGTTCACGGTGTTCAAACAGTTTGACACCCGTGGTACCGGTGGCGCTACAGCCGTCAGCTATTCTGAGTTTCTGGATGAGGTCCGCAACAACCGCATCAAGAGCGCTGTCATCCCTGAAGGTCTCAGCGGAGGCGAAATCATCGCCACAACCAACGATGACCGAAAGATCCGCACCAACGCTTCCGTTTTGGACCGTGGGTTGGTGGGTGATCTGATCGAACACAAGGTCAAATTTGACGTCAAGCCTCGCGAAGAGGGCTCTCTGCTCATGACCCTTCTGGTCAGCTGGGGCCCCATGCTCTTGTTGATTGGTGTGTGGATCTATTTCATGCGCCAGATGCAGGGTGGGGGCAAGGGCGGTGCATTCAGCTTTGGCAAAAGCAAGGCCCGTATGCTGGACGAGAACACCAACCAAGTCACTTTTGCTGACGTGGCGGGATGCGACGAAGCCAAGGAAGAGGTCAAGGAGGTCGTGGACTTCCTCAAGGATCCTCAGAAGTTCCAGAAGCTCGGTGGTCGCATTCCTCGTGGCCTGCTTTTGGTGGGCCCTCCTGGTACCGGTAAAACTTTGCTGGCAAAGTCGATTGCAGGTGAAGCGAAGGTTCCTTTCTTCAGCATCTCCGGCTCAGACTTTGTGGAAATGTTTGTGGGTGTGGGCGCTGCCCGCGTCCGCGACATGTTCGAGAATGCAAAGAAGAATGCCCCCTGCATCATCTTCATCGATGAAATCGACGCGGTGGGCCGTCAGCGTGGTGCCGGTTTGGGCGGTGGTAACGACGAGCGCGAGCAAACGCTGAACCAGATGCTGGTGGAGATGGATGGCTTTGAGACCAACCTCGGCGTGATCGTGGTAGCTGCCACCAACCGCCCCGACATTCTCGATGCTGCCTTGTTGCGTCCCGGTCGTTTCGACCGTCAGGTGTACGTGACGCTGCCCGACATTCGGGGGCGCGAGCAAATCCTGAATGTGCACATGCGCAAGATTCCTGTGGGCCAGGACGTGGCTCCTGCCATCATTGCTCGTGGTACTCCGGGTATGAGTGGTGCTGATCTTGCCAATCTCTGCAATGAGGCTGCTCTTATGGCTGCCCGTCGCAATGCCCGTACGGTCGAGATGCAGGACTTCGAGAAGGCCAAGGACAAAATCCTCATGGGCCCTGAGCGCAAGAGCATGGTGATGCCTGAAGAGGAGCGTCGCAACACGGCGTATCACGAAGCTGGCCATGCGTTGATTGGCAAACTCCTGCCCAAGTGCGATCCGGTGCACAAGGTTACGATCATCCCTCGTGGGCGAGCTTTGGGCGTGACGATGAGTCTGCCCGCGCAAGACCGGTACAGCTATGACCGCGAGTACATGCTCAACCAGATCAGCATGTTGTTCGGTGGACGTATTGCCGAAGAGGTCTTCATGAACCAGATGACCACTGGCGCTAGCAACGACTTTGAACGTGCCACCCATATTGCCCGCGACATGGTGACCCGCTATGGCATGACGGAGGCTTTGGGCCCCATGGTGTATGCGGAGAACGAAGGCGAAGTGTTCCTGGGCCGATCTGTGACCAAGACCACCAGCATGAGTGAGCAGACCATGGAGAAGGTCGACAGCGAGGTGCGTCGCATCATCGACGAGCAATACAACTTGGCCCGTCGCCTGATTGAAGAGCACAGCGACAAGATGCACGCCATGGCCAAGGCGCTGCTGGATTGGGAAACCATTGACAGCGAGCAGCTCGATGACATCATGGCAGGCCGCGAACCCCGTCCACCCAAGGACTGGACGCCCCGGACACCATCCTCAGGTGGTGATGGTTCCGGCGGAGGTACGCCTGCAGTGGCAACAGATACTGCACCCTCTGCGGCTTGATTGATCAGTAGATCGAAAACGATAACGGGGCTTCGGCCCCGTTTGCCGTTCTGACGGCCCCCTCATTTTCAGGCCCCCTATGAGCCTCTTCCTTCCATGCATTGGCAGACTACGCGCTTCTCGATTCCTTTGAACAAACCCTTGGTGATGGGCATTGTCAATACGACGCCTGACTCTTTCTCGGACGGCGGTCGGTACTCGCAGGTGTCGTCTGCGTTGCGCCACTGCGAACGATTGATCAGTGATGGGGTGGACATCCTGGATATTGGAGGTGAGTCCACGCGCCCCGGCAGTCCAGCGGTGGGGCTGGAGGAGGAATTGAACCGCGTTCTTCCGGTGGTCAAAGAGGCCGTGGGTTTTGGTATCCCAATCTCTGTAGATACCTACAAGCCTGAGGTTATGCGTGAGGTGCTGGACCTTGGTGCAGATATCGTCAACGACATCTGGGCTTTGCGGCAGCCAGGGGCTCTTGATGTCGTTGCCCAGCATCCATCCTGTGGCGTGTGCCTGATGCATATGCACCGCGATCCTCAGACCATGCAGGTGTCACCCATGTCGGGAGACATTCTTCCGCAAGTCCGCAGTTTTCTGGAGGATGCAGCCAGTGCGTTGCTCGGGGTAGGTGTTTACCGTTCACGCATCGTGTTGGACCCCGGAATCGGTTTTGGCAAGACTGTGGAGCAGAATTTTTCGTTGCTCGCACGGCAACAGGAGCTGCTGACCTGCGGTTTTCCCTTGCTTGCCGGTTGGTCCCGCAAATCGTCGCTGGGAGCGGTGACTGGTTTGGATGTGGATGCCCGCCTGGTACCCAGCGTGGCGGCTGCTCTGCTCAGTGTCGAGCGCGGAGCCCACATCGTGCGCGTTCACGATGTCAAAGAAACCGTATCTGCACTGGCCGTGTGGAAGGCCGCTCGAGTCTCGGCGGGCACCGGTTCCTTATAAACATAAACAAGGTTTTTGCCTTTTTGATGAGAGTGGAGAGGAGAAGCTGATGACACGCAAATACTTCGGCACGGATGGCATTCGGGGCACTGTGGGTCATTACCCCATCACACCTGACTTCGTGCTTCGTCTGGCACATGCGGTGGGGCGTGTGCTTCGGCGCACCGAGGCCCGTCCTACCGTTTTGATCGGGAAAGACACCCGTATCTCTGGTTACATGCTGGAGAGCGCCCTAGAGTCCGGTTTCAACTCGGCGGGGGTGGATGTAGTGCTGCTCGGCCCGCTGCCCACTCCGGGCGTGGCTTATCTGACCCGCGCCCAGCGCGCAAGTCTGGGCGTGGTCATCAGCGCGAGCCACAACGCCTATCCCGACAACGGCATCAAATTCTTCAGTGCCCAAGGTACGAAGCTGCCGGATGCATGGGAGCTTGCTGTTGAGGCTGCGCTGGATGAAGCACCGGTCTGGGCTGACTCAGCAAGTCTCGGAAAAGCGCGCCGCCTCGAGGATGCGGCAGGGCGGTACATAGAGTTCTGCAAAAGCACGTTCCCGCAAGACCTCACCCTGAAGGGCCTCAAGATTGTGGTGGACGCAGCGCATGGTGCTGCATACCAGGTGGCCCCCAAGGTTTTCCATGAGCTGGGCGCAGATGTGTTGTCCATTGGATGCGCGCCTGACGGGCAAAACATCAACCATGAGGTCGGTGCCACCCATCCCGAGGCTCTGGTGCGTGCTGTCAGGGCCAACCATGCAGATTTTGGTGTGGCGCTGGATGGCGACGCTGACCGCCTGCAAATGGTGGACGCCGCGGGCCGCCTGTACAACGGCGACGAGTTGCTTTACCTGATGGCGATTGACCGTATGGGGCGCGATGAGCATGTGCCCGGCGTAGTAGGTACGCTCATGACCAACATGGCGGTGGAGCAGGCCCTGAAGCAGCGAGGCGTGCGCATGGAGCGGGCCAAGGTGGGTGATCGCTACGTGTTGGAGGCGCTGGCCAAGCATGGCTGGATCCTTGGCGGCGAGGGGTCTGGGCATCTCCTGGCACTCGACAAGCAGACCACAGGCGATGGATTGGTAAGTGCGCTGCAGGTGCTTCAATCCTGCGTACGCAACGCGGCCAGTCTACCTGGTTTGCTCAAGGAGCTTGTGTTGTATCCGCAGGTTCTCCTCAACGTTCGTCTGGCGCCGGGGCAGGACTGGAAAAACAATGCTCTCTTGCAGAGCACTATCCAGGCCGTGGAACAAGAGTTGGGGGACACGGGGCGTGTGCTGATCAGAGCCAGTGGAACCGAGCCGTTGCTGCGTGTGATGGTGGAGGCGCGAGAGGCTGAGCAGGCCAATCGCTGCGCCCAGCGATTGGTGGACGCTGCAAGGGCGGGTTGAAGCCTCACCCCAAGATTTTTCCGGATCTTTTGCTGCCTCAAGCGCAGCAGTTGACTCTTTGTTTGTCATGAATTCGTCGTGACAGCGCCATGCCGCTGTCACGATGCTCTTTCACACTCCTGAACCAATCAGCCGGGTCGGCGGGCCGACAGCGACTGGGATTCTTGGATTGAACGAAGGAGCCTATTCATGCACGAGCCTATCCTCGCTGGCCTGCCCCCTGTCGTAGAAAGCGTCAGCAGCCCTGTTCAGGGCGTTTCTGCCGCAGGGTGGGGTGGTCAGCCCAAGGCTGTTGCAGGCATTCAGGTGACGTGGGCAAGGCATCTGGACGAGGTGCGGCAAGCACAGCGTCTGCGGTTTGAGGTCTTTGGCCTGGAAATGGGGGCTCGCCTGTCTACTGCGGTGCCTGGGCACGATGTGGATCTGTTCGACGATTTCTGTGAACACCTGATCGTTCGTGATGAGCCGACTCAGACAGTCATTGGCACCTACCGAGTGCTTACGCCTGCTCAGGCTCAGCGTGTAGGCAGCACTTACAGCGACACCGAATTCGACCTCACCCGACTGCGCAGCTTGCGCTCACGCATGGTGGAGCTGGGTCGCAGCTGCGTTCACCCCGACCACCGTCATGGTGGAGTCATCATGGCGCTGTGGGGGGCGCTTGCCGACTTCATGGTGCGCAACCAGCTCGACACGATGATTGGATGTGCCAGCATTCCCATGCTGCACAACGGTGTGATCAGTGGCGATGTGGCTGCAAGTATCTGGCACCAGTTGCGTCAGACACACCTGGCGCCTATCGAATACCACGTTCGCCCGCGCCTGCCCCTGCCTGTGGAGCAACTGGACTGTTCCGTGGTGACAGAGCCTCCAGCGCTGATCAAGGGATACCTGAGGCTGGGGGCGCGTGTGCTGGGGGCGCCCGCGTGGGATCCCGATTTCAACACTGCAGACCTGCCCATGATGATGCGGCTTGCTGATTTGCACCCCCGCTATCGCAAGCATTTTCTGGGGGCCTGATGCGTGCCGCTTTTGACGCCCATCGCCATTGGGTCGCTGGTGGGGCTTCTTGCGGCGAAACTCCTCACGTGCCAGAGCACGCCAGTGTGGATGCTGACCCACCGGCGGCCTATCGCGCTATCTTCATTTCTGATCTGCATCTTGGAACGCCAGGGTTCCAGGCTGCGGCCTTGCTGGACTTTCTGAGACATCACTCCAGTGACACGCTCTACCTTGTGGGCGATATCGTGGATGGATGGCAGCTGCGCCGTCGCTGGTTCTGGCCCCAGCTGCACAACGATGTGGTGCAAAAACTGCTGCGGCGGGCCCGCAAGGGCGGTCGCATTGTTTTTGTTCCGGGCAACCACGACGAATTTGCGCGAGCCTTTGCCGGTCATTCTTTTGGCGGGATTGAAGTCATGACCGAGGCCGTTCACACAACTGCCACTGGCATGACGCTCTGGGTCGTACACGGCGATTACTTTGATGGCGTGATTCAGTGCGCGAAGTGGCTGGCGTATGTGGGCGACAACCTGTACGAGTTCACCCTTAAGTTGAACCGGTATCTCAACAGCTTGCGTGCTCGTCTGGGGTTGCCTTACTGGTCGCTTTCTGCCTACCTCAAAGGCAAGGTAAAAAAGGCATTGAACTATGTGACTGACTTCGAAAGAGCCGTAGCCGCTGAAGCACGTCGCAGGGGGCATCAAGGTGTCGTTTGCGGTCACATCCATCGCGCTGAGTTGCGAGACATTGATGGCATTCTCTATTGCAACGATGGGGACTGGGTCGAGAGCTGCACGGCATTGGTAGAGCATCGCGATGGCAGGCTGGAACTGGTGCACTGGTTGGGTAACGCGGCCCCGATCATCGCGGGCAAAGCGCCAGAGGAGGTAGCTGCATGAAAATCGCCCTCGTAACCGATGCGTGGCAACCTCAAGTGAACGGGGTAGTCACTACGCTGGTTGAACTGGTGTTGCATCTGCAGCAGGCAGGGCACGAAGTTCTGGTCATTCATCCGGCACTTTTCAAAACACGGCCTTGTCCCGGTTACCCTGGAGTCGACTTGGCAGTTCGCCCCTTCAAAGCATTGAGTCAGCTATTGAAGAACTGGTCACCTCAAGCCATACACCTGGCGACAGAAGGCCCACTGGGGTGGGCTGCCAGAAAATACTGCTTGCGTGAAGGCAAGGCCTTCACTACAGCATTTCATACCCGATTTCCAGAGATTCTCAAGGCAGCATTGCATATCCCTTTGGGGTGGGGATACGCTCTTTTCAAGCATTTCCATCGACCATCCTCAGGCGTCATGGTTCCTACAGAGGGCGTCAAAGCGATGCTGGCCCAGCGTGGTTTTCAGCGTTTGCGCAGCTGGACTCATGGCGTGGACACCCAGCTTTTCCAGTTCGAGGCCGCCACCAAATCCTGCGATCTCACCGGCTCCATGGCACACCCGGTGTGCCTTTACGTGGGGCGTGTCTCCTACGAAAAAAATATTGAAGCATTTCTGCAGTTGGAGATGCCGGGTACCAAGGTCGTCTGTGGTGTGGGGCCACTGGAGGGTTCGCTCAAGGCGCGCTATCCCCATGTTCGATGGCTTGGCATTCTCGACCGCAACGCACTGGCTGATGTGTACGCGAGCGCTGACGTATTTGTATTCCCCAGCCGTTCAGAAACCTTCGGTTTGGTCATGCTGGAGGCCATGTCGTGCGGTACGCCTGTTGCGGCCTTCCCTGTGGACGGCCCTCTGGAGGTTTTGGGGGCCTTTCAAGGTGGGGTGGCGCGGGGGGGCGTATTGAGCGAAGACCTGATGGAAGCTTGCCAGCAAGCGCTGCGCATTCCCCGGCACGAAGCGCGCAGGCGAGCCCTGGACTTCACCTGGGCTGCTGCCGCAGAGCAATTTCTTTTGAATCTGGTGCATGTAGACCGAAATATGACATTGCCGCATTCGGTCATGAAAACTGTCATTTCTTTGTCATCTAAGTAACCAATACTGGAGCAATCCCGAACAAACAAGATTGCGTAAGTCATGCTGCCCATGTCATCAGACAAGTCCCCTGGCGTTACGCCGGATGTTGAGCTGGATGATCTCGGCGCCAAGAAGCACTTTCTCCTCAAAGATTCACCCTCCGGGGCGACGTTCCCCTTGCTGGACCGGGACCGTAGCATCCTTGCGTTCAATGAACGGGTGCTCGATTGGGCGACACGCGCTGACGTTCCTTTGCTTGAGAGGCTCCGATACCTCTGCATCGTTTCCTCCAACCTGGATGAGTTTTTCGAGGTACGAGCTGCCCCGCACATGGCAGCACTCAAGAGCGGTGAGCAAAGGGGGCTCTACAGTGCCTCTGGCAGGTCAAGCCTCGCCGCGGTGGTGCACGATTTGGTTGCACGTCAATATGTGTTGTACAACGATGCGCTGATGCCCGCATTTGCCGCAAATGGCATCCGTATCCTGTCGTACGGCGAGCGGAGTGCCGAACAGCACCAGTGGGTACAGGATTACTTCAACAGGGAAGTGCGTCCCCTCCTCATTCCTGTGGGGCTGGACCCCGCCCATCCATTCCCTCAGGTTGCCAACAAGTCCCTCAATTTCATCGTGCGGTTGAGAGGCCCTGATGCATTTGGGCGGGAAAATGAAGTCGCCATTGTCAAGGTACCGCGCGCCTTGCCCAGGTTGGTGCGTATGCCTGCCAAATTGGCCCCGCACGATATGCTGTTTGTCAGCCTCTCCAGCATCATCAGAGCCCACTTGCATGATCTCTTCCCCGGGCGGGAGGTGACTGAGTTTTCCCAATTCAGGGTCACCCGGCACTCTGATATGGCGCTGGACGAAGAGGACGTGAGAAACCTCCGTACTGCTCTGCGGCAGGGCCTGCAACAGCGGCATTACGGGCAGGCGGTCCGCCTGGAGGTTTCTGCAGGCTGTTCTGCTTTTCTCGCCAATTTTCTGCTCGGGCAGTTTGCACTACCGCCTGCCGCCCTCTACCGGGTTGCAGGCCCCGTCAATCTTGTGCGCTTGACCCAACTGGTGGACTTGGTCAATGACCCGGCACTGTTGTTCCCGCCCTGGCGCGCCTCTTGGCCCCGGCAGTTGCAGCCTGATGTTTCCATCATGGAGCAGCTGCGCGACAAAGATGTTGTCATACACCAGCCGTTCGAAAGCTTTGACGGCGTTCTGAGCTTTCTTCGTGAGGCGGTGAATGACCCGCAGGTCCTCGTCATCAAGCAGACCATCTACCGCACGGGTGCTGACTCGGAAATGATGGAACTCTTGGCAGAGGCCGTACGCCGCGGCAAAGAAGTGATGGCGGTTGTAGAACTGAAAGCCCGGTTTGATGAAGAAGCCAACATCAGTTGGGCGGAAGCCCTGGAGTCCCTGGGGGCGCAGGTGGTGTATGGCGTCGTCGGCCTCAAAACCCACGCCAAGATGCTGCTGGTCACCCGCCGCGAAGGTGGGCGTTTGCGTCGCTATGGACATCTTTCCACGGGCAATTACAACGTCAGGACTGCACGGCTTTACACCGACATCAGCTACCTCACTTCAGACGAAGAAACCACCTCTGACATGGATGGTGTGTTCAGCCACCTCGCGAGTCAGAATCGCCCTCCACGTTTGCGCAAGCTGATCCTTGCACCTTTTCATCTGCAGCGTCGAATGCTGGACAAGATTGAACAGGTGCGTGCGGCTGCCAGCAAAGGGCTGGACGCTCGTATTGTGCTCAAGATGAATGCGCTGACTGACGAAGCGCTGATTCGTGCCTTGGTGCAAGCGGGTAAGGCGGGGGCGCGTATTGACCTGATCGTGCGAGGTGCCTGCATGCTGGCCGCGCAACAGCCTCAAATGACGGAGAACATCCGTGTGCGATCCATCATTGGTCGTTTTCTGGAGCACACCCGTGTGTTTTATTTCCGGTGTGGCGAGAGCGAGGATCTGTATCTCTCCAGCGCAGACTGGATGAACCGCAACATGATGCGCCGTGTGGAGCTGGCTTGGCCTGTCACTGACCCTGCGTTGCGTCAGCAAATCGTTGACGAGTGCCTGGTGGCCTATCTCCACGACGACCGTGATGCCTGGACGCTGGAAGCCGATGGTACGTATCGGCGGCCCTCCAATCCGCAGCATGGGCACGGGGCGCAGGTGGCGCTGATGAATCGCTACGGCACTGCAAGCGCGCTTGTCGCCTGACAATCTGCAGGAAGAATCCCATGGATCTGATTCTTTGGCGCCACGCAGAAGCTGAGGAGGCTGGCGATGGTGTAGATGACCTTGCGCGAGCCCTGACGCCCAGAGGGGAAAAGCAGGCCGCTCGGATGGCGGCCTGGTTAGATCGTCAGCTACCAGAGGGCTTGCGTGTGCTGGCCAGCCCCGCTCGCCGCACCGAGCAGACGGCCGCAGTATTGGGGCGCAAATTCAAATTGCGAGCAGAGCTTCTACCGGGAGGCACAGCCCAGGACCTTCTCGAATTGGTCCACTGGCCGCATGGTCGCGGCTCTTTCCTCGTGGTAGGCCATCAACCCATGCTCGGTCAGGTCATCGCCCAACTCATCGGCCTGCAGGCCCAGGATTGTGCGGTGCGCAAAGGCGCTGTGTGGTGGCTTCGTCAACGCCAGCGCATGGATCAAAGCCAGACCGTGGTGATGGCAGTGCAGTCTCCCGATTACTTTTGAGCGCAAGAATGCAGGTGCAGCGGTGCGTGAACAAACGCGCTCTCTGTACTTCATTCATCCCTGCGCCGAGAGAATGGGGAACTCAGCGCTTATTTGGCTGAGCGCGTCTTTCCTGAAGGCTTGGTTTTTGGTGCTGGCGCTACCTGATTCGCAACCGGTTCTTTGTTGGGACGTCCCGTCTTGATGGATGGAACTGCTTTCAGCGCAGCGTGCAGTGCCGAATCCGAAAGGCCCACCAATAGCTTCAAGCCTGCGCGCAGCAATTCACTTTTCTTGACGGGGTGCGCCAGACCGACTGCGCGTTGCTTCAGGCTCTCAATGACCGCGTACTCGTCTTTGGGGATGGTGAAGCTGTCACGCACCAGCTTGGGCTTCTTGGCCTTGACCTCTTTGGGGCTGCTTGCCTTGGGGGCTTTGACTGGCTTGGCGGACTTGTCTGCTGTGCTGGCCTTGGCTGCCTTTGCCTTGGGGGCGTCAGACTTGGCTGCAGCAGCAACGACCTTTTTCGTGCTGGCGGCAGATGTTGTCTGTGGCTGTTCTTTGGCGGCAGCGGCGGGCTTTGATTCTGTGAGTGTGCTCATGATATGCTCCTTAAACGATATAAACAGTTTATACCGTTTATTCTGGGGCTTCAATCAGCTTGCCACACCAGTTCCCACGGTGTCTTCTGCCATGCGCTGACTTCCTCCTGCAACAGGTGTGCAGACTGGGGGAATGTTTTGGCCCAATCCGTGGGCGTATTCAGCCTGAAAGTGCGCTGGTCCCTGCGCAGATGCATGGCCGAAATGTCGGGCGAACGCCTTGCGTGGCAGAGGGCCACTGCCAGCCTCAGGCATAGCAGTTGCAGGGCAAAGGTGGCGTCAGAAAGATCTGCTTCCAGCTTGCGTACCTTGCCTCGTTGGCCGAGGACCAGAATGCTCAGGCGGTGCAACTCCGGCAATGCAAATCCGGCGGCATCTGTGTTGTCCAGAATGTAGGCGCCATGGCGGTGGTAATCACTGTGCGATATGCGACATCCCACTTCATGCAATTTTGCGGCCCACTCCAGCTTGCGCGCAGCTCTCTCACTGTCTGGGCCTGCTGCCTGATGGAACAGGGTGCATGCGGTGTGTGATACACGCTCTGCATGAGCAGAATCCACCGCGAAGCGCTGCATCAGTGCATGCACCGTGCTGGTACGCAAGTCGGTTTCAGGCTGCTCCCGGTCCAGCAAATCGTAGAGTGCCCCTTGTCTCAGTGCCCCCTGTGCCACGTGCATCTCGTCAATTTCCAAGAGATCGAACACCGCACGTAACACGCTGATGCCCCCCCCTATGACGGCCCGTCGGTCTTCCTTGAGGCCCTCCATGCGAATGCGGTCGGCGCTTTGTGCCCGTAGCAACTTGTCTTTCAGGGCTTCCAGACCCGAACGGGTGATCAATCCTTTGGTGCCTCCAAGGGCGTGAAGCACGTCGCCCACCGCTCCTGCTGTGCCTGATGAGCCATAGGCAATTTCCCATGCATCGCGGCGGAATACGGTCAGCGCCTCGTCCAGTACTGCTTTGGCTGCGATTTCTGCCGCCAAAAATGCCTGAGGTGTGAATGCCCCGTCCGGGAAATAGCGGCTGGACCAAGCCACGCTGCCGACCCGGAATGAAGCGACCGACTGCGGCGCAAACTGCTGGCCCAATATCAGTTCGGTGGAGCGTCCTCCTATATCCACCACCAGTCGCCGCTCGTCCGATTGTGGAAGAAGCCGTGCCACGCCCTGATAAATCAGGCGTGCTTCCTCCACGCCGGAGACCACGTCGATCGGGTATCCCAGAACTTCACTGCCGCGGCGCAAAAATTCCTCACGGTTGCGCGCCTCGCGCAGTGTCTGGGTGGCGACCGCGCGAACGTGCTCTTTGGGGAACCCTGCCAGTCGTTCCCCAAAACGTGCCAGACAAGCCCAGCCCCGCTCCATGGCTTCAGGTGTCAGATTGCGGTTTTCGTCCAGGCCATTGCCTTGGCGAACCGTTTCCTTCAGGTATTCCACCCGGTGGATGTGGCCGTGTTCGAAGCGGCCAATTTCGAGACGAAAGCTGTTGGATCCAAGGTCCACAGCTGCCAGTAGTGTTCCGTTTTGCATGGGGGCGGTGTGCGCTCAGTCTCTTATTTTGGATGCCGGGCAGCATAGCACTGCCACCTATTCGGAGTGAGGCTTTGAAGGGTCAACCCACAATGCGTCCGTCCGGCGACAGCATGCTTTGTGTGACGAACGCTGCCAAGCGTTTTTTGTCTTGATAGCTCACATTCCATCCTCCCAAGTTGACCGACCGTCGCTGTTGCAAGGACGACAGCACCGCGCTGCGTTGGAGTGCACCGCTGGTTTGCTGCAGCACTTCGGCGGTGTAACGTGCCGCAATAAAGCCTGCGAGCCCTTGAGGGGAGGGGGGCTCGTCATAAAGCCTGGCCAAGGTCTCGCGATACGAGCGGACGATGGCTATGCTGGAGGTCACCAACGGTACCGTTTGCGTGGCAATGACAGATATCCGAGGTGGAAGCCCGCCCATCTGGGCCAAAACCTGAAGATTGACGTCCGCCAGGGCGATCACATAGCACTGCCTGCCAGCGGGTAGCTTGAGCTTTCCGAGGAACGCGTGTAACTCTGGGGTACCCCCGATGAAGAGGACGATGGGTTGGGCTAAAGATGACCCATTTCCCACGGGTCGTACCTTGACGTTTTGCTCTTGCGCCGCCTGGCTGACTGACTGCTGGGCTTGGGTGGTGTCTTGCCCGGCTGAATAAGCGACACCCAGTTCTGTGACGCCCATGGATGCCAGCGACTTGAGCGCGTGCGTAATCTGTGCTCGCTGATCAGCGAAGACATCAAACACGGTATCTGTCGTGCTGGACGCCAGCGTTTGATGGAGCCATGGCGCAATCAATGGCAAGGGGTTGGTGGCATCCGTGCTGCTTTGGTGTCTCGCCAGCAATGAAGCTACCTGATGCCCCACGCAACCGGCCAGAGCCACGCATTGGCTCATGCGGTATGCGGTTTGCCATGCCGACTGCACCTGTGCCGCAGTTCCGTCCGTTTCCAGTACCACGTGCTGGACGGGTCTGCCTTGGATGCCACCGCGCGCATTGATGTCTTGCCATGCGGCGCGTGACCCGGTCAGAAAGTCCCGACTGACGTCCTGTTGTCCAGGCGACATGTCCACCACCTGCGCAATGACCGGGTTACGGGTGTTCTCGCCTTGCGCTAGTGCCCCGCCAGCCTTCCACAGCCCGGTCGCCAACAATCCCTTCATCCATGTACGTCGCTGCAGGCGCGTATCTGCACCCCAACTTTGCTCTTGGACGTTGGTGCTGAAGGTCAGGATTTCCTGCTGGGCTATGCCAAAAGCGGGCTTGGGGGCATGCAAAGGGCACATGGTTTGTCTCTGTTATCGATCGGATGAGTGCGACCGCTCATGACTGTCGGCTGAGCCGAGGGCGCTGGAAAGTTCTGGCTGAAGCTTCGTCTCGCAAGGGGCCACTGGTTCCATCAGAGGTGGATCGGCTTCGTGTTTCCTGTGCTGACGTGGGAGACGCGAGTGCAAAGCCCGCCCTGAGGTGTGCCACACGATGGAGTGGAAGCAGGAGCGTAAGAGCCATGTATGTCAGTCTCATGACATCACTGGGGAACCCGCGCTAATGGGTTGACAGCGCTCAACGGTTTGTGGGAACTCGTCCTTCAACGAGGCTGGGCTCGGAGGTGCGAATGCCAGTGCATGGCGGCCTGAAGGTGGGTTTGACGGTTGTGACATATGGCTTTGTGTGTCACATCACTGTCATACAGCCGTCCTAGAGTACCGGTCATCCCAACTTATTCACTCTAGAGGTTCTTCCATGAAACTGTCTGCGATTCGAGTTCTGGTTGCCGGCTTGGTGGCTGCAGGTGCTTTTTCCAACGCCATGGCCCAGCAAGAAGCAACGGGCGCAGGTGCCAGCTTTCCCGCACCTCTGTACTCCAAGTGGGCGGCCGACTACAACAAGGCCACTGGCGTGAAGATCAACTATCAGTCGGTGGGTTCGGGTGCCGGTCTGCGCCAGATCGAAGCCAAGACCGTGGATTTTGGCGCCTCTGATGCGCCACTGAAGGACGATGAACTCAGCAAGAAGGGCCTGGTCCAGTTCCCTACCGTGATTGGCGGCGTGGTGCCTGTGGTCAACATCAAGGGCATCAACCCCGGTCAGATCAAGCTCAGCGGCCAGGTGTTGGGCGATATCTATCTGGGCAAGATCAACAACTGGAGCGATCCAGCGATCAAGGCGCTGAATCCTGGTGTTGCACTGCCTGATGCTGCCATTGCACCTGTGCGCCGCGCCGATGGCTCTGGCACCAGCTTCATCTTTACCAACTACCTGAGCAAGGTCAATGCTGAGTGGAAGTCCAAGGTCGGCGAAGGCACTGCAGTCAACTGGCCTACCGGTGCAGGTGGCAAGGGCAACGAAGGCGTTGCCGCTTTTGTGGGGCGTCTGCCCAACTCCATCGGTTACGTTGAATACGCGTACGTCAAACAGAACAAGATGACCTACGTGCAGATGCAAAACGCCGATGGCAACTTCGTGGCCCCTGATGACACGGCCTTCAAGGCGGCCGCTGCGGGTGCAGACTGGGCCAAGAGCTTCTATCAGATCCTGACCAACCAGCCCGGCAAGGAATCCTGGCCTATCACTGGTGCCACCTTCATCCTGATGCACAAGGCGCAGGACAAGCCCGTTCAGGCAGCGACTTCGTTGAAATTCTTTGAATGGGCTTACAAGTCGGGTGACAAGACTGCGACAGACCTTGACTATGTGCCCATGCCTGACAGCGTGAAGGAAACCATCCTCAAGTCTTGGGCTGGTATCCAGGACGCCTCTGGCAAGGCTATTTCGTACAAGTAATGCCTGCAGGGCTGGTGGGCGTCAGGCTTGCCAGCCCCTAAGGCGCATTTTTGTCATACAAGGCCCAGAACGTGTCTACTATCCTGCCGGTCCCGCAGGCTTCGCCTTCTCAGGCGGAGCGAGCCGCTCAACGGACCACTCCTCCCCGCCCGCGCCCGCTGATTTCAGGAATGCTGGCTGACCGCATCTTCGGTTGGCTGGCTCGTGGCGCTGCTGTGCTGACGCTGCTTCTGCTGCTGGGCATTCTTGCCTCCCTGGTGGTGGGCGCTTGGCCTTCTATCGAGAAATACGGCCTCAGCTTCCTGACCCGTAGCGTCTGGGATCCGGTACAGAACGATTACGGCGGCCTGGTCATGATCTACGGCACGCTGGCAACCTCCGTCATTGCGTTGCTGATTGCCGTGCCTGTGAGTTTTGGTATCGCTCTGTTCCTGACGGAGCTGTCGCCTGCATGGCTCAAGCGCCCGCTGGGCACGGCGATCGAGCTTCTGGCCGCAGTCCCCTCCATCGTTTACGGGATGTGGGGGTTGATGGTTTTTGGTCCCATCCTTGCGCGGTTTGTTCAGCAACCCCTGCAATCGCTTTTCAGCGGCGTTCCCTACCTGGGGGCCTTTGTGTCCGGTCCTCCTGTGGGTATCGGCATTCTCTCGGCCGGCATCATTCTGGCCATCATGATCATTCCCTTCATCGCCTCTGTGATGCGTGATGTGTTTGAGGTCACCCCCGCATTGCTCAAGGAATCCGCTTATGGCCTGGGTGCCACCACATGGGAAGTGGTGTGGAAAGTGGTGCTGCCTTTCACCAAGACCGGTGTGCTGGGCGGCATCATGCTGGGGCTGGGGCGTGCGCTGGGTGAAACCATGGCAGTGACGTTTGTCATCGGCAATATGAACCAGCTCGATTCCCTATCGGTCTTTGAAGCGGCCAACAGCATTACCTCAGCACTTGCCAATGAATTTGCCGAAGCCGGTGAAGGCCTGCACCAGGCATCGCTGATTTATCTGGGACTGGTGCTGTTCTTCATCACGTTTGTGGTGCTGTCGCTGTCCAAGCTGTTGTTGTCGCGCCTGAAGAAGGGTGAAGGGGCACGCTCATGAGTACTTCCCAACGCCTGATTTCTGCGGCGGAGATGTCGCAAGTGCGCCTGGCGCGTTACAACAGTCGCAAGCGCGTCAACCAGATTGCTTTGACGCTCTCGCTTGCGGCCATGCTGTTTGGTGTGATCTGGCTGATCTGGATTCTTTGGGAAACCATCCGTCTCGGGCTCGGTGGCCTCAGCCTGGCACTGTTCACGCAGATGACGCCTCCACCCAATGAGGTGGGCGGTATTGCCAATGCGCTTTTCGGTTCGGTGGTCATGGTGCTGCTGGCAACCTTTGTGGGCACGCCTGTGGGCATCATGGCGGGTATCTACTTGGCTGAATACGAGTCACGCAGCTGGCTGGCCTCGACCACGCGGTTTGTGAACGACATCCTGCTGTCGGCCCCCAGCATCGTGATCGGCCTGTTTGTCTATGCAGTCGTGGTGGCACGGTTCAAGAGCTTCTCGGGTTACGCAGGCGTGCTGGCCTTGGCGCTGATTGTGATCCCTGTGGTCATTCGCACGACCGAGAACATGCTTTTGCTGGTGCCTGCCAGCCTGCGTGAGGCAGCCTATGCCCTGGGCACACCCAAGTGGCGCGTGATCACGATGGTGACATTGCGCGCAGCGCGTGCCGGTGTCATCACCGGTGTGTTGCTGGCCGTTGCCCGTATTGCGGGTGAGACGGCACCTCTGCTGTTCACCGCCTTGAACAACCAGTTCTGGAACGCGGACCTGTCCAAACCCATGGCCAGCTTGCCCGTGACGATTTTCAAGTTTGCGATGAGCCCTTACGAAAACTGGCAACAACTGGCCTGGGCCGGTGTGTTCCTGATCACGGTGGCGGTTCTCGGCCTCAACATCCTGGCGCGCGTAGTGACCCGTCAGAAATAACTTAGGAAGACATTCATGCCCTCCACAACGACAGTGACCGCGCAGGCCAACGCCAAGATCACGGTGCGCGACCTCAACTTCTATTACGGCAAGTTTCACGCCCTCAAGGGCATCAACCTCGATATCCCCGAGAACAAGGTCACTGCCTTTATCGGTCCCTCGGGTTGCGGCAAGTCCACGCTGCTGCGCACCTTCAACCGCATGTTTGAGCTGTACCCCGAGCAGCGTGCCGAAGGGCAGATCGTGCTGGACGGCGAAAACCTGCTCACCAGCAAGCAAGACGTGGCCCTGGTGCGTGCCAAGGTGGGCATGGTGTTCCAGAAGCCTACGCCGTTCCCCATGTCCATCTATGACAACATTGCCTTTGGCGTGAAGCTCTTTGAGAACCTCAACGCCACTGATATGGACGACCGTGTGGAATGGGCGCTGCGCAAGGCGGCGCTGTGGAACGAGGTCAAGGACAAGCTCAACCAGAGCGGCTCCAGCCTTTCGGGTGGTCAGCAGCAGCGTCTGTGCATTGCGCGCGGCATTGCCATCAAGCCTGAAGTGTTGCTGCTGGATGAGCCTTGCTCTGCGCTGGACCCGATCTCCACCGCCAAGGTGGAAGAACTGATTGCCGAACTCAAGAACGATTACACCGTGGTGATCGTGACCCACAACATGCAGCAGGCAGCGCGTTGCAGCGACTACACCGCATACATGTATCTGGGCGATCTGGTGGAATTTGGAGAGACCGAGCAGATGTTCTTCAAGCCCCAGCGCAAGGAAACCGAAGACTACATTACCGGCCGTTTCGGCTGAGGAGACACCATGCCAGAAAAACATCTCTCCACCCAGTTTGACAGTGAGCTCAACAGCGTTTCATCCCGGGTGATGGAACTGGGTGGGCTGGTGGAGTCGCAGATTCGCCAGGCCATCTACGCCTTGTCCCAGTTCAGCATGGAAGCTGTGGAGCAGGTGGCTGCCATGGAGCAGCGCGTGAATGCGATGGAAGTGGAGATCGACCACGAACTCTCCTCCATCATCGCCCGCCGCCAGCCCACAGCGCGTGATCTGCGCTTGCTGATCGCCTTCTCCAAGGCCACCGCCAATCTGGAGCGTATGGGGGACGAGGCCCACAAGATGGCCCGCATGGTCAAGTCCATCATCGAAAGTGGCGCTGCACGCGCACTGCCCTCCAGCGATCTGCGTGTGGCGGCAGACCTGGCTTCGGGCCTGCTGCGCAAGGCGCTCGATGCGTTTGCCCGTCTGGACACCAAGGCCGCGCTTGCCATCCTCAAGGAGGATGACCTGATCGACAAGGAGTTCGACGGCTTTGTGCGCAAGCTGGTGACCTACATGATGGAAGACCCCCGTACCATCTCTGCCAGCCTGGACCTGCTGTTCCTGGCCAAGGCCATCGAGCGCATCGGTGACCATTCCAAGAATGTGGCTGAACTCATCATCTATCTGGTCAAGGGCAAGGACGTCCGTCACGCGGCGATGGACGATATTGAATCGACCGTGTTGCAGTGAAGGAGGGGCGTTGACATGAAGAAAATGCCCCGGGTGCTGATCGTTGAAGACGAACCCGCGATTGCCGAACTGATTGCCGTGAACCTGCGGCACAACGGCTTCCAGCCCATTTGGTCGGAGGATGGTGAGTCTGCGCAGCGTGAGCTGGATGCGGTGCTGCCCGATGTGATCCTGCTGGACTGGATGTTGCCTGGCCAAAGTGGCTTGCAGCTGGCACGCAAGTGGCGTGCAGACAGCCGTATCAAGCCCATCCCCATCATCATGCTCACAGCCCGTGGCGATGAGCCTGACAAGGTGGCAGGGCTGGATGCGGGGGCTGATGACTACATCACCAAGCCCTTCTCCACGCAGGAGCTGCTCGCCCGCATTCGTGCGGTGCTGCGCCGCCGCGCGCCGGAGCAGGTGAACGACAGCGTCACCATCGGTGATCTGGTGCTGGATGCTGCCACCTACCGGGTGTCCTTCCAGGGCCAGCCCCTCAAGGTCGGGCCGACCGAGTTCAAGCTGTTGCACTTCCTCATGAAGCACTCCGAGCGGGTGCATAGCCGCTCGCAATTGCTCGACAAGGTGTGGGGTGACCACGTCTTTATCGAAGAGCGCACCGTGGACGTACATGTGAAACGCCTGCGCGAAGCCTTGGGAAGTGCTGGCGTGATGGTGGAAACAGTGCGTGGGGCGGGATACCGCCTGACGGGACAGCCCCAAGCCTTGATGCAGGCCTGAGTAGTGGCCCGGTGGTTCTCTTGATCAATGAATAGCCACTCCTGAAGTGGCTGCCTGCAGGCCCGCAGCGATGCGTGGCCTGCTTTTTTTGAGAAAGCGGTGCGTCCCGCATGTTGTGGCGATTTGTTTTTTTCCTGAGCTGGCAATTGGTGGGTGGTGGCTTGGGCTGGTGGAGGGCAGGGCCCTGGGGGGCTGCCATTGGCGCGGCTGTGGCCGCGTGGGCATGGTTTGTGTGGGATCTGTCCCGTGGGGCGCGTGTGCTGCGCTGGCTGCGGACGGGTGACCTGGCAAAAGCCCCTTCCATGCGCGGCATGTGGGGCGAGGCGGCAGACCGTGCACGTCGGCTGCTGCGTCAGAGTGAAGCCAAGGAACAGGACAGCCAAAGCCGCCTGCAGGAAATTCTGGCGGCATTGCAGGCCACCCCGAACGGCGTGGTGCTGCTCGACCGCGAGGGACACATCGAGTGGTGCAATCAGATTGCGGCCAGCCAGTTCGGCATCGATGCCCAGCGCGACGTGATGCAGTTCATTGGCAATCTGGTGCGCGATCCGGACTTCAGTGCCTACTACGCAGCGCACGATTTTTCGCACGATGTGGTGCTGCAGGGGCGGGACAGCAAACCCTCGCGGCCCGTGCGCATCTCCGTTCACCTGCATCCCTATGGCGATGGCCGCAAGCTCCTGCTCTCGCGCGACGTCACCGCGCTGGAGCAGGCCGACGCGATGCGCCGCGACTTTGTTGCCAACGTCTCCCACGAGATCCGCACACCGCTCACGGTGCTGATCGGGTTTGTGGAAACCCTCCAGACATTGCCTTTGTCGGCAGACGAGCGCGGGCGCTACCTGGGCATGATGGCGCAGCAGGCCTCGCGCATGCAAAGCGTGGTGCAGGATTTGCTCACCCTCTCTCGTCTGGAGGGGAGTCCACTGCCGGGCGTGTCGGAATGGACGCCCGTGCAAGTGCTCATGCAGCGTTGCGAGGATGAAGGTCGCGCCTTGTCAGCGCTGCTCACCCAGAACCAGTCACGCCTGCATGTGCTGGAGTTTCCGCCTGCCAGCGCCCTCAAGGACATGGGCGAGATCGCGGGCGTGGCGGTGGAGCTGCAAAGCGCGCTATCCAACATCATCAGCAACGCCATCCGGTACACCCCTGCGGGGGGCTCCATCACGGTGTCCTGGCAGCGCGGTGGCGATGGCTCGGCCCATTTCTGCGTTAAAGACACGGGGCCTGGTATTGCTCCTGAGCATATCCCCCGCCTGACGGAGCGCTTTTACCGGGTGGACCGCAGCCGCTCACGCGAAACCGGTGGTACGGGGCTGGGATTGGCGATCGTCAAGCATGTGCTGCAGCGGCACGGGGCGCAGCTGGACATTGCCAGCGAGGTGGGCAAGGGTTCGGTGTTCTCGGTCACTTTCCCTGCCAACCGTTTACGCTGAACGGGATGGGGGCGTATCTGCTGCCTTGGCAGCAGCCCTGCTGAGCATCAGCACAAAGGCCACCGCTGTGACAAGGAGTGCCAAGGCGCTGCAGGCCCAGAAGGGGGTGGGGCTGACCTGGGCTCCCAGTTCGGCAGTGGTGATCTGCCACGGGCCATACGCCAGCAGGTAACCGCCCCCCAATCCGAGGCCCCACAGCAGGACGCTGTACACCACCAGCGGTGCCACCGTAATACGATAGCAGCGCAGTACGAACACGCAGAATGTCTGGCTGGCATCGGCCACATGGTAGGCCGCCACCCACAGCAAGAGCCCTGCAGCCACGCCTGTCACTGCGGTGCTGCTGGAGTACAGCGAGGCAATTCCTTCCTTTGCTATAAAAAGAATAGCTGCCAGCGCAATACCTGTAAGCGCTGAAAGCGAAAAACCCATGTGCACTACCTTGCGGGCATAGCGGGCGTGGCCTGCGCCCAGCCAGTAGCCCACCCGCGTGCTTGATGCAATGGCGAGCGACAGGGGCACCATGTACAGCAATGCTGCAACGTTCGATGCAATCTGGTGCGCTGCTGCTGCCGTGGTGCCTTGCCGTGCGATAAACAGCGCCATGAGCGTGAAGGAGGTCACTTCTACCATGATGGCCAGGCCCGCTGGCACCCCCAGCTGGACAAAGCCGCGCAGTGTCGGACCGTGGGGGCGCTCCAGCGCGCGCCACAGTTGCAGGGGGGTGTAGATGTCCTGAGTCTTGACCAGCCACCATGCCAGCCCCAGCATCGTGTAGTTCACCACCAGCGTGGCCCACGCGCAGCCAGCCACCCCCTGCGCGGGCAACCCCCAGCCTCCCAGGGTGAACCAGATGGACAGCGGAATCTTGACGAACATGGAGCCCACCTGAAGCCAGGTTACCAGCTGCGGTTTGCCCAAAGCCTGATTCAGGGTGCTGTAAATGCGAAACAGCAGGGCGGCAGGCAGAGCAAAAGCCAGGATGGCGAGATAGGTCTCCACATCGGCACGCAGGGCTGCAGGAATTTCTGTCCACCGCAGCAGCGGGGCTGGAGACAGCAACAGAGCCATGCCTATGACACTTGCCAGCAGGCAAAGGTAGAGCGACTGACGAACTGACTGGCCCAACGCCAAGAGCTGGCCCGCACCGCGCTGCTGCGCCCACACGGGCATGAGAGCTTGCAACACGCCCATCAATGCAACGTAGATGCTGATGAAGATGGCAGAGCCGACAGAAAGTGCGGCCAGCGCCCCTTCACCACTGCGGCCCGCCACCAGCGTATCTGTCACGCCAAAAGCCATCACTGCCAGTTGCCCGGCCAGGACGGTGCCCGCATGGCGCGTGATGGTGGGAAGCTCTGCCGATACAGAGGTAGGGGGCGAGTGTTGTACTGTCATGTCTTAAAAAAAGCTGCCTGCGAACAGACGGCAGCGTGAAGCGTCGGCGAAGGCGCGACAGCTGTGACGGGGTCAGTCTGCGGAGGGCGCAGCCTCTGCGCGTTTGAACAGCAAAACCTGATCGTTCTTGTCTGTCGGCCGCGGCACTGTGGCGACCGGCACCCATTCCTCAGCGTTCAGCACATCGGCCGGAGCGGGCCACGAGGCAATGTCCACCAGCAGCCAGGGGCAGCTAAGGGGCTGGGCTGGGCCGCCATTGCTGAGTGATGTAGAGGTCTTGTTTTCTGCCACCGGCTGCAACGTCAGGCCGCCGTGGTATTGGAAGGCGGCCATCTGGGCCCGGCTCAGTCCGTAGGTCTGCGCACAGGTCTGCTGCACACCAGGCATGCGTTGCAGCAGTTCCGCTGTCTGCGGTGCGTAGCTGCGTGCATAGTTGAGCAAGGGCAGCCACAAAGTCATCAAGAGCAGCCACCCCAGAGTGGCGCCGCTGGCTGGCAGAACCAGGCTCTTCCATATCACGATGCGGTCGCGTGATGCTCTCCACCACACCAGGCTGCACCATGCGGCTGACGCTGCCAGGGCGACCAGCAGGGCCAGCAGCGAAAAAGAGGGGGTGAACCCCGGAGCCAGCTTGGCCACATTGGCCGCGGGCTTGGCTGGCACACCGGTCTGCATCGCTATCCAGATCACCCAGATGGTGAGTGTTGCAATACTGAAAAACAGCAGCGTGAACCAGTCAATCAACGCTGCCACGGCGCGGCTTAGGGTGGGCAGGGCAAAAGCGGACAAGGTAGCCAGTGCGGGCAGCCCTAGCAGCAAGGCACGGTCTGCGGGCGCTGTGGTGGCTGTGGCGCCAAACGACACCAGCGAGAACCAGATAGGCAACCACAGATGGCGGTGCCACTGCTTGCTGGCAATCTGCTTGCGCCAGCGCCACAGTGTCCACAGGCCCAGAGGCCATGCGGGCCACCCGAACCACAGCAAAAGCTTGATGAGGCTGGGGACTTCCTTGCCCCCGGCCTCCGTACCGACGATGCGCCAGCGCCAGAGATCCAGCTGCCATGCCAGCAGGGCCACGGCCAGCAACAGCCCCAGCATTGCGATGGTCCACACTTTGCGGTGGGGCATCTCCTGCTCTGCTGTGCGCCAGATCAGCCAGGCGCCCCCGATGCCGAACAGGGTAGCCAACGCAGGGGCTCCCGCCAGCGCCAGACCCGAAAGGCCTATGGCCAGAGCAACGGCTGGAATGACTGTGTGAAAAGCCAACGCCGCCACGCCATAGAAGACCAGTGCTGTGCAGCAGAGTTGCACCACATAGCTGGTGGTCTCGTGTGAAAGCTGGGCCAAACCCAGGCACGCCAGCAAGGCGAGCAGGCCTCCGTCAGCCATGGCGCGGGCGTAATCGGTGGGGCTCGCCTCGCCACCAAATGCAAAGGCGACGGGCTGCGCTGCAGGGCTGCGGGCCAGGTAGTACACGCCGTACCAGGTTGCCACCAGGGTCAGCGACAGCAGCAGGCCAAAAGGCAGGCGCACGGCCATGTCGGGTGACAGCCAATCGGGCGCCCACTGTATGGCCAGTGCGCCCATCCAGTAGGGAAGCAGCCCATCCGTCTCAGGCGGCAAGCCGCCCAGCAGGGGGCTCAACCAAGCGGTCTTTTGCTGGGCCAACGCCAGCATGTATCCAAATGCCGTGACGTCGGAGTTCTTCCACGGATCACGTGCCACAAAGCCCGGCACCACATAGGCCAGACACAGCAGCAGCAAGGCCCAGCGGGGCAGTGCCTGAACGGCTTTTTGGCTGACGATGGCGGGGGTGGGAGGATTCACGCGAAACTGGGTGCAAGACCGTCGATAAAAACAGGCCCTGCCGAGGATAAATGCAAAACCAAAGAAAAAGGCAGCACGGTTGCCCGGGCTGCCTTTGTGGCGAACTGCGGCGAATTACTTCGCTGCGGTCTTGCCGAAGCGGTTGCGGAAGCGCTCCACGCGGCCACCCATGTTGTCCACCGACTTTTGTGTGCCGGTGTAGAAGGGGTGAGATTCAGAGGAGGTATCCAGCTTGAACAGAGGATATTCCTTGCCTTCAAAGGTTTCGGTTTCCTTGGTGTTCACGCACGAACGGGTCACGAACTTGAAGCCGTTGGACAGGTCCACGAACAGCACTTCGCGGTAATTGGGGTGAATGCCTTCTTTCATGATCTTCCTTGAGTCAGCTGCGGGAGCCGCATCGGCCAGTCCGATGTACTTTCCGCAAGAAAAAGCCTGCCATTATTGCACAGACTGCGAGTTGCCTGTTTTTTGGTCACCTGGGGCCTGCTATCGGCAGTCCCGCGTTGACTGTCATGGGTCTCAGCCGCCCCTGCGCATCATGTCGAAGAAGTCCACATTGGTCTTGGTGGCCTTCATGTTCTTGATCATCAGCTCCATCGACTCGATCTCGTCCATGTTGTACATGAACTGGCGCAGGATGCGGGTCTTTTGCAGGATCTCGGGTGCCAGCAGCAGCTCTTCACGGCGTGTGCCGCTCTTGTTCATCTCGATGGCGGGGAACACGCGCTTTTCGTACAGGCGGCGGTTCAGGTGGATTTCGCAGTTGCCCGTGCCTTTGAATTCTTCGAAGATCACTTCGTCCATGCGGCTGCCGGTATCGACCAGCGCGGTGGCGATGATGGTGAGCGAACCGCCTTCTTCCACCTTGCGGGCTGCGCCGAAGAAGCGCTTGGGGCGCTGCAGCGCGGCGGCGTCCACACCGCCCGACAGCACCTTGCCGCTGGAGGGCACGACGTTGTTGTAGGCGCGGGCCAGGCGGGTGATGGAGTCCAGCAGGATCACCACGTCTTTCTTCAGCTCCACCAGGCGCTTGGCGCGCTCGATCACCATTTCGGCCACGTGCACGTGGCGGGCGGCGGGTTCGTCGAAGGTGGAGGCAATGATGTCGCCCTTGACCGTGCGCTGCATTTCCGTCACTTCTTCAGGGCGCTCGTCCACCAGCAGCACCATCAGGTGCACGTCGGGGTTATTGGCCGTGATGGCGTGGGCGATGTGCTGCATCATCACCGTCTTGCCGCTCTTGGGGGGCGCCACGATCAGTGCGCGTTGGCCGCGGCCAATGGGAGCAATGATGTCGATGATGCGGCCGGTGATGTTCTCGTCGCCCTTGATGTCGCGCTCCAGCCGCATCTGTTCCTTGGGGAACAGGGGCGTCAGGTTTTCGAACATCACCTTGTGCTTGTTCTGCTCGGGTGGGCCGCCGTTGACCTTGTCCAGCTTGGTCAGGGCAAAGTAGCGCTCGCCGTCCTTGGGTGTGCGCACTTCACCTTCGATCATGTCGCCGGTGTGCAGGTTGAAACGGCGCACCTGGCTGGGGCTGATGTAGATGTCGTCCGTGCTGGCCGTGAAGCTGGTGTCTGGGCTGCGCAAAAAGCCGAATCCGTCGGGCAGGATTTCCAGCACCCCGTCGGCAAATACCTGCTCGCCTGCCTTGGCGCGCTTCTTGATGATCGCAAACATCAATTCCTGTTTGCGCATCCGGCCTGTGTTTTCGATTTCGAGTTCTTCGGCCTGCTTCAGGACTTCAGACACGTGCAGTGCCTTGAGTTCGTTTAAGTGCATGGAAAGACTCCTTGGCGGAGTAAGTAGGTATCTTGGGGGAGTGGGGCTGGTGCCACGGGAGCTGCTGTTGACAGTCCGGGCTCGCCTGGAGGATCTCGGGCCGGTTGCCAATGCTTGCAAACCGGTGATCTGGCGAAATTATGACAGGAAAAAAACGCTGGGTTCTACAGCTGCTGCGCAATCGATGGCGTTGCCACGCGTGCGCTCAAAAAGTGAGGGGCAGTCGGCGCGGTGTGCAGCGCGCCGACTGGGGGGCTTATCCGGCCAGTTGCTGGTCGATGAACGCGGTCAGCTGGGCCTTGCTCATGGCGCCCACTTTGGTGGCTGCCAGCTGGCCGTCCTTGAACAGCATCAGGGTGGGGATGCCGCGAATGCCGTACTTGGCGGGGATTTCGCGGTTTTCGTCCACGTTCATCTTGGCGATGGTGAGCTTGCCTTGGTAAGCGCCTGCAACTTCGTCGAGGATGGGGGCAATCATCTTGCAGGGGCCGCACCATTCGGCCCAGTAGTCCACCAGCACCGGTGTGCCGGGTTGCAGCACGTCGGCTTCAAAGCTGGCGTCGGAGACATGTTTGATGAGTTCGCTGGCCATGGCGGGATTCCTTGTTTTTCAGCGGGTTGGGACCGGTGTACGTTTAAAGTTCAGGCATTGTGACAGAAACCAATCCCACGTTCACCAGTGTGGCTGCGTCTCGCAGTGCTATGACTGTCATAGCGAAAAGCGATCAGCCCGCCTCGCCTTGCGCGGCAGTGTGGCAGCGCGCCCTGGCCCAGGTGGCAGCCCACGCGCAGGCCCAGGGCGCGCACTTGGCGCGCACGGTGGTGCTGGTGCCTTATGCGCAGCTCATGCCCTGGGCCCAGCGCTTTTGGGCGCAGCAGTTTCCACAAGGGTTTGCACCGCGTTTTGAAACCACACGCAACTGGGCCGGGCAACTGCAAGGGTTCGAGCCTGCGGAGGATGACTTTGCTTGCGACGTGGCGCGCGACACCCTGACGGCACGGGCGTTGCTGGAGCGCGTGGGGCAGGCGGGGCTGCGTGATGTGCTGGCCACCCCTTTGCAAGAAGCTGCAGCCCAGCTGGCCCCGGTGGTGGCTGCTGTGCCGCCTGAACGCCGTGCCGCCTGGGGCGATGAGGCCCGTGCCTTGCTCGCCACCACCAACGAAGGCAGTGCCCTGCACTACGAAGCCCTGGTAGCCCGCCTGGCACTGGAATGGGTGCTGGCCTCGCGCCACGCCACCGATGTACTGTTTGAGCCAGGCGTGCGCGCCGCGGTGGATGCGCTGGTGGTGCTGGAGGGTTTTCAGTCCGACGCCCTCAACCTTGCCCTGGTGCAGCACTGGGGTGCCAGCGCGTGTTGCGTGGCGCTGTGGGATGCGGAGTCTGCCTCTGCACAACCCCCCTCGCAGATGGCCCTGCATGCGGCGGCTGACGCCGAGGACGAAGCCCACCGTGCCGCCGCCTGCGTGCTGCGCCACATTGAGCAGGGCCGCATCCCCGTGGCGCTGGCCGCTACCGACCGGGCCCTGATCCGCCGCGTGCTGGCCCATCTGCACAGCCAGGGCGTGCTGGTGCGCGATGAAAGCGGCTGGATTCTTTCCACCACCCGTTCAGCAGCGCGCCTGATGGCCGCGCTGGAGGCGGCGGCGTGGAACGCGTCGTCCAACGCCGTACTCGACTGGCTCAAGCACACACCCGCGCTGCCGCCTGCCGATGTCAACCGGCTGGAGCAATGGCTGCGCCGCAACGTGGTGCCGCAGTGGAGCGCCGCTGCGGCCCGAGATATCAGCGCCCAGCCCGCCCTGGCCCGCACCGTGGCTACGGTAGAAGGCTGGCGCGATACCCTGCGCGCCGCACGGCCCCTGCCGCAGTGGCTGTTGGCGCTGCGTTCCGTGCTGGAGCAGGCGGGCCAGTGGCAGGGCCTGCAGGCCGACCCTGCCGGCATGCGCATGCTGGCAGCCCTGCGCCTGCAAGACGGCCAGCAGGCCGAGCTGGCGAGTTGGGGTGAGACCGCAGGCCGTCGCATGGCACTGGCTGAGTTCACCCGCTGGGTGAAGGATGTGCTGGAGGCCGGGCGTTACGTGGCAGCGCAATCGGCCGAAGCGCCCGTGGTGGTGCTGCCCATGCCCCAGCTGCTGGGCCGCCCGTTTGCCGCCGCCGTGCTGCCGGGCAGCGATGAAAAGCGCCTGCAGCCCGCGCCCGAGCCCTCGGGCGACTGGTCTCAAGCCCAGCGCGAGGCCTGGGGCCTGCCCACCCGCCAGACGCTGGAAGCCGCCCAGCGCGCCGCCTGGGCCAACGCGTTGCGCACGCCCATGGTGGATGTGCTGTGGCGCACCAGCGATGAAGGCGGGGAGCCGCTGCTGGCCAGCGCCCTGGTGCTGGCCCTGCAACTGCAAGGCGACGCAGCGCAGGGTGCCGACGCCCGCCTGCCCCGCACTGTGCAGGCCACCCCCACGCTGCGCCCCTTGCCCGTGGGCCAGGCCTTGCCCATGCAGCAGCTCTCGTCTACCGCGTATTCGGACCTGCGCCACTGTCCCTACCGCTTCTTCGCCCAGCGCCAGCTGGGCCTGCGCGAGGCCGACGAGCTGGACGCCGAGGTGGACAAACGCGACTTTGGCAACTGGCTGCACGCGGTGCTGCAGCGCTTTCATGAAGACCTGCGCGATCAGCCCACTGACGATGCGGGCGAGCGCAGCGCCCGCATGGACGCCGCCGCCGAAGCCGTCACGCGCCAGCAGCGCCTGCAAGAAGGCGACTTTCTGCCCTTTGCTGCAGGCTGGGCGCAGCTGCGCGACGGCTATTTGCACTGGCTGGCCGGGCACGAGCAGCAGGGCGCGATGTTCCGCGAGGCCGAGGTCAAGGCCAAGCAACCGCTGGGCGACCTGGAGCTGATCGGCACCATCGACCGCATCGACGGCGTCTCCAGCACCGGCGAGCCCACGGTGCTGGTGATCGACTACAAAACCGAAAGCGACAGCGTCACCCGCCAGCGCATCAAGAGCGGCGCGGAAGATACCCAGTTGCCGTTCTATGCCGCCCTGCTGCACCACGACACGCTGCGCGCCGCCTACGTCAACGTGGGCGAGCGCGGAGAGACGCAACTGCACGAACAGGACGAGGTGGTGCACCTGCGCGATGTGCTGATTGAAGGCATCCAGCACGACATGGCCCGCATTGCCGCTGGGGCCCCGCTGCCTGCGCTGGGCGAGGGCTCGGTGTGCGAGTTCTGCGCCGTGCGCGGCCTGTGCCGCAAAGACTACTGGGCAGACGCCGAACAGGCATTGCCCGCGCCAGAGACGCCATGACCGCCAGTATTTCCCCAGCCACCCAGGCCGCCTACGAACACAACGGCCGCCCCGTATTGCGCGAGGCCTTCTACGCCATTGCCTGCGACCCCGCCCGCAGCGTGGCGGTGGAGGCCTGCGCAGGTGCGGGCAAGACCTGGATGCTGGTCTCGCGCATGCTGCGGGCGCTGCTCGATGGCTGTGCGCCGCACGAAATCCTGGCCATCACCTTCACCAAAAAGGCCGCAGGCGAAATGCGCCAGCGCCTGCAAGAGTGGCTGGAGCAGTTCAGCCATAAACCGTTGGAAGAGCTGACGACAGAGCTGATTGCACGCGGAATCAGCCCCCAGGGCGCACAGGAAAAGCGCGAGGCGCTACAAAATTTATACCGCCAGCTGCTGGAGGCTGGCCGCCCGGTGCAGATCCGCACCTTCCACAGCTGGTTTGCCGCGCTGCTGGGCACGGCCCCGCTGGCGCTGCTGCAGCAGCAAGGCCTGCCCGCGCACTTTGAGTTGCTGGAAGACGATGCCGAGGCCGTGCGCGAGGTCTGGCCGCCGTTCCTGCAGACCGTGGCCGAGAGCGCCAGCCTGCGCGCCGACTACGAGGCCGTGGTGGCCCGCCATGGCCGATCACAAACGCACAAAGCGCTGGCAGCGGCGCTGGCCAAGCGCGTGGAGTTTGACCTGGCCGATGCGGAAGGTGTGGTCGATGCCTCGGTGCCACCTTTCCAGCAGGCCTACCCCGACCTGGCCGCGTTGGCCGAGCCCGCCGAGGCCCTGCAGACCGAGGCCGCCCTGCAGCGCTGGCGCAGCCGTGCCAGCGCTTTGGGCGCCGAGTCCAACAAGACCCCGCAAAAGGCGGCCGACGCCATCATCGACGCGCTGGCCTGCCCCGACCTGAATCAGCGCCTGGACATGCTGCGCAAAGCCATGTTCGTCGCCAAGGAAGACCGCCTGTCGAAGAACCTGGAGAAGTTCCCCGCCGCGCAAGAGGCCGAGCCCGAGCTGCAGCGCCTGCTGACCGCCCGCCGCCAGCACGAGGCCTGGCAGCACCAGCAGCGCATGGCCCGGCTGGCACGTTGCCTGATTGCGCAGTTTGCCGCCGTCAAGCAGCAGCACGGCTGGGTGGACATGAACGATGTGGAGCGCACCGCCCTGGTCATGCTGGCCGACCCTATCCTCTCTGGCTGGGTGCAAGAGCGGCTGGATGCGCGCATCCGCCACCTGCTGGTCGATGAGTTTCAGGACACCAATCCGCTGCAGTGGCAGGCGCTGCACGCGTGGCTGGCGGGCTATGCGGGCTCGGGCGGTGGGTCGGCCGCGCCCAGCGTGTTCATCGTGGGCGACCCCAAGCAGAGCATCTATCGCTTTCGCCGGGCCGAGCCGCAGGTCTTTATCGCCGCGCAGGCCTTTGTGCGCGACGGGCTGGGCGGCGACCTGCTCAGCTGCGACCACACGCGCCGCAACGCGCAGGGCGTGATTGCCGCCGTCAATGCCGTCATGGGCCAGGCCCAGGCGCAGCACGAGACCACAGGCTTCCGCGACCACACCACTGAATCCAAATATACGGGCCAACTGCTGCGCCTGCCCGCCATCACCGATGACGATGCTGGCGATGGAGGCAACGCCGCCCGCGACCCGCTGGCCTGGCGCGACAGCCTGACCGAACCCCGCCACGAAGCCGAAGAGACCCAGCGCATGCGCGAATGCACGCAGGCCGCCGCCTGGGTGGCCGCGCAGATCGCCAGCGGCACGCCGCCCAAAGAGGTGCTGGTGATGGCCCGCAAGCGCGACCGCCTGGCCAGCATGCAAGACGCTTTGCGCGCCCTGCACCTGCCCTGTGTGCAGCCCGAAAAGTCCGACCTGTTCGACGCGCCCGAGGTGCAGGACATGGTGGCGCTGCTGGATACGCTGGTTTCGCCCACGCACGACCTGTCGCTGGCGCGCGCCCTCAAGTCGCCGTTGTTTGGTGTGGGCGATGACGCCCTGGTGGCCCTGGCCGTGCTGCGCCGCCAACCTGAGCATGCGGGCTGCAGCTGGTTTGATTTGCTATTAAAAAGTGAGCTGCTACCGCTTGATATGCAAGCGCTAGGGGCTGTTTTGATTCAATACCAGGGCTGGGTGCAGCGCCTGCCGCCGCACGATGCGCTGCACGCCATCTACGAGCATGGCGACGTGCTGGCCCGCTTTGCTGCCGCCGCGCCCGTCACCCAGCGCCAGGCCGTGCAGGCCAATCTGCGGGCGCTGCTGGCCGCCGCGCTGCAGCACGACGGGGGCCGCTACCTCACGCCCTATGCCTTTGTGCGCGCCATGAAGAAGGGCGGCGTGCGTGCCCCCGGCCGTGCCGATGCACAGGCCATTCGCCTGCTGACAGTGCACGGTGCCAAGGGGCTGGAGGCCGACTGCGTGCTGCTGCTGGACACCGACACCCGCCCTCAAAAGGCCGAAACCATGGGCGTGCTGGTGGACTGGCCCGGCGAGCAGCCCGCGCCCTCGGCCTTCATCTTTTTGGCCAGCGAATCCAACCCTCCCCCCAGCGCGGAGGCCACGCTGGCCGCCGAGCAGCAGGCCCGCGGCCGCGAGGAGCTGAACATGCTCTACGTGGCCATGACGCGCGCCAAGCACTGTTTGGCGCTTTCGTCGGTGCAGCCCAGCAACTCGGCTCCCGGCAGCTGGTGGAACCGGCTGGCCCCGCTGGTCACGGAAGTCGATCTGCAAGCCCAGGCCCCGGCAGAGCACGGCACAGAAGCCGCTGCCCCCGCTGATGCACCGGAGACCTTCACCATCCCCAGCCTGCCCGCGCTGCCCGGGGCCCTGCAAACCGCCCGCGTGCACACCGCTGCCGGACTGGAAGGCGATGCCCCCGTGGCCATGCCGGGCGATGCGGAATCGACCCCGCTGTCGCGCCAGGGCGATGCCATGCACCAGCTGCTGGAACAGGCGGGCGTGGCCGGTGCCCCGCTGGCCGATGTGCGTGCCCATGGCTGGCCCGCTGCGCGCCTGGCCCGCCTGGCTGCAGACCACGACATCACCCCCGCCGCCGCCGAGCAGGCCGCCCGCATGGCGCAGGCCATTCTGGCGGGCGAGGGCGCCTGGGCGTGGGATGCTGCACTGATCCAGACCGCCATCAACGAAGCCCCGCTGCACTACCAGGGCCATAGCCTGCGCATCGACCGGCTGGTGCAGCGCCGCGCCGTGCAGGCCGATGACGCCTTGGCAGGCTGGTGGGTGCTGGACTACAAAAGCGCCACCCAGCCCCAGCGCCAGCAGGCCCTGGTGGCGCAGTTGCAGCGCTATCGCGAGGCCGTGTCTGTGTTGATGCCCGGCGAGGTAGTGCATGCCGCGTTCCTCGCGGGCGATGGGCGCATGGTGATGGTGGGTGGTGCCGACGCTTCCGCCGCCATGGGGCATACTCCCGCCCCCGGCGCTGCGGTGGTGGAGGGGACTGCGAAGGCCGCAGCACCTGCCGCTGCCAGCCCCCGTGCCGCCCAAGCCGCGCCGCCGGTGCCAGACTCCCGCCAGGGTTCTCTGTTCTGACCCGTGCATCTGCTCTCGCCATCTTCTCGACGTTGACCCAAAGGCCTCCCGTGTCCCAAGCACCATCCTCCGCCCACGCCACTACTGCCGTTCCCCCCATCTCTTGCGATGTGGCCATCATTGGCGGTGGCCCCGCCGGGCTCATGGCGGCAGAAGTGCTGGCCCAAAGCGGCGTGGCCGCGCATCTGTTTGATGCCATGCCCTCGGTGGGCCGCAAGTTTCTGCTGGCGGGCAAGGGCGGGCTCAACCTCACGCACTCTGAGCCGCATGAGCCTTTTGCCAGCCGCTACGCCGCCCGCCAGCCGCACATCGAGCCGCTGATCCGCGCCTTCGGCAGCCCCGAGGTGCGCGCCTGGGCGCAGGGCCTGGGGGTGGAGACTTTTGTGGGCACGTCGGGCCGGGTGTTTCCTACTGACATGAAGGCCGCGCCCTTGCTGCGCGCCTGGCTGCACCGCCTGCGTGGGCAGGGCGTGCAGCTGCACATGCGCCACCGCTGGCTGGGCTGGGCTAATGGCCACGATGCCGCCTCCGCTGCGAAAGCGGCGCAGCCTGCGCAGCAAGCGCTTGATTTCACGCCATCGTCAGCCCATGTCCTGCGCTTTGCCACCCCTGCGGGCGAGTGCCGGGTGACCTGCCGCGCCGTGGTGCTGGCCCTGGGCGGCGGCAGCTGGGCGCGGCTCGGTTCCGACAGTGCCTGGGTGCCCCTGCTGGCCGAGCATGGTGTGGCGGTGGCCCCGCTGCGCCCATCGAACTGCGGCTTTGACGTAGCGGGCATGCACGCCCCGGCGGGCGAGACGCGCCGGGCCTTTTTGCAAGAGCTGCTGGGCCGCACGCCCGCCGTGCCGGTGGGCTGGACGCCGCATTTTGCAGAGCGTTATGCAGGCCAGCCGTTCAAGTCGGTGGCGCTGGGCTTTACCAGCAGCACCGGTCAGCACTTTCTGCGCCGGGGTGAATTCGTGGCCACAGCCACGGGGGTGGAGGGCAGCCTGGTGTACGCCGTGTCACATCTGTTGCGCGATGAGATCGAAGCGCACGGCCACGCCACCTTTCACCTCGACCTGCTGCCCGACCACAGCCCGGAGCGCGTGCTGCAGGAGGTGCGCCACCCGCGCGGCTCGCGTTCACTGTCCAGCCACCTCAAAAGCCGCCTGGGGCTCGATGGCATCAAGGCGGGCGTACTGTACGAACACCTGGGCAAAGACGGCATGAACGACCCCGTGGCCCTGGCCCACGCCATCAAGGCGCTGCCCATCACGGTGGTAGCCACCCGGCCCATCGACGAGGCCATCAGCACCGCTGGGGGCGTGACCTTTGAGGCGCTGGACGCCCACCTCATGGCGCAGGCGCTGCCCGGCCTTTTCTGTGCGGGCGAAATGCTGGACTGGGAGGCCCCGACCGGTGGCTACCTGCTGACGGCCTGCCTGGCCAGTGGCGTGCGTGCAGGGCAGGGTGTCTTGGCGTTTATGGGGCATAGCGCCCGTCCATAAAGCGCAGGCAGCTATCGATTTGGTAGCGATTGCCGTGGGTCAGCATTTCTTGTGGGTGACGCGGGGCGGCTGCTGAGTCTGGGGGGCCGGGTACGATGCGGACCCGTCCTCGCGTTGTTGAAAGAAGCTATGACATCTTCCCACGGCCCCGCCATTGCAGACCTGCAGGCGCAGATTGCAGCGCTGCGGGAACAGATCCGCACGCACGAAGCCGCGCTGGCCGAGCTGCGCGATAAAGAAAGTGAGCTCCAGACCATCGTCTCCACGCTGGAAGAGATGGAAAAGTTCATGCGCGAAGCAGGCAAAGGCGTGCGTCGTTGAGACAGCTACTCACCGGCTCTACCGAAGGTGTTGAAGAATTTTTTGGGGGGACTGCCAGCGGTTGAAAAACCGCCCTGGGGCATGAGAAGAAGTTGACGAGCCTTACCCCCGGCACTGACTCTACAGTTAGGGCTGCTTGGTTCCCCACCTGACCCGGTTGGCTGCTTTGCCATGCGGGGAGGCCCGTCAGCACGCATTGTACTTCGGATGCAAGACACTTTGCGGCGCGCAGGGGATTTGTGGGCTGGGCAAGGAGAGCAGCCCCCGCTCAACCCGTAGAATCCGGGCCCATGTCCTATCTCGTGCTCGCCCGCAAGTACCGCCCCCGCAATTTCACCGAAATGGTGGGGCAGGAGCATGTGGTCCAGGCTCTGTCGAATGCGCTGACCCAGCAGCGCCTGCACCACGCCTACCTGTTCACCGGTACGCGCGGCGTAGGCAAAACCACGGTGTCGCGCATCTTGGCCAAGTCGCTCAACTGCCAGGGGCCCGATGGCAACGGTGGGATCACCGCCACGCCCTGTGGCGTGTGCCAGGCGTGTGCGGATATCGACAGCGGCCGCTTTGTGGACTACACCGAGCTGGACGCGGCCTCCAACCGCGGCGTGGACGAGGTGCAAAGCCTGCTGGAGCAAGCCGTGTACAAGCCGGTGCAAGGGCGCTTCAAGGTCTTCATGATCGACGAAGTGCACATGCTCACCAACACGGCGTTCAACGCCATGCTCAAGACGCTGGAAGAGCCGCCTGAATACCTCAAGTTCGTGCTGGCGACGACCGATCCGCAGAAGGTCCCGGTCACGGTGCTGAGCCGTTGCCTGCAGTTCAACCTGCGCCCCATGGCTCCCGAGACGGTGCTGGAGCATCTGACCCGCGTGCTGGCGAACGAGAACGTACCTGCCGAGCCGCAGGCGCTGCGTCTGCTGTCGCGCGCCGCGCGGGGCTCCATGCGTGACGCGCTCTCGCTCACTGACCAGGCCATCGCCTTTGGCAGCGGGCAGTTGCAGGAAGCGGGCGTGCGCCAGATGCTGGGCGCGGTGGACCGCTCCTACGTGTTCCGCCTCATCGACGCGCTGGCCAAGGGCGATGGCAAAACGGTGGTGGAAACCGCCGACGCCTTGCGCATGAACGGCCTGTCTGCAGCCTCGACGCTGGAAGAAATGAGCGCCGTGCTGCAACGCATGGCGGTGTACCAGGCCGTGCCGCAAATGGCCCAGGCCGTGGACGCCAACGACGCCGAAGCGGTAGAAACCGCGCGGCTTGCAGCCCAGATGCCGGCCGACGAAACCCAGCTGCTGTACAGCCTGTGCCTGCATGGCCGGGGCGAACTGGGTTTGGCTCCGGACGAATACGCCGCGCTCACCATGGTGCTGTTGCGCCTGCTGGCCTTCAAAGCCCCTGCAGACCCGGCGGAAAAAAAAACTCTGACGCGGCCTGAGCCTGCGGCGTCCACCCCCGCGCCTCGCGCCGATGCCACGGCGGCGTCTACGGCGGTGCAAGCCTCTGCCGCTGCGGCCCCTGCTGTGATGGCCCCCGCCGCAGCACCCGTGGCCGAGCCGCTGAAACAAACGCCAGCGCCCGTGCCCGCGGCCGTCGCCGTGCAGCAGCCCGCTGACCCGTTACCCGCTGCGGGTGGCATGCAATCGTTGGCCGGGTCAGCCACTCAAGCTCCAGTGGCCTTGCCTGCGGTCGCTGCGGAGGAATCCTCCTCCTCTTCCTCACCTTCCGGCAGCCGTTCTGTGCAACCGGTGGATTCTGAGACGCCTGCCTCCGCCCCGCAGGAGCACGCAGACGCCTCCGAGCCTCCTCCATGGCCTGATGCAGACGATGGCTCCGTGCCCACGCCTCCGGTGCAAACGCTTGCTGTGCGTGCGTCCGAAGGTTCTGGGCAAAATGTGCCTCTGGCGCACACCGAGCTAGCGCAGGCAGCTCCTGAACTGGTAGCAATCCCTGTCCGCGAAGTGCCCGAGCCAGGCGAACGTTTGCAACCCTTGCCCCTGTCTTCTCCCAGCCCTGTGCCTACGCGCTACACCCCCACGGAAGAGGGGGATGTGTGGCACGCCACCGTGAAACAACTGGTGGCTGCCGAGGCCATCACGGCCCTGGTGCGCGAGCTGGCATTGCAATCCCAGCTGGTGGCGCGCGACGGCGGCCACTGGCTGCTGCGGGTGGAGCGGGAGTCTCTCAACCAGCCCATGGCCCGTGAGCGCCTGCGTGCTGCCCTGGAGGCTGCGGGCCACGCCACCCAGATCAGTGTGGAGGTGGGCCGCGTGATTGACAGCCCGGCGCGCCGCAACGCCGCTGCTGCGGCAGAACGCCAGCGCCAGGCCGAAGAAACCGTGATGAACGACCCGTACGTTCAGATGCTCATCCGTGACCACGGCGCGAAGATCGTGCCGGGCAGCATCAAGCCAGCCTGACCCGGGCTACCGCTTGCTGATTTCAACCATTTTTCAAGAAGGAAACACCCATGTTCAACAAAGGACAACTCGCCGGCCTGATGAAACAAGCCCAGGCCATGCAGGACAACCTCAAGAAGGCCCAGGAAGAGCTGGCATTCATTGAAGTGGAAGGCGAATCCGGTGCGGGCCTGGTCAAGGTCGTGATGACCTGCAAGCATGACGTCAAGCGCATCACCATCGACCCCAGCCTGCTGACCGAAGACAAGGACATGCTGGAAGACCTGGTGGCGGCTGCGTTCAATGCGGCAGTGCGCAAGGCCGAGGAGACTTCGGCGGAGAAGATGGGCAAGCTCACCGCAGGCATGCCAGGACTCCCCGGCGGCATGAAATTCCCTTTCTGAGGTTGGCTACTGCGCGCCAGCCATGCGTCGTTGGGCGGTGCTCGCAATCCTCACGTACAGGAAGTACGTTCCGGTTGCTGTGCTCCGTCCGCCTAGCCTGACAGGCGCTCGCTACGCCCTTGCGGGCGGGGTGTGAAGACAGGGGGGACAGAGTTTGGATGGCCATTTCTGATCTTTTCCCAGTCCGCTCGGGCTGAGCCTGTCGAAGCCTTTCATCGCACCTCCCGTATTCCGATCTCCACGTCCCCTGATTGCCATCCATCCATGTCCTCCACCAACGCCCTTGAGGTCTTGATCCAGGCGCTGCGCCGTTTGCCGGGGGTGGGGGTCAAGTCTGCACAGCGCATGGCGTTTCACCTCATGCAGCATGACCGTGCGGGGGCGGAGGCGTTAGCGAATGCGTTGCATGACGCGGTGCAGAACGTGCACCACTGCGCGCGCTGCCACACTTTTACCGAAGACGATATCTGCAGCACCTGTCTGGACCCGGAGCGCGATGCATCGCGGCTATGCGTGGTGGAGACCCCGGCCGACCAGTCGGCGCTGGAACGCACGGGGGCCTTCAAGGGGCTGTATTTTGTGTTGATGGGGCGCCTGAGCCCGCTGGACGGCATTGGACCCAAGGAAATCGGTCTGCACAAACTCATGGAGCGCGCCAGTGATGGTGTGGTGCAGGAGGTGATTCTGGCCACCAACTTCAATGCCGAGGGCGAGGCGACAGCCCATGTGCTGAGTGAAGCGCTCAAGAGCCGGGGGCTGCACGTCACGCGTCTGGCCCGCGGTGTGCCTGTGGGCAGCGAGCTGGAGTATGTGGACCTGGGCACGATTGCGCATGCCTTGGTAGACCGGCGCTAGGCTGATGACGAGCAGCATGCACGGCTAGCAAAGAGCTTTTTGGCACCACTTGCTGGGCTAGAATACTCACAAATTGATAGCGCCTTGCGCTCATAAACAGGGCTCTGCAGCCCTTAAAGGCTTTACAAATGAATACAACCATGCAAGTGGCCCGTTTTACTGTTGCCTACTGGTGCGTGCTCATCGTTGCACTGCTGCCCATCGTGTGTGCATGGATTGCCAAGCGGGGTGCCATCGGTCAGCCCACCGAGCAGGGCGGGTATGACAACAGTGACCCCCGTGGCTGGCTGGCGCGCCAGTCTGACTGGCGTGCGCGTGCCAATGCAGCCCAGGCCAACAGCTTTGAGGTGCTGCCCTTCTTCATCGGTGCGGTCATCATCGCGCACCAGCTTGGGGCCCGGCAAACATGGCTGGACCTGTTGGCCATGCTGTTCGTGATGCTGCGCATCTTCTACATCATGATGTATGTGTCCAACATGCCCACGGCACGCAGCGCCATCTGGGGGGCGGGCTTCATGGTGAATATCGCCATCCTTTTCATCGGTTACCACTGAGGTAGCAGGCGGGAGGCTGGGCCTCCCGTTGAGCCCGCCGAAGAGGTTGCCGCGGGTACGTGTGTCGGGGCTGCAGGCGCTGCACGCAAGAAACCTCGTTTCTCTTCCGTCATTTGCGCAGGTAGCGCGCAATGGCATTCACTGCCCCACCTATGCACCGGCCTGCCTGGGTATGCGGGCGCATCGCTTTCTGCGGCTTTCCGCTACTTTTTCACAGTACGTAAAAGCCCTCAGGGGTGTTCCCTGATGCTCGGGTGCGTCGGGTCCGGCACAATTGTTGCGGTGCAGCAATGGCGTGTTGCCAGTCGCTGTGGCCTTGTTGTTCGCCCATCGTCCCGTTCCCCGTTTTGTAAGGATTGCATGCCTCCCCGTTCCGTGATTCGCCGCCGTACTCTGGGTGCTGCCTCCGTCGCTCTGGCTGCCGGTGTGTTTGCGCCCTGGATCGGTGCGCAGTCCACCGGCAAAAGTTCGGCGGGACGGGTGACCGTGGCTGTGGCTGGGCAGAGCGAGATGTACCACCTGCCCCTGCTGCTGGCGGACCAGCTCGGATACTTTCGCGCCGAGGGGCTGGATGTGGTGCTGCGAGACTTTACGGCGGGTGCGCCCGCCTTGCAGGCATTGCAGGACGGTGTGGTGGATGTGGTGTCGGGCGCTTACGAGCACACCATACGCCAGCAGGCGAGGGGCCTGGCGCTGCGCTCCGTCGTTCTGCATGGAAGGGCTCCCCAGGTAGCTCTGGGGGTGTCTATGCGGGCTGCCCCGCGCTACGATTCCTTGCGTGATCTGGCAGGCTTGCGCATCGGTGTGTCGGCTCCGGGGTCTTCCACACACACGTTTGCCCGTTGGATCATGGCGCGTGAGGGGTTGCTGGCCAGCGAAGCGACTTTTGTTGCGGTGCCTTCGGGGGCTGCCGCCCTCGCTGCCTTGCGCTCCGGCCAGATCCAGGCGATATGCCACTCCGACCCCATCATGGCCCAGGCAGAGCAGAAGCTGGGTGTGCGGGTGGTTGCAGACACCCGCACCCTGAAGGCTTCGCAGGAGCTGTTTGGTGGCAACATGCCCGCGAGTTGCCTCTATGCCACCCAGGCGTTCATCCAGAAGCAGCCAGAGCAGGTGCAAGCCATGGTGCATGCCGTGGTGCACACCTTGAAATGGCTGCAGACAGCGGAGCCTGCAGACATGATCAAGGCCTTGCCGCCCGCTTACCTGTCGGGTGACCGGGCCTTGTATCTGGCTGCCTTCTACCGCATGCGGGAAACCTTTTCGCCCCACGGAATGATGCCGGAGGACGGCCCCACGGTTGCGTTGCGCATGCTTTCGCTGGTGTTTCCCGAAGTGGCCAGCGCGCGGGTGGATCTGTCGCGCACTTTCTCCAATGAATGGGCGCGCAAGGCGCGGCAGCGATTCAACCTCTGAACGGGCACTCTGGCTGAGGCAAGATAGGGACTTTCACTTCCGCAGAAAGAGAATCCATGTCCTTGCACCTGAGCATCGGTCCGCTTGTCTCCCTGATTGCCGGCATTCTGATTCTGGTCATGCCGCGCCTGCTCAGCACCATCGTGGCGCTGTATCTCATCATCATGGGCATTCTGGGCCTGATGGGCATGGCCTCCATGCGCTTCTGAGTTGTGCTGCCGGGCGTTCCTTGCGCGCGCCCCAAAAGAAACGCCCAGCCATGCTATGCATGGCTGGGCGTTGGTTCTTGGAGTCGGCTCGCGTGAATGAGCGCGTAATCAGCGACGACGTACCTTGGAGGGCGTTCCGCCCTTGCGCGTAGGAGCAGGTGCTGAGGCTGTCTTGCCCGTGGTGCTGCGCGCCTGCGCGCGTGACGGGGCGGCGCTGGCCTGCTTGACTGGCAGATACACCACAATTTGCTGGCCCAGTTTGAAGGCCGCGTTCAGCTTCACATCGTTCCAGTCAGCAACGTTCGCGGCACTCAGTTTGTAGCGTTTGGCGATCGAAGCCACGGTTTCACCCTTGGCTGCGCGCACCGTGGTGCGGCGTGTCACGATCTCGGGGGCAAGTGCCACCTGGCCATTGTCAGCCAGTTGAGAGGGAACGTCCTCGCGCTTGGTGGAACTGCGGGGCACGATCAATGCCGACCCTGCCTTGATCAGCATGCGCGGTGGAATGTTGTTGATGCTGCGCAGGTCGTTCTCGCTCATGTCGGTGCGCTTGGCGGCCTCAGCCACTGTCATCGTGGTGGGTGCGGACCATACTGTCCAGCTTGCGTACTGCCCCTCGCGGCGGGCTTCCAGGTTGCGTTGGAAGACTTTGGCGTTGTCCCAGGGCAGCAGGATCTGCGGTGTACCGGCAGCCAGAATCACGGGCTTGTGAAAAGACGGGTTCAGCGCACGGAAGTCTGCCTCGCGGATACCTGCGAGGCTTGCGACCAGCGCCACATCGATGTCGTGCGTGATGTCCACCGTCTGGAAGTAGGGGTGGTTCTCGATCAGTGGCAGCTCGGTGCGGAACGCATCGGGGTTGGCCACAATGTTCTTCACGGCCTGAAGCTTGGGCACGTACATGCGCGTTTCGTTGGGCATGTTCAGGTCGGTATAGCTGGTGCCCAGCCCGGCCTTCTGGTTGCGCGCAATGGCGCGGCTCACGCTGCCCTCACCCCAGTTGTAGGCTGCCAGTGCCAGGTGCCAGTCACCAAACATGCCGTAGAGCTTTTGCAGGTAGTCCAGCGCAGCACGGGTCGATGCCAGCACATCGCGCCGGTCATCCCTGAAGGCGTTTTGCTTCAGGTCGAAATAGCTGCCCGTTGCGGGCATGAATTGCCACATGCCTGCCGCCTTGGCGCTGGAGACTGCCTGCGGATTGAAGGCACTTTCGATGTAGGGCAGCAGTGCCAGCTCCGTAGGCATGCCCCGGCGCTCCAGTTCTTCAACGATGTGGAACAGGTATTTGCTGGACCGCTCTGTCATGCGCTGCATGTAGTCGGGCCTGCTTGCGTACCACTGTTCGCGGTCCTGTACCAGGTCGCTTTGCAGATCGGGCATGGCAAAGCCACGGCGGATACGGTCCCACAAGTCCGCAGGGGTAGAGAGCGACGCGACTTCCTGGCTGGATGCCGTAGCTGCCGTGATGGGCTGCAACGGGCCGCTGGGGATCAGGGGGGTGTGGGTGGTGCGACGGGTAGAGGTCTGATCGGGCGCAGTACTCACCGAATCGGGGGCAGGGCCCGTCGTCGCGCAGCCCGTCAGCCACAGCATGCCGACCAGGCTGACAATGTGCAGAAATTTCATCGGAACTCGTTCTTCCATGTACGCAGGCTTGCCAACACGGCAATTGCGTCGTTGCTGTCAATCTGCGGGTCGTGCGCCTTGGCTGCTTGCGCAACGGTGGCGTGGTGCACCCGCAGAAAAGGGTTGATGTTGCGCTCCATGGCCATGGTAGACGGCAGGGTGGGCAGGCCCCCCGACCGTTGTGCCTGGCACCACGCGTTGTACTGGATCAGCTCTGCGTTGTCGGGTTCCACAGCCAGGGCAAAGCGCAGGTTAGAAAGTGTGTACTCGTGCGCGCAGCATACGCGGGTGGCATCCGGCAGGGCGCTCAGTTGTGTGAGCGAGGCATGCATCTGCGCTGGTGTGCCTTCAAAAAGCCGACCGCAGCCGCCAGAAAACAGCGTGTCGCCGCAAAAGAGCACAGGCGTGCCCTGCACATCAGGGCAAAAGTAGGCAATATGCCCCGCAGTGTGTCCGGGCACATCCAGCACCTGGATCTCCACGCCCAGGAGGTTCATCCTGTCTCCCTGCGCCACGCCCAGGGCTGATGGCACTGTGGCCTCGGCTGCCGGACCGTACACCACTGCGCCTGTGCGTTCGCGCAATTCCCCCACGCCACCGACATGATCGCCGTGGTGGTGGGTGACTAGAATGCCCTGCAAGGACAGCCCCCTGGACTGCAGCGCCTCCCAGACGGGAGCGGAGTCACCGGGGTCGACCACCACTGCATGCTGCGCGTCATGCAGCATCCAGATGTAGTTGTCGGTCAATGCGGGTAGCGGCAGCAAGTTCATGAGCTCTGAAATTATAGGTTTGCACCAGTGGTTCGACTCTGCCCCCGGCAGGTACCTGCTGGCCTGGGAGCAGGCCTGCATGGACGAGGCCGTCGCGGACATCTTCGGTTATCACGCATTACAGTTGGGCATGGCCCCCGTGGATGGCTTGCGGAACAACCGCATGCCGCACCAGTGGCTGGCCTTGGGGTCGGAGGATGTACCGGGGCCTTGCGACGAGGGGGCGGAACCCCAGAGCCAGACCCCGCCGCTGAGGGCTGTGGCCCTGTGGGCAGATGCTGTGGCTCTGCCATTTCCCAGCGCCAGTCTTGACCTGGTGGTGTTGCCACACACCCTGGAGCTGAGCGTGGATCCCCACACGGCACTGCGCGAAGTGGAACGGGTGCTGGTGCCGGAGGGGCGGGTGGTCATTGCGGGCCTCAACCCTTTAAGCCTGTGGGGCTTGCGGCAAATGCGCGCCCGGCTGTTGCAGCGGTGGACGGGCGCTTCGCTGTATCTGCCTGATGTGGGGGAGTTCATCGGCTACCGGCGCATGCGCGACTGGTTGCGTTTGTTGAGCTTCGAAGTCGAGTCAGCCCGTTTTGGCTGTTATCGTCCTGCGGTGCGCAGCGCAGAATGGCTGGAGCGCATGAAATGGGTGGACCCCCTGGGTGAGCGGTGGTGGCCCATTTTTGGCTCTGCCTATTTTCTGGTGGCGGTCAAGCGGGTGCATGGCATGCGCCTGCTGGAGCCCGCCTGGCGCGCCCGCCGTGCGCGGGTGGCTGCAACGGTGCCAGTCGTGCGCAGGTCAGGCCCACCCTCTGCCCGCGGCAAGCGCTGATTCCCTATCGGTGCCTGTTGCCATGCGGCAAGATGAGGCATCGCAATGGAGCCGCCGCTTTTCCCAAGGCCGCTGCATGCGGCCGTTTGTTTTATTGTCAGGAATCCAGTTGAACCAGGTTGAGATTTACACAGATGGTGCGTGCAAGGGCAATCCGGGCCCCGGTGGATGGGGTGTTTTGCTGCGCTCGGGCACGTTGGAGAAAGAGCTGTTTGGAGGAGAGCTGGGCACCACCAACAACCGCATGGAGCTGATGGCGGTGATCGAGGCGCTGTCTGCCCTCAAGCGCCCTTGCGCTGTCACGCTGTACCTCGACAGCGAATATGTGCGCAAGGGCATCACCGAATGGATCCACGGCTGGAAGGCCAAGGGCTGGCGCACGTCGACCAACCAGCCCGTCAAGAACGTGGAATTGTGGAAGCGGCTGGATGCGCTGGTATCCACCGGAGGACACCGCATTGAATGGCGATGGGTCAAGGGCCACTCGGGCGACCCCGGCAATGAGCGCGCCGATGCATTGGCCAACCGTGGCGTTGAAAAGGCTAGCGGAAGGTAACGCGCTCACCTCACCATATTCCTGAGTGCATGCACGGGTGTCCCTGGAGCGGGCATGCTTCGTGCACCGTTTGCGAAGGCAAAGCGGCGCTTTGTAAAGGTCGCGTAAAGCTGTTGTATTCAAGCCGAGGGCTAAGGCCTTTGCCGCATACGAATGTCTTTACGCACTGATACATTGTCCGGCTGCATTTCGCTTATCCCTACCCCAGGTTTGATGGATCCATGGCGCTCAAGAACAAATACGTGGTCGTTGCAGTTATCGGTTTGGTTGCAGCCTCTGGCGCAGCATGGTGGTTTCAGTCACCTGGCAAGGCTCCCAAGCCCGATGCCACGTCTGCTGCAGGCAAGCCTGGCGCTCCTGGGGCGGGCAGGCCCGTGATGGTGGAAGCCACCAGCGTGCGGCAGATGGCCTTGCGCGATGACGCGGAAGCCGTGGGCAGTCTGCGCTCGCGTCGCAGTGTGGTGCTGCGCCCGGAAATCAGTGGCCGCATCACGCTCCTCAATTTCACGGATGGTCAGCGGGTACGCAAGGGGCAGTTGCTGGTGCAACTGGACGATCAGTTGCCCCGTGCCCAGGTACAGCAAAGCCGGGCCGAGCTCTCCATTGCCCGCGCCAACCACAAGCGCAACCAGGAACTGGTGGCACAAGGTTTCATCAGCCAGCGCTCAGTGGATGAGAGCGCCGCCAACCTGGAAGTGGCCGAAGCCAAGCTGGCACTGGCCGAGGCCACGGCGCAGCGCCTGCGCATTGTTGCGCCGTTTGATGGGGTGGCGGGTATTCGCGGCGTGAACGTGGGCGACTACCTCAAGGACGGCGCCGATATCGTTAACCTGGAAGACCTTGACGCTGTGTATGTGGACTTCCGTCTGCCCGAGCGTCTTCAGAACAAGGTCAAGACCGGGCAGACCGCCCGCGTGGCTTTTGATGCGCTGCCCGGCGTGCAGTACGCCGCCACGATCCAGGCCATCAACCCACAGATCGACGCTGATGGGCGATCCCTGGCCGTGCGGGGCTGCATTGACAACCGACGTCAGCAGTTGCGCCCCGGCATGTTTGCGCGTGTGACGGCCGTGTTTGGCGAGCGAGCTGATGCGCGCGTGATTCCGGAGGAAGCGATCGTGCCCGATGGGGCCAATCCCTATGTCCTGCGCATCGTGGCGGGCAAGGAAGACGGCTCCAAGGTCGCCAAGCGCACCCCGGTGAGGCTGGGGGCTCGTACTCCCGGTTATGTCGAAGTGGTGGAAGGGCTGGCCGCAGGCGACGTGGTCGTTACCGCAGGACAGCAGCGCCTGCAGCGGGATGGCATGGCCGTGCGCGTGGTGGAGCTGGGACAGTCGGGCGAGGGCAAGGCCCCTGCAGCGGCGGCGTCGCAGCCCTCGGCTCCAGCTTCTGCTGCCTCGGCTGCAGCCCCCGCCGCATCGCCCATGGGTACTGCCGTTGGCGCAGCAGGTGCGGGTGGTACAGGTGGTGCGGGTGGTGCATCAGCTGCTGTAGCTCGGTTGGTCCCCGTGCCTGACCTGCCGGGGTCCAACCCCTGCAACATCCCCCTGTCCGCACTGGGCCGTGCAGGCCAGTCTTCCTGAGGCCGCTGTGATGTTGATTGACGAGGCACGCCATGCAACTTGCTGAAATCTCCATCCGGCGACCGGTGTTCGCCACCGTGCTGTCCCTGCTGGTGCTTCTGGTGGGGGCGGTGAGTTTTACGCGCTTGACGGTCCGCGAGTACCCGAAGATCGATGAGCCTGTGGTCACCGTGAGCGTGCGCTATGCAGGCGCATCGGCAGAGGTGATCGAATCGCAGGTGACCAAGCCGCTGGAGGATTCGATTGCCGGGATCGACGCGGTGGATGTGATCACCTCCATCAGCCGCGCCGAGCAAAGCCAGATCAGTGTGCGATTTCGCCTGGAAAAAGACGCCGACAACGCTGCCGCTGAAGTGCGTGACCGCACAGCACGGGTGCGCAACCGCCTGCCTGATGCGGTGGACGAGCCGGTGATTGCCAAGGTGGAGGCCGATGCGTCGCCCGTGATGTGGCTGGCCTTCAGTAGCGAAACCCGTAGCCCGCTGGAAATCAACGATCTGCTCAACCGCATCGTCAAGCCCCGCTTGCAGACGGTGACGGGGGTGGCCGATGTGCCCATTTATGGCGAGCGCCGCTATGCCATGCGTATCTGGCTGGACCCTGAACGCATGGCGGGCTACCGCCTTACCACCCAGGATGTGGAAGACGCCATACGCCGCAACAATCTGGAGCTGCCCGCCGGGCGCATCGAGTCGCAGCAGCGCGAGTTCAGCGTCACTTCGCAGACCGAACTGGCGCGGCCAGCGCAGTTTTCCGACATCGTGATCCGCACCGTCAATGGCTTTCCGGTGCGCATGCGTGATGTTGCCCGTGTGGAAGAGAGTGCTGCGAGTGACCGCAGCCGCGTGCGTCTCAATGACCGCGAGGCCATTTCCATGGGCGTGATCCGCCAGGCCACGGCCAACCCGCTGGAGCTGTCCGCAGGGGTTCGCGCCATGCTGCCCACCTTGAAGGCAGACTTGCCCGCCGACATCACCATAGATGTGGCCAACGACAACTCGCTGTTCATCGACCGCTCGGTCAAGAGCGTGTACCAGACCATCATCGAAGCCGTGGTGCTGGTGGCTCTGGTGATCTTCGTCTTCCTTCGCACCTTGCGGGCCTCCATCATTCCCATCATCACCATCCCGGTGAGTCTGGTGGGCACGTTTGCGCTGATGGCGCTGGCTGGTTTTTCCATCAACACGCTGACCCTGCTGGCCCTGGTGCTGGCGATCGGGCTGGTGGTGGACGATGCCATCGTGATGCTGGAGAACATCTACCGCCACATTGAAGAGGGGCTGGATCCGTTCTCCGCTGCCATCAAGGGTGCGCGCGAGATCGGCTTTGCCATCATCGCCATGACGCTGACCCTGGTGGCCGTGTATGCGCCGCTGGCTTTCACCCCGGGGCGTACCGGGCGGCTGTTTGTGGAGTTTGCGCTGGCCTTGGCGGGCGCGGTGGTGGTGTCGGGCTTTGTCGCGCTCACGCTCTCGCCCATGATGTGCTCGCTGCTGCTCAAGCACAACCCCAAGCCCAACTGGTTTGACCGTTCCATGGAGCGGTGGCTCACGGCGCTGTCTGATGCCTATGGCCGACTGTTGCGTTGGGTGGTGACGGCACGCTGGGGCGGACGGGCGGGTGGTGGCGCAGGCGGCGGCTTGCGTGGTGCGCTGTTTCAGGCCCGCTGGCTTGTGGTTGCCGTGATGGCGGTCAGCGCTGCCGGGCTGGTCATGGTGTATCCCAAGATGAAGCAGGAGCTCTCGCCCATGGAAGACCGGGGCACGATCCTGGTCAACGTGACTGCGCCCGATGGTGCAACGCTGGACTACACCAACCGCTACGCACTGGAGCTGGAGAAGATTGGCCGCGACTATCCTGAGTTTGACCGTATCTTTGCCAACATCGGCAACCCCACGGTGGCGCAGGGCAGTGTCATCTACCGCACGGTGGACTGGGAGCAGCGAGACCGCACTACGCTGTCCATCGCCCGCGACCTGCAGCCCAAGGTGGCGGCTTTGCCGGGGGTGAACTCGTTCCTGATCACACCCCCATCGCTGGGGCAGAGCTTCCGCTCGCGGCCATTGACTTATGTGATCCAGACCTCGGACAGCTACGAGAACCTGAATGCTGTGACCAACCAGATGATGGCGGAAATTGCCAAGAACCCTGGCATCGTCGCGCCCGACGTGGACCTGCGCCTGAACAAGCCCGAACTGCGCATCAGCGTCAACCGCGAGCGCGCGGCAGACTTGGGGGTGAGTGTGGATGTGGTGGCCCGTGCCATCGAGACCATGCTGGGTGGCCGCACCGTGACACGCTACAAGCGCGATGCCGAGCAGTACGACGTGATCGTGCAGAACGAGGCCCGTGGCCGCACCACGCCTGAGAACATCGACAGTATTTACGTGCGTGGCCGCAACGATGCCATGATTCCCCTGTCCAGCCTGGTGAACGTGAAAGAGAGCGTGAGCCCGCGCGAGCTGAACCACTTTGGCCAGCGCCGCTCGGTCACCATCACGGCCAACCTGTCACCCGACTATTCGTTGGGTGAGGCGCTGAAGTTCATGGATGACACTGCGGCCAAGGTGCTCAAGCCCGGCTACACCACGGACCTGAACGGCACGTCGCGCGAGTTCAAGAGTTCGCAGGGGGCCTTGGGCATCGTGTTCCTGCTGGCGCTGGTGTTCATCTTTCTGGTGCTGGCCGCACAGTTCGAGAGCTTCATTGATCCGCTGGTCATCATGGTGTCGGTGCCGCTGTCCATGATTGGAGCGCTGCTGGCCTTGCAGTGGAGCGGAGGCTCGCTCAACGTCTATTCACAGATCGGTCTCATCACACTGGTGGGGCTGATCACCAAGCACGGCATTCTGATCGTGGAGTTCACCAACCAGCTTCGCGAAGAGGGCATGGAGATGGTGGATGCGCTGGTCAAGGCCTCGTCGCAGCGGCTGCGTCCCATCTTGATGACCACGGGGGCGATGGTGCTGGGGGCTGTCCCTCTGGCGCTGGCCAAAGGTGCGGGGGCAGAGACGCGCTCTCAAATCGGCTGGGTGATTGTGGGTGGCATGTCGCTGGGCACACTGCTCACCATTTTTGTGGTGCCCACGATGTACACCCTGTTCGCCCGCAAGGCGGTGCCAGGAGCCAAGACCACGGTGGCGCATGAGACACCGTCGGGTCACACGACCGAAACGGCTTCGGCCCACAGCTGAAACGTCAGGTTGGTAGGTATCAAAAAAAGGCCCTGGGCATGAGTGCTCAGGGCCTTTTGCTTGAATCGGGCTCTAGCGCTTGCTGATAAAGCGCAGGCAGCTATTAAATGTGTAGCATGCTGCGCTTGTCAGCCGCTGGGTATTACGAGCTTATTGTGCGGCCCAGCCGCCATCCATGTTCCATGCCACACCGCGCACATTGTTGGCGGCGGGTGAGCAGAAGAACACTGCCAGCTCACCCAGCTCCTCAGGGGTAGTGAATTGCATCGAAGGCTCTTTTTCACCCAGTAGCAGCTTGGTGGCTTCTTCGTTGCTCAGGCCGTGTGCGGCGGCCTTGGCGTCTACCTGCTTTTGCACCAGGGGGGTCAGCACCCAGCCGGGGCAGATGGCGTTGGCGGTGATGCCTGTGGTGGCAGTTTCCAGCGCGGTCACCTTGGTCAAGCCAACAATGCCGTGTTTGGCAGCTACGTAGGCCGACTTCTGTGCTGAACCCACCAGCCCGTGGACCGATGCTACGTTAATGATGCGCCCCCAATTGGCGCGGCGCATGGCAGGCAGGGCCAGGCGGGAGGTGTGGAATGCGCTGGTCAGGTTGATGGCAATGATGGCGTCCCAGCGCTCTACCGGAAAGTCCTCCACATTGGCGACGTGCTGGATGCCTGCGTTGTTGACCAGGATATCCACCTGCCCGAACTGCGATGCGCTGTAGCGCATCATGTCCTCAATGTCTGCCGCCCGGCTCATGTCGGCACCGTGGTAGGCCACCTGCGCGCCCGTGCCTTCGCCCGCTGCAAGCACTTCAGCGCGCGGAGCATCCACATCGCCAAAGCCGTTGAGCACAATATGGGCCCCCTGGCGCGCCAGGGCCTTGGCGATGCCCAGGCCGATGCCGCTGGTGGAGCCGGTGACGAGGGCGGTTTTGCCTTTCAGCATGAGAGTCTCTCCCTAATGAATTACGATGCGACGCAACCATTATCAAGCGCCGCATCCCGGATTGCGTACCCATGAATGAACCTACGCTGAACTACGTACCATGCCCCGGTCTGGCATCCGCCCACACCGCGGGCACTGGTGACGCACATCCTCAGCACCGCATGGCTTACTGGGAATGGAACGCCACCGGCAACCCGGCACATCCCCATGTGGTGGTGTGCGTGCATGGTCTCTCGCGCCAGGGGCGTGACTTTGACGCCTTGGCCCGCCGCTTGAGTCTGCATGCCCGCGTGATCTGCCCCGATGTGGTGGGGCGCGGCCAGAGTGACTGGCTAGCCGACCCCATGGGTTATCAGCTTCCCGTGTACGCAGCCGACATGCTGGCCCTGTTGGCTCATCTGCATCAGAAGGCTCCCATCGCATCGCTGGACTGGGTGGGCACCAGCATGGGCGGGCTCATCGGCATGGCGCTGGCGGGACAGCCTGGCTTGCCACTGCCTGTGCCGGTGCGCCGACTGGTGCTTAACGATGTAGGCCCTGTCATCCAATGGCAGGCCCTGCAGCGCATCGGGCAGTACCTGGGGCACATGGCCCGTTTTGAATCGCTGCAGCAGGCGGCGGACGCCATGTGGGCTATCTCCACAGGGTTTGGCCCGCATACGCCGCAGCAGTGGCTGGACCTGTCCCGGCACATGGTGCGCGCACTGCCCGAGGGCGGGCTGACCTTGCACTATGACCCGGCCATTGCGGTCCCGTTTCGGGCGCTGACGCAGGAAGCCGCTGCCGCTGGCGAGGCTGCACTCTGGCAGCTTTATGACCAGATCAAGGCAGAAACGCTGCTGCTGCGTGGGGCCGTGTCAGATTTGCTGACGCGTGAGACAGCAGCGGCCATGCAAGAGCGTGGCCCCCGTGCACGCTGCGTAGAGTTGCAAGGCGTGGGGCATGCCCCCACCTTGGTGGCTGACGAGCAGATTGCCGTAGTGAAAGCATTTTTAGGGTGGGGTTCGATGGAGGAAGGTGTGCAGGCAGGATGAAGACAAACCCCATTGCGACCCCCGTGGCCGTTACGCCGCATGAGCCGCTGCCGCAGCTGATAGCCGCCACAGCCCACACCCTGCCAGAGCAGGTGGATGCGCTGGCACGCGCCCGGGCTTTTGCCGAGCCACTGCTGGCGTGCGAAACCCTGGACTCTGGCGAGAACACGCTGGCCCATGCCGATGCGGTGGCGGCCATTCTCAAGAACATCGGTGGATCTGAGGCCATGCAGGCCGCCAGCTATCTGGTGTATGCCTGCGTGCATCTGAACAAGCCCGAGGAAGTCATCACCAAGGCCTTTGGCGAGAGCTTTGCCGCGCTGGCTGTAGAGACCACCAAGCTCATGCGTGTGCAGCGCCAGGCCCTGTCTGCAGAGCAGGTGGATGACCCCGCAGTGCAGACCGAGAACGTGCGCAAGATGCTGCTGGCGTTCTCGCGCGATCTGCGTGTGGTGATGCTGCGCCTGGCTTCGCGCTTGCAAACCTTGCGCTTCCATGCTGCCAGCAAGCGCCCTGTGCCGCCCAGCCTGGCGCGTGAATCCCTGCATGTCTTTGCGCCGCTGGCCAACCGCTTGGGTATCTGGCAGATGAAATGGGAGTTGGAGGACCTGTCCTTCCGCTTTCTGGAGCCAGACACCTACAAGGAAGTGGCCCGTCTGCTGGATGAAAAGCGCGGTGAGCGCGAGATCTACATGCAGCAGCTGCGTGAGCGGCTCGAGGCCGAGCTGCGCAGCCGCAGCATCAGCGCCACAGTGCAGGGGCGGCCTAAGCACATCTACAGCATCGTCAAGAAGATGCGTGGCAAGTCGCTGCATTTTGACCAAGTGCTGGACCTGCGCGCCCTGCGCGTAGTGGTGCCCACCGTCAAGGACTGCTACGCCGCGCTGAGCTGGGTGCACGAGCAGTTCACCCCCATCGTGGAAGAGTTTGACGACTACATCGCCAAGCCCAAGCCCAACGGCTACCAGTCGCTGCACACCATCGTGCGTGACGAGAATGGACGCCCGGTAGAAATCCAGATCCGCACGCAGGCCATGCATGACCACGCTGAACATGGTGTAGCCGCGCACTGGGCCTACAAGGAGGCGGGCAGCAAAGGTTATGCCGGGGTTTCGGCCTCGGGCGAATACGACGCCAAGATCGCCGTGCTGCGCCAACTGCTGGCCTGGGAGCGCGATCTGGCAGGCACGGTGCCGAACCGTGGCCTTTTTGAAGACCGCATCTATGTGCTGACGCCCGATGCCGCGGTGATTGAACTGTCGCAAGGCTCCACCCCTGTGGACTTTGCCTACGCGGTGCACACCAGCGTGGGACACCGTTGCCGTGGCGCGCGCGTGGATGGCGCCATGGTGCCACTCAACACCCCGCTGCAAAACGGCCAGACGGTAGAGATCACCACCGTGAAGGAAGGCCGCCCCTCGCGGGACTGGCTCAATCCTGAGCTGGGCTACCTCACCAGCAACCGTGCCAAAGCCAAGGTGCGTGCTTGGTTCAACGCGCAGGCCACCCACGAAACCGTGGCCCGTGGCCGTGAAGCCGTGGAGAAGCTGCTGCAGCGCGAGGGCAAGACAGCCATGAAGCTGGATGACCTGGCCACGCAACTCGGCTTCAAGTCTGCCGATGCGCTGTTTGAGGTCGTGGGCAAGGACGAGTTTTCGCTGCGCAACATTGAAAACCTGCTGCGTCCCCCGGAGCCTGCGCTGCAGCCCGACGACTATCTGCTGCTCAAGAAGACCCGCACCAACGAAGCCGCGCCCAAGGGTGGGGTGCTGGTGGTGGGCATCGATTCCTTGATGACCCAGTTGGCCAAATGCTGCAAGCCTGCGCCGCCGGACCTCATCCGTGGCTTCGTCACCCGCGGAAAGGGGGTGAGCGTGCACCGGGCTGATTGCAGCAACTTCCGCGAAATGGCGGCACGCAGCGCCGAGCGGGTCATCGAGGTGGAATGGGGCGCGCCCAAAGCCGCTGCTGCTGCCGTCTACCCGGTGGATGTGGCGGTAGAGGCAGCGGATCGGCAGGGGTTGCTGCGCGACATCTCCGAAGTGTTCGCCCGTGAGAAAACCAATGTGATTGGCGTGCAGACCCAATCCGTCAAAGGCACTGCCTGGATGACTTTCACGGTGGAGGTGGCCGATTCGGGCCGTCTCAACAAGGTGCTGGGTATCGTGGCATCGGTGCCCGGAGTCCGCTCTGCACGGCGTCGTTGAGCCAATAGTTTTTGCAGGCGGTTTTTTTGATGCTACAATCGCGTTCTCGAATACAAACAGGCGCGTAGCTCAGCTGGTTAGAGCACCACCTTGACATGGTGGGGGTCGTTGGTTCGAGTCCAATCGCGCCTACCAACTAACCATTGGTAAAAAGCCTTCCAAGACAAAGTCTGGAAGGCTTTTTTATTTCTCGGGCACCTTTTCGGTTTTCTGCGCGGATCGAAGCCATCAGGGTAATCCTTTGCAGGGGTGGCTGCCGAGGCTCTCTAGAATGTGTTGCACTGCAATACCCGCATTGAGCGCAAGTCCGAGGAGTTCCGTTTTGCCCGAATCCACCAGCGCGTCTGCCAAGTCCACGCAGCGCGTGATCAAGAAATACCCCAACCGGCGCCTCTACGACACCGACACCTCCACCTACATCACGCTGAGCGAAGTGCGCCAGCTGGTGATTGACCATCAGAACGTGGTCGTTCGCGACGCGAAGACGGGTGAGGATCTCACGCGCAGCATCCTGCTGCAGATCATTCTGGAGGAAGAGGCGGGCGGGGCGCCCATGTTCAGCGAGGCAGTGCTGGCCAACATCATCCGCTTCTACGGCCACGCCATGCAGGGGTTCATGGGGGCTTATCTGGAGAAGAATGTCCAGGCGTTCACCGATGTGCAGACCAAGCTGGCAGAGCAATCGCAGAACGTCACGCCAGAGATGTGGGCGCAGTTCATGAGCCTTCAGTCCCCTGTGCTCAAGGGCATGATGGGCAACTACGTCGAGCAGTCGCAGGCCATGCTGACGCAAATGCAGGAGCAGATGCAAAAGCAGACGGAGCAGATGCTAGGTGCTTTCGGCCTCAAGCGATAACTGCTGAATGCAGTGTGCCTGGGCGGGTTCTCTGAGGCTCGCCCGGGGTTGTGCAGGCCTCGTTGTTATTGGAATCCCCAGGTTCGCTGGACCGCAGGCACCTGCATAAAAGGGGGCATCTCCCGCTCAGAGGCCGGAACTGGGACAATACGCGGTTATGAGCGAAGCAATTGCCCCCACCAAAACACCCAAAGTCGGCTTTGTCAGCCTGGGTTGCCCCAAGGCCCTGACCGATTCCGAACTCATCCTCACGCAACTGAGCGCTGAAGGGTACGAGACTTCCAAGACCTTCCAGGGGGCCGATCTGGTGATCGTCAACACCTGCGGCTTCATTGACGATGCCGTCAAGGAAAGCCTGGACACCATTGGCGAGGCGCTGGCCGAGAATGGCAAGGTGATTGTCACGGGCTGCCTGGGAGCCCGGGCTGGAGAAAGCGGCGGCAACCTGGTGCGCGAGATGCACCCCAGCGTGCTGGCTGTGACCGGCCCCCATGCCACGCAAGAGGTGATGGATGCGGTTCACTTGAACTTGCCCAAGCCACACGATCCATTCGTTGACCTGGTGCCCGGTGGCTTTGGCGTGGCGGGTATCAAGCTCACGCCCAAGCACTATGCCTACCTGAAGATCAGCGAAGGTTGCAACCACCGTTGCACGTTCTGCATCATCCCCTCCATGCGTGGCGATCTGGTCTCGCGCCCCGTGGGCGATGTGCTCAGTGAGGCCAAGGCCTTGTTTGAAGGGGGCGTCAAAGAGCTGCTGGTGATCAGCCAGGACACCTCGGCCTATGGTGTGGACGTGAAGTACCGCACGGGCTTCTGGGACGGCAAGCCGGTGAAGACCCGCATGCTGGAGCTGGTGCAGACTCTGGGCGAAATTGCAGCTCCCTACGGTGCGTGGGTGCGGTTGCACTACGTATACCCTTACCCTAGTGTGGACGAGGTGATTCCGCTCATGGCCTCGGGCCATGTGCTGCCTTATCTCGACGTGCCTTTCCAGCACAGCCATCCTGACGTGCTCAAGCGCATGAAGCGCCCCGCCAGTGGTGAAAAGAACCTGGAGCGTATCCAGCGCTGGCGCGAAGCCTGCCCTGAGATCGTCATTCGCAGCACCTTCATTGCGGGCTTTCCTGGCGAGACGGAAGAGGAATTCCAGCACCTGCTGGACTTTTTGCGCGAAGCGCAAATTGACCGCGCTGGCTGCTTTGCCTACAGCGATGTGAACGGCGCTGCCGCCAACGAGCTGCCCGGCATGCTGCCGATGGAAGTGCGTGAGGAGCGCCGCGCCCGCTTCATGGCCGTGGCTGAAGAGGTCTCCATCGCCAAGCTGCAGCGCCGGGTGGGTGCCACCATGCAGGTACTGGTGGACCATGCCCCCGCCATGGGGCGCAAGGGCGGCGTGGGGCGTACCTATGCCGATGCGCCAGAGATCGACGGCACCGTGCAGCTGCTGCCCCCTGAAAAGATCAGCAAGACCTTGAAGGTGGGCGAGTTCACGAAGGCACGCATTGTGGGCGTGCAAGGGCATGACCTGGTGGCCTTGCCCATCTGAGGCAGACCGTCGGGCATTTCCGCTAGCGCAGCGAGAAGAGCCCGTAGGAGCAAAGAAGGGCCAGCCCCATCAGTGTCCCGAAGTCCATCAGCAGTTCATTGACTTCGGGTTCGTGTTCCTGCTTGCGTGTCCACAGCCAGGTCAGCAACCCGGCGGCTGCGGCGCAGGCGGGAAGCACCCAGGGGAAGTGAAGAAGCCAGGCGGACATGGGAATGTGGTGATGGTTGAAATCAATGGGCTCTGCAGCTGAAAAAAGCCCCAGACTCAGGGCAGCAGGGTGCGCCAGGACGGATGCCAGCCTGCAGCGCGCAGCCCGCTCAAGCCAGAATGGCTGAGTGTGGCCCACAGCAACACATTGGCCAACGGGGTGAAGGACACCACCGCATACAACAGCGCGGTGGATGGCATGCGTCCGAGCCCATAGGCCAGCCGCACGGAACCAGCAGCACCCAGCGCACCAGCGGCGCAACCCAGCAGCGGAGCCCAATGGCCTCGTGTCCCTGGAGCCAGACCCCATAGCAGCGCTGCCAGCAGGAACAGCAGCCCTGCCACGGCAACGTGCTGCATGCCCGTGGTCACCAGGTGAGAGTCTGCAATGCTGTGCTGGTCCTGGCGCAGTCTCCGGGGTGATCGGCGGGTGCTCGGTAGCGCGTTCTCTGCATCGTGGGGCCGGGCGTTTTCCCTTTCCGTCTGGCCTGTTGTCTGAGGTGCATCGGTGCTTCGGCGTTTGCGCTTGCGCCGTGTGGGTTTGAGTGAGGAGGGTAGCCGCACATGCAGGCGCCAGCCTGTCTGGTCAAAACGCAGCAGGCAGCCCGACAGACGCTGGGGGCCTGCTGCGGCAAACAGCGCATCGGCCTCGTCGAACAAATGCCCTTGCGCGACAGTGTCATCGGCCGCCGCCAGCAGCATGCAGCCCCTGCGGGGCATGGCAAGCACCATCCCCGCCGGAAAGCGCGCAAGCAGACCTTTCCAGAAAGTTCGGTCCAGCAGATGGCTTTCGAGCAAGAGGTGGTGCGGGGCTTGCAGCTTGAAAGTGCCGTTGGATTGCTGAACCAGGGTGGGTCCGTCGGCCTTCTGGCGCAGATGCAGGGTGGCCAGGGCCAGTGCTTTGGTGGGTGTCAGGTCCAGCCGGGCAAGATCGGAGGCGCGCGCCAGCGCCACCCCTTCGGTGCCGGGTTGGGTGAACACGAACCGCAGGCGCAGATCCGCCAGGTACCCCAGTGCCAACACTTCCGCAGGGTTTTCATCTGCGGCCAAGGACTGGTCGGGCGCTTGCAGCTGCTCGTGGGGCTGACAATGCCCTGGCCAGCGGTGCACGATCGCGTACAGGTGTTCGCGGGTGCGCTCGGCAAAGGTGGGCAGAGCCGGGGGCTCAGTGGGCTGATGGAGCTGAGTGGGCTGCACAGTGCAAGGGCTTGGAAGGGCGGCGGGCAGCGCGCCCGCCAGCAAAGCCCTCAATGTTGCCAGCGGCTGCGTTCCATCAGGCTCCGTTGCGCAGGGCAGCAGGACGAGCGGATAAAAAAAGGAGCCACGCGGGCTCCTTGTTGTGCTTTTTTGCCACGGCAGCCAGCGGTTGCTGGTGGTGCTGGGCGGGGCGGCAAGCCCTGTTGTGTCAATGATCTATTGATCAGACGCGCTTGCGGTATTCGCCAGTGCGTGTGTCGATTTCGATCTTGTCGCCTTGGGAGACGAACAGGGGCACAGCCACTTCAAAGCCGGTAGCGATCTTGGCAGGCTTCATGACCTTGCCAGAGGTGTCGCCCTTGACGGCGGGTTCTGTCCAGGTGATTTCGCGCTCCACGCTGGTGGGCAGTTCCACGGAGATGGCCTTGCCGTCGTAGAACACCACTTCCAGCGCCATGCCGTCTTCCAGGTAGTTCAGTGCGTCGCCCATGTTTTCGGCTTCCACTTCGTACTGGTTGTATTCGGTGTCCATGCACACGTACATGGGGTCGGCAAAGTAGGAGTAGGTGCACTCCTTCTTGTCCAGGATCACGTTGTCGATCTTGTCGTCGGCCTTGAACACGTTTTCGGTGCCGAAGTTGCCGATCAGGCTCTTGAGCTTCATGCGCACGGTGGCTGCACCGCGGCCGCCGCGGGCGTATTCGGTCTTCAGGACGACCATGGGGTCCTTACCGTGCATGATGACGTTGCCGGCGCGGATTTCTTGAGCGATTTTCATAGCTGATTGCTTGGGTTGGGGCCGCTCAATGCGGGCGGGGTGCCGGGTGGGGCTACACCTGCCGGCGCATGTTCCGCGGCGGAAGTGCGCGGTCGCGGGCATGAGGGTGCCGCGGTGGATTTGCGCAAAGCCTCGGATTTTACCGTTTTTCCAATACAAAGCCCAAAAGTTGCGCCACAAGCTTGTCTTGCGTCAGCAACCGCGCCCTGGCGGCCTGCACGCAGGCCGTCCACTCGCCCAGGGTGGCGTCGTCCGGCCACTGCAGAGGGGCCTCGTCAAGGCCGTTCCAGGTGCAGTGAAACTGCCGCAGCGATGCAGGGGCCTGCAGCCAGTCCAGAAACGCATGCAGCTTGGCATGGTGGGCGTTGTCGTCCTGCGGATAGATGTGCCACACCAGAGCCTTGCCGGCCCACAGCGCACGCACCAGCGAATCTTCGCCCCGCACGGCATTGAAGTCGCAGGCCCACAGCAGTTCGTCAAAGGCCGATTGGGGGCAGTGCGGGCGGTATGAAATGTATAGCTGCCCGCGCTTGTCAGATAAGGCTTGCAGGTCATTTTGATCTGAAAAGCCCGCAGGTGGGTCGAGCGCTGCCTGCACTGCCTGGGTGGGGCGCCCCGGGGCTACCAGCAGGTGCGTGGGCACGGGGGCGCTCTCGCACAGGCGTAGCCACTGGGGCAGGGCGGGGGGCTCGTAGCAGAACAGGGACATCCAGCGGGCCTGGCGGCCCAGGTCGCCATTCTTGTGCAGGTGCTGACTGCGCCAGGTGGGCGCATCAAACTCCTGGCATCGGTCCATCAAATCCACCTCGCGCAGCAGCCCCCCTGTGGCCGGGGTAAAGCCTGGGTAGAAGAACCAGCGCGTCCACCCCTGCGCGGGGCCGGACAGGATGAGCGAAGGCAGCTTGTGGTTGCGCTCCACGTAGCTCTCGGCCGACAGGTACTCCAGATTGATCCACACGGGTTTTGGGGCTCCAGCGCTTGTACGATGGGCGCAGGCAGCTATGAAATCAGGAGCAATCTCGCAACCGAAGGCCTCGACCATCACATCGGTAGCAGGCTCCTGCAGGCTGGGCGGTGGGGCGTGCCAGTCGCGCAGCTCCACGCCTGGGCAGCCGTTCGGGGCCATCCAGGCCAGGGCTGATGCGTCGTCCACCCACAGGCGCACGCGCTGCCCTTGCGCAGCCAGTTGCGATGCCAGCCGCCAGCACACGCCAATGTCACCAAAGTTGTCGATGACCTGGCAGAACACATCCCACTGCAGGGCCGGGATCGGGGCAGATGGTGGGGTCATGCCGCAGCCTCTGCCGGGGTGCGCAGGTGGTCCACCAGTAGGCGCCCCACGCTGGAGAGAGATTCTTGCGAGCGCACGCAGAGCTTGAGGTGCCGGTGCGCCCAGGGCTCGTTCAGGGTGATGCAGCGCAGCGCCAGCGTGCCTTTGTACAGCGCCGCGCTGCCCCGGGGCATCACGCCCACGCCCAGGCCTGCGTTCACCATCAGGCACAGCGCGTCGTAGCTGGTGACCTGAATGCGCAGCTTCAGCGGCAGGCCCGCTTGCGCAGCTGCCTGGGTCAGCTGGTTGTTGATGGCGCTGCCCGGATGGGCTCCCACAAAGTCGTAAGCCAGGGCTTCGCCCAGGCGCACAGCCTTGCGCCGGGCTAGGGGGTGGTCAGCCGGTATCACCAGCACCAGCTCGTCGGTGCGGTAGGGCAGCAGCACTACCCGATCTCCGTAGTCCCCGTCGTTCAGGATGCCAATGTCGGCCGCGTTTTCGGCGACCGAGGTCGCAATGGCGGTGCTGATCTGCTCCTGCAGTCGCACATCCACCTGCGGGTGCAGCGCCATGAAGCTCTGCAGCTGCGCGGGCAGAAACTGCGTGATGGCCGAGATGTTGGCCACCACCCGCACATGGCCGCGCACGCCGCTGCCGTACTCGCGCATCTGGCTGGCAATGCCGTCCAGGTCATTGAGCACGCCACGCGCCAGATGCAGCAGTGCAAAGGCCGCGGCGGTAGGGGTGGTGCCCCGGTTGCTACGCGTGAAAAGCTCGACATGCAGGGCTTCTTCCAGATCCGCCAGGCGGCGGCTGACGGCCGAGGCTGCAATGTGCTCGCGCTCAGCCGCGGCGGCAATCGTGCTTTCTTCCATCACGGCCACAAACAGGCGCAAGGAGAGGGGATCGAGTTTCATGGTGTGCAGATCGTAACTGTGCCATGCCGGTTTGCGATGGCAACTTCGCGCATGAGCGTTTTGCGCCTTGGGGCGATGTGCGGATGATGCGGCCCACAGATTTCGGAATTCATTTGCAGGAGAGCCCACCGCATGGTCACGCCGTCGCCCATATCCCTTGCCACCAGCCCCGCCGCACTCCAGGGTGTGCGGGTGATCGAGATGGGGCAGCTCATTGCGGGGCCTTTTTGCGGCAAGACGCTGGGCGAGTTTGGTGCCGATGTGATCAAGATCGAAGCCCCGGGCGCGGGCGATCCGTTGCGAGGTTGGCGTCTCATCAAGGAAGGCACCTCCGTCTGGTGGCAGGTGCAGTCGCGCAACAAGCGCTCGGTGGCGCTGGACCTGCGCCAAAAGGAAGGCCAGGACATCGCCCGCCAGCTGATTGCCGAGGCCGATGTGCTGGTCGAGAACTTTCGCCCTGGCACGCTGGAAGGCTGGGGCATGTCGCCCGAGGAACTGCACAAGCTCAACCCTGGCCTCGTGATGCTGCGCATTTCCGGCTACGGGCAGACAGGGCCGTACCGCGACCTGCCAGGCTTTGGAGCCATCGGCGAGGCCATGGGTGGCCTGCGCCACCTGACGGGCGAACCGGGCCGTGTGCCGGTGCGGGTGGGGGTGTCGATTGGCGACACGCTGGCGGCCTTGCACGGCACCATTGGCGTGCTCACTGCGCTGTACCACCGCAAGGTCAACGGTGGCAAAGGGCAGGTGATTGATGTGGCGCTGCACGAGGCGGTGTTCAACGTGATGGAAAGCCTGATTCCCGAGTACAGCGCCTTTGGTGCCGTGCGCGAAGCCGCCGGCAGCGCCCTGCCGGGCATTGCGCCCAGCAATGCCTACCCCTGCCAGGACGGCTGGGTGCTGGTGGCAGGCAATGGCGACAGCATCTTCAAGCGGCTGATGGATGCCATTGGCCGCAGTGATCTGGGTCAGGCCCCAGACCTGGCCACCAACGCAGGGCGCGTGGCCCGGGTGGAGGAGATTGACGCCGCCATTGGTGCCTGGAGCGCAGAGCGCATGGTGCAGCAGGTGCTGGACGCCCTGGCCGCCGCGCGCGTGCCCGCAGGCAAGGTCTACACCGCCAAAGACATTGCCGAAGACCCCCACTACCGCGCCCGCGACATGCTGCTGACCCAGCAGACGCGCGACGGCTACAGCGTGGAAGTGCCGGGCATCGTGCCCAAGCTGTCGGCCACCCCCGGCACCATTCGCAGCAGTGCACCCCACCTGGGCGATGACACGGATGCCGTGCTGGCAGAGGCGGGGCTGAGCGCTGAGCAGATTGCGCTGTTGCGCAGCAAGGGGGTCATTCAATGAACATGCCAAACACGCCACTCCACAACCATCCGCAGGGCAACGACTCCAGCCCTTGGCAAGGGGCGGGCCGCCGCGTTTATCTGCATGAAGTGGGCCTGCGGGATGGCCTGCAGATGGAGAAGGTGTTTGTGCCGACCGAGGAGAAGATTGCGCTGGCCAACGCACTGTCGGCTGCGGGCTTTGCCAAGGTGGAGGTGACGTCTTTCACCTCGCCCACGGCCATCCCGTCCCTGCGGGATGCCGAGATCGTAATGCGTGAAATCGAACGCCGCCCAGGCACTGTGTACAGCGCGCTGGTGCCCAATGCGCGCGGTGCGGAGCGGGCCATTGAGGCGCGCACGGACGAGCTCAACCTGGTCATGTCGGTGAGCAGCACGCACAACCTGGCCAATCTGCGCATGACGCAGGCGCAGTCGTTTGCCGCCCTGGCACAGGTGGTGGCGCTGGCGCAAGACGCTGGCGTGGCGGTGAATGTGTCGCTGTCTTGCGTATTTGGCTGCCCTATGGAGGGCGATGTGCCTGCCGCAGATGTGTGGGCCTGGGTGCAGCGGTTTGTGGACCTGGGCGTGCCCGGCATCACCCTGTGCGACACCACGGGCATGGCCTACCCCAGCCAGGTGCACCAGATCACGGCGGCTGCGCGTGCGCGCTGGCCTGGGGTGGCGTTCACGCTGCATTTCCACAACACCCGCGGCATGGGCCTGGCCAACGCACTGGCCGCGCTGGACGCCGGAGCAGACCGGCTGGACGCTTCCCTGGGTGGATTGGGGGGGTGCCCTTATGCGCCGGGTGCCAGCGGCAATGTGTGCAGCGAAGAGGTGGTGCATGCCCTGGCGCTGATGGGGTTTGACACGGGGGTGGACCTGCCCCTGTTGCTCGCCGCAGCCCAGCAGTTGCCAGCCCTCATCGGGCACGACATTCCGAGCCAGATTGCCAAGGCGGGCCCCCGGCTGGCATTGCACCCGGTGCCTGCAGACTTTGAGGCCATCCGTGAACGGGCCCTGTCGCGTTGAGTGCGTGGTGAACGGAAGATGAATGCGCGCAGGCCCTCCACTGCGCCTGAAATGATTTCTCAGTGCATCCCCCGATAAAACAAGGAGACAAAGCCATGATCGATGTTGCGATATCCCGCCGCCTTTTCACCGCGGCCGTGTTGTGCTCTGCCGCTGCAGCAGGCATGGCGCAAGACAAGTTCCCTTCCAAACCCATCACCGTGGTGGTGCCGCAGGCCGCAGGCGGTGCCAACGATGCGATTGCGCGTGTGGTGGCGCAGAAGCTGACCGAGCAACTGGGCCAGAGCGTGATTGTGGAAAACCGCCCTGGCGCAGGCGGAACCCTGGCCACCGCAGCCACTGCACGGGCGCGCAATGACGGATACACCCTGCTGCTGACGGCAGACAGCGCCCATGTGATTGGCCCCGCGCTTTACAAGAACCCGGGGTTTGACCCGGTGAAGGACTTTGCGCCTGTGGCTCCGGTAGCCACGGCGGGCTATGTGCTGGTGGCCCATCCATCGTTTGCTGCCAACAACGTGGCCGAACTGGTGACCCTGGCCAAAGCCAACCCCGGCAAGTACTCCATTGCTTCCGCTGGCAATGGCACGCTCAACCATCTGATTGGCGAGATGCTGCAAAAAGCCGCAGGCATTCAACTGCAGCACATTCCCTACAAGGGCTCTGCGGCGGCCGCCACGGACGTGGTGGGCGGGCAGGTGCCGCTGTCGGTGCAGAGCCTGCCTTCGGCCATTGCCTTCATCAAGGCGGGCAAGCTCAAGGTGTTGGGCGTGGTGAACGAAAAGCGCGTGGCCGCGCTGCCCGATGCGCCCACCATTGGCGAGACCCTGAAAGGCTTTGGCCAGGCCCCGTGGTATGCCCTGTTTGCCCCGGCAGGCACGCCAGCGCCCATCGTGGCTTTGCTGCAGGCCGAAGTGGCCCGCACGCTGGAGCACAAAGACGTGGTGGACAAGCTGGCGACGGTGGGCTGCGAGCCCTTCAAGGGCACGGCCGCCCAACTGGCCGCGCTGGTGCAGTCTGACTTGCCCAAGTGGAGCCGTGTGGTGAAGGAAACCGGAGCCACGGTGGACTGATGCCCCAGGGATGTCCTGCATAACTCCCTGCGGTCTGTGATAGCGCGGCCTCGGGCCGTCCGCTGTGTTGCTTTTCTTGCCAATAGCCGGGCTATTGGCTGCAAAAAGACGCCTTGCGGCCTGTCCCGATCCGCACTACCACCGACTCGCGAGGGTTATGCAGGACATCCCTAGAGGCGTTTCGGGGTGGGTTCACGGCCCAGCAGATCGATTCATCCATAACGATTCAGGAGACATAGCATGCATTCTTCTCGCAGAAAACTTACGCTCTTCGCAGTGAGCGTGCTGACTACCAGTCTGACCGTCGGCCTCTCGGGCCAAGCCTGGGCTCAAAACTACCCCAGCAAAACTGTGACGCTGGTGGTGCCCACAGCGGCAGGCGGCACCACGGATTTGTCCGCCCGCATGCTCGCCCAGGCGCTGGGCCCTGCGCTCGGGCAGTCGGTCATTGTCGACAACAAGGGCGGTGGCAATGGAAACATTGCTGCGGGGGCGGTCAAGCGTGCAGAGGCCGATGGTTACACGCTGCTGATGCAGTACTCGGGCTACCACGTCATCTCGCCGCACATCACCAAGCAAAAGCAGTGGGAGTTGTCTGATTTTCAGCCGGTGGCCAATGTCATCTCCGCGCCCCAGATCATCGTGGTGCGGGCCGACCTGCCCATCAAGACGCTGCCCGAGCTGATGGCCTATGCCAAGGCCAACCCCGGCAAGCTCAATTACGCTTCGTCAGGCAACGGCTCGCTGCAGCACGTCACAGGGGCCATGTTGGAGCAGCAGGGCGGGATCAAGATGGTGCACGTGCCCTACAAAGGCACCGGCCCAGCGTTGCAGGACCTGCTGGGTGGCCAGGTGGACCTGACCTTTGGCACCGCGCCACCGTTCATGCCGCACATTGCCAGCGGCAAGCTGCGGGTGCTGGCCGTGACGGGCAAACAGCGCCTGCCCAGCCTGCCCGATGTGCCCACCACCGCCGAGGCGGGCTATCCCAAGGTGGACGCCACATCATGGTTTGCCGTATTTGCACCAGCGGCCGTACCCAAGCCCGTGGTGGACAAGCTCACCGCGGACATCCGTGCGGTGGTGCAAAACCCCGCCTTCCAGCAAAAGGCGCAGGAGCAGGGCGCTGCTGCCGACTACCAAAGCCCGGCCCAGCTGGCCGACAAGGTGAAGGCCGACTGGAGCAGCTGGGCCACGGTGGTCAAGGCATCCAAAATCGAAGCCGAGTAGTCTTTTGCATCAAAATGGCTGCCAAGGCTGAAAGATAGAGCGCAGGCAGCTATTGACTTGATAGCAAACGCAGATGCTTATGCCAGTGAATCCTCCTCTGTAACGGGGCGGTGAGCAGAGCCCTGCATACAGCGCGGCTGTGGCGCTTGCCGCCACAATACGCGCCATGTCTGATGTGCATTCCGAAGAACTTCTGGCGCAGGTGGCTGCGCTGCCCGCCCTGCCAGGGGTGTATCGCTACTTTGACGCGCAGGATGGCCTCTTGTATGTGGGCAAGGCGCTCAACCTCAAGCGCCGTGTCTCCAGCTACTTTCAGAAAAACCATGGCGGCACTCGCATCGGTCACATGGTCAGCAAGATCGTACGTATGGAGACCACCGTCGTGCGCTCCGAGGCCGAAGCGTTGCTGCTGGAAAACAACCTCATCAAGACGCTGAACCCCAAGTTCAATATCCTGTTTCGGGACGACAAGAGCTATCCCTACCTCAAGATCACCGGCGTGGCCAACGGCGCAACCCGGGATGCGGATGCACCGGGTCAGGTCTACCCCCGCATGGCCTACTACCGCGGGGCGGTGGACAAAAAGCACCGCTACTTCGGCCCGTATCCCAGCGCCTGGGCGGTGAAGGAGACCATCCAGCTTTTGCAAAAGGTGTTTCGGCTGCGCACCTGCGAAGACACCGTATTTGCCAACCGCACCCGGCCTTGTCTGCTCTACCAGATCAAGCGTTGTACCGGGCCTTGCGTTGATCTGATCTCGCCCGAGGCATATGCCGCCGATGTGCAGAACGCAGAGGCCATGCTGCGCGGCGAAACGCAGGAGCTGCTCAAGGTGCTGGAGCAGCGCATGATGGCCCACTCCGACAAGCTGGAGTTTGAGCAGGCTGCAGAGGTGCGCAACCAGATCCAGGCTTTGTCACGCGTGCTGCACCAGCAGGCCATTGAGACGGCCGATGACAAGGATGCAGACATCCTGGCCGTGAAGGTGCTGGGTGGCCGCGCCTGTGTGAACCTGGCCATGGTGCGCGGGGGCCGCCATCTGGGCGACCGGCCTTACTTTCCGGTGCATGTGGAGGATGCCGCCGCTGTCTACAGCGCAGAGGGGGCGGAAGAGGCTGATGGCGTGTCTGCCGACGCACCCACAGCATCAGGCTCTGCAGACGCGGTGCCACCACCTGCACGTTCGCGGCCTGTGGAGGCGCTGGTGCTGGAGGCTTTCATTGCCCAGCACTACACGGGTGTCCCGGTGCCACCTTTGCTGATCACCGGTGTGGCGGTGGACAAAGCGTTGCTGGAGGCACTGTCTGAGCAGACGGGTGTGCGCATCAACGCCATCCAACAGCCGCGAGAGCAGCGCCGGGCATGGCTGGAGATGGCTCAGAAGAATGCCGACTTGCAGCTGGCGCGGCTGCTGGCGGAGGAGGGCTCGCAGCAGGCGCGCACGCGTGCACTGGCTGAAGCCTTGGACTTGCCGCCCGACGATCTGGACGAGCTCACCATCGAATGCTTTGACATCTCGCACACGGCGGGCGAGGCTACGCAGGCATCGTGCGTGGTGTTCCATCATCACAAGATGCAAAGCAGCGAATACCGCCGCTACAAGATCGAAGGCATTACCGGAGGCGACGACTATGCCGCGATGCGCCAGGTGCTGACCCGCCGCTACAGCAAGGTGGCGGAAGCCGCGCGCGAAGCCGGAGGCATCGACTTTGCCGCCGAGTCGCCCTCTGATACCCGCAGTGCTGCTGGTGAAGTCAAGCCCAAAGGCGTGGCGCGCCTGCCCGACCTGGTGTTGATTGACGGTGGTAAGGGGCAGGTAGCTGTGGCCCGCGAAGTGTTTACCGCCCTGGGGCTGGACCTGACCCGCATCGTGGGAGTGGAAAAGGGCGAAGGGCGCAAGGTGGGACTGGAGGAGCTGGTGTTTGCCGATGGGCGCGAGAAGGTCTATCTCGGCAAAGACTCGGCAGCCCTCATGCTGGTGGCTCAGATTCGCGACGAGGCGCATCGCTTCGCCATCACGGGGATGCGCGCTGCGCGCGCCAAGGTGCGAGTGGGTGGTGGCCAGCTGGAAGAGATTCCCGGCATTGGGCCCAAAAAACGTGCGCGCTTGCTGCAGCGCTTTGGTGGTGTGCGCGGGGTGGCTGCGGCCAGCGTGGACGACCTCGCTTCGGTGGAGGGTATTTCTCGCGAACTGGCTGAAGAAATCTACCGGGCGCTTCGCTGAGGGCCTGTAACCCTTACATGAATCAGCGCCGTTTGCATCTGTGGGCTGGGGTGTTGCTGCGGCTATTGCTGCATTGTGTGCCTTGCAGCCCATCCCGCTCCGCTGCGCACACTTGCCCGTCCATTCGCGCGTGGCGAATCCCTTGCGTGAAGATTTGTAGAGACGGCGCGGCAGTGCCGGGTGCATGACACAATTGCGTCCATGTTCTGGACTATCCCCACCCTGATGACCTGGACGCGCATCGTCGCGATACCCTTGATCGTGGGGGTGTTCTATGCGCCTGTCGATCCGGCCACACGCAACCTGATCGCCACAGTGATGTTCGTGGTGTTCGCCGCCACCGACTGGCTTGACGGCTTCCTCGCGCGAAAGCTCAACCAGACCTCTTCTTTTGGCGCGTTTCTCGATCCCGTAGCCGACAAGTTTCTGGTGTGTGCGTCCCTTCTCGTGCTGGTGCATCTGCAGCGGGCCGACGTGTTTGTGGCACTCATCATCATCGGCCGCGAAATCGCCATTTCTGCCCTGCGCGAATGGATGGCCCAGATCGGCGCGAGCAAGAGCGTCGCGGTGCACATGATCGGCAAGGTCAAAACGACGGTGCAGATGCTGGCTATTCCATTTCTGCTGTACGACGGACGGCTGTTCGGTGTCATTGACACCGGCGTCTGGGGCACATGGCTGATCTGGGCATCTGCGGTATTGACCGTGTGGTCGATGGTTTATTACCTTCAGAAAGCCCTCCCGGAGATCCGTGCGCGGGTGCGTTGATCGGTATCGTCCCGGAACGACCAAGTCATCCAAGGCGTTCGATGGACCACCCGTGTGGGTGTCAATCGGTATAGGCGCGCATGCGGCGTGATTGACACAAAAACGGCGCTTCTGCCCGGTAGCGCCTCGAAATGCGACTAGAATTCATGCACTGCCGCCGCAACATGGCGTGCTGTATTGACACTTGGAAAGTCGATGGCTTTAATCTGATGCAGCAGACCATGCTGTGTACGCCAGTCATTCCCCCGTCTTGTAAATCAAGCCTCAAGCATCAGGCTGGCAGACGTGTGAAGACCAGATACCACGACACAATTCCATCAACGTTATTCCCGAGAGGCTTCTTGTGAACAAAACCGAACTGATCGAGCACATTGCTAACAATGCCGACATCTCCAAGGCAGCCGCTGCACGCGCTCTGGAGTCGACCATTGAAGCCGTCAAGAAGACCCTGAAGAAGGGTGGCACCGTATCGCTGGTTGGTTTTGGTACATTTGCGGTGGGCAAGCGTGCTGCGCGCACTGGTCGCAATCCCCGTACGGGCGCTGCGATTAAAATCAAAGCTGCTAAAGTTCCAAAGTTCCGTCCAGGTAAAGCATTGAAAGATGCTGTGAACTGAAATTGTTTTAGGCTGGGTCCTTAGCTCAGTTGGTAGAGCGGCTCCTTTACACGGAGTAGGTCGGCGGTTCGAGACCGTCAGGACCCACCACCAACAAACAAAGGCGAACGAAAGTTCGCCTTTTCTTTTTGTCACTGAAAGATCAGCCATGTTTGAAGCTATCCGCAAGCATTCCAAGATCGTGATGTTCTTGTTGTTCTTGCTGGTCATTCCTTCGTTTGTTCTGGTAGGTATCAACAGCAACTACTTCTCTGAAAAGAGCCCGGTGGTGGCACGTGTCGATGGCCAAAAAATCACGCAGGCTGACTGGGACAATGCGCACCGCACCGAGACAGATCGCATTCGTGCGCAGTCTCCCAACGTAGACCCCAAGCTGCTGGATACGCCTCAGGCGCGTTACGCCACACTGGAGAGGCTGGTACGTGATCGTGTCTTTGCAGCCGCTGCGCAAAGCGCTCATCTGGTCACCAGCGATGCCCGTCTCGCCCGCTCGCTGCAAGAAATCCCCGCTATTGCATCACTCAAGCGTGCCGATGGCTCACTGGATGCGGAGGCTTACCGGGCGCTGGTGGGGGCGCAAGGTCTGACCCCCGAGGGTTTTGAGGCCAACGTTCGCCGCGAACTCTCCCTCAATCAAGTCATGGGTGGGGTCATTGGTTCCACCTTTGCCACCGACACTGCGACCCGTCTCGCATTTGATTCTCTGTATCAGCGTCGCGAAATTCAGGTGGTGAACTTCAATGCGGCTGACTTTGCGAAGCAGGTCAATCCCAGCGACGCCGACATTGAGGCCTTTTACAAAGCCAATGCCTCGCGTTTCCAGCAGCCAGAGCAGGCATCCGTGGAGTACGTGGTGCTGGATCTCGACAGTGTGAAGGCTGGTATCCGAGTCAACGAGGATGATCTCCGCACGTACTACAAGGAAAACCTGACCCGTCTGGCTGCCAAGGAAGAGCGCCGTGCGAGCCATATCCTGATCAATGCGTCCAAGGATGCTCCTGCTGCCGAGCGGGAAAAAGCCAAGGCACGTGCGGAAGAGCTGCTTGCCCAGGTGCGCAAGGCGCCTGCTTCGTTTGCCGATGTCGCCAAAAAGTCCTCTCAAGATACCGGCTCTGCCAGTGCAGGCGGGGATTTGAACTTTTTCGGCCGCGGTGCCATGGTCAAACCATTTGAAGACGCCGTATTCACCATGAAAAAGGGAGATATCAGCGATGTAGTGGAGTCTGACTTCGGCTACCACATCATCTTGCTGACCGACATCAAAACTCCCCGTCAGCCCACCTTTGAAGAGCTGCGCGCTAGCTTGGAAGCAGAGCTCAAGCAGCAGCAAGCGCAGCGCAAGTTTGCGGAAGTGGCTGAGACATTTACCAATACCGTGTACGAACAGCCCGACAGTCTCAAGCCGGTGGCAGATAGTCTCAAGCTCAAGATTCAAACGGCAACTGGCGTGACACGGGCACCTGCTGCGGGTGCCACAGGTCCCCTGGCCAATCCCAAGTTGATTGAGGCGCTGTTTGCCAGTGATTCGCTGGAAGGCAAGCGCAACACTAGTGCTATTGAAGTAGGCCCTAGCCAGTTGGCAGCAGGTCGTATTGCCGCATATTCACCTGCTCGTACCCTCCCTCTGGAGGAGGTCAGTGCACGCGCACGTACCCTGTTTGTGCAGGAAAAAGCACTTGAATTGGCTCGCAAGGAGGCTGAATCCAAAAAAGCAGCATGGTCCTCTAATGCTTCTGCTGTTTCTGGTTTGTCGGCTGCCGTGACCGTCTCGCGCGACCAGTCGCAAAGCCAGCCTCGTGCGGTGGTAGATGCAGCCCTTCGGGTGGCTCCAGATTCTTTGCCGGGCTGGGCAGTGGCCGATTTGGGTGCGCAGGGCTTTGCGCTGGTCAAGGTGCTGCGTATCGTGCCGCGTGAGGCGGCAGACCCTCAGCAAGCTGCCCAGCAACGCCAGCAGCTGCAGCAGTGGTGGACCACAGCAGAGGGCTATGCCTACTATGAAATGCTCAAGGAGCGCTTCAAGGTTCAGATCAAGCCAGCCCGCCCTCAGGCGGCCGCGCTTTGAGTTCTGATTCTGAACAAATGAAATCTGGCCTCATTTTTGGGTTATAATATGAGTCTACGGTGGCTGTAGCTCAGTTGGTAGAGTCCAGGATTGTGATTCCTGTCGTCGTGGGTTCGAGTCCCATCAGCCACCCCAAAATACAAAGCCTGCAACGTCAAAAGCGTTGCAGGCTTTTTGTTTTCTGTCCTTCTTTTGGCGGCTTTGATTCGAGAAGAACTTCGTGTTCTGGATTTGTTTTGGCGGCGGACTTTGACAAGTCTCTCAGCAGAACATGATGGCTATCAGTGCCGCCTCGTCGGCCATATTCAGCAAAAAATACGCTGCTAGCCGGTAAGCCAGTGCTGTTCCGTTTTCCATCAGCACTGCCATCATTGCTTGGGGTTGCATTGGGTTAAGGTTTTCTTAAATCTTCTTTGCATGCAAGAGGTGAGCTGGGCTTTCTGCAAGAGGACCGGGGTCATCAAGCATGTTTCCATCGTCGTTCATTCATCAGACGCCACGCTTGCGAGAGCGCACCCCAGACAACAAAAAACCCGCCATGCCAGGGAACATGCGGGTTTTGAGAGTCCGAGAGACTGTATGAGATTCCCTTTTGGCCTGCCCGGAGGGACTCGAACCCCCGACCTATTGCTTAGAAGGCAATTGCTCTATCCAGTTGAGCTACGGGCAGGTAAAGCATTGAGTTTGACCTCAGTGTCAAGCCCAAGATCATAACCTCTGCGGAGAGGCATGGAGGCTTCTCCACGTGATGCGTGGTCAGTCTGTTTCCTCAAAAACCAGCGATGGCGTGGACATGACTCGTGCCGTATCGTCCAGCGCCTCGATCAATCGATTGGCAAAGTAGCTGTTCTGTGTATCGGGCTCTAGCGCAGCGATCGCGATATTGGCCAATGGTTGGTTCAATGGCACGTAGTAGCTGCCTGCCGGTACATCAATCGCGGTCCTTGCAGGTGTTACGTTGACGCGCACGATATCGAAGCTGCCTGCGATGGTGCCACGCACATCTCGGCGTTCGGCTACTTCCCGGCCGGTTTCCTGGTACTTTTCAGCGAGCAGGGAACCGGCTTCGGCTACCCGCATGACCTGTACACCCATCAGTTTGAGCCGTTCCACCGCGGAGGTCGTATTGGCATTCAGCCAGTAACCGCAGGGGCGAGCACGGCTTTGCAGTGCGCGCAGCTTCAGTGAGGAGTTCCAGTCGACACGAATCGCACGATCTTCACCCGTGGCAGGGTCCAAGAAAGTGAGGTCACGCTGTTCTGGAGTAGCAGTGGCTTCAATCGTGACCTGATCGCGGCAAGCTTGTGCAGTGGTGTCGCGCACCACAAAAGATCGCACCTGTTCCAGTGGTCCGGCTTTGTCTGCTGTGCTGCGCAGAGCACTGGCCATGGCAATGACTTGGGTATGAACGCGTCGCTGAATGTGATTGCGACCGATGCCCACGCCTCTGGTTTCGATCAGCAGGCTGACTGCATTCTTGAGGCCATGGACGTTGCGTCCCGTGTCGGGTTGCGTGCCGCCCATGGAAATGGCTTTGTCATCTTTGTTGGTGGATGTGGTGTAGTACCACTCACTGCTCAAGCCTTGTTCCTTGAGTGCTCCCACCATGGGGCTGTGATACCACTCCAAGGATGCCTTGGTCAGGAATTCCGGGTAGTTTGCTGTGGTGGTGTGCTGAAGAAGAGCGTCGTATTTCTGAATTGCGTTGAACTTCTCAAGAAAGCGGCCCACCACGGTGTATTCGTGTGCATCTACCACCAGTATGGGGCGGTAATCGCGCACCAGCTTGGCAATCGCCCTGGCCTCGGGGGTGTTGAGAAGCAGGTGATCTCTGTTCATGTCGATGCCGTTGGCTGTGGTTCGGGTGCCTGCCTCGGCCCCGTCCGGATTGGCCCGCGGTACGACGATGACGTTGATTTTGTCCAGCAGGGGTTCCAGAAGCCCCCCTGGGGCCAGTTCACGCGCAATGATCAGCAGGGCTTCTGCCCCTGCCGGCTCATCGCCGTGCTGTTGCCCCACCATCACCACGGTAGGGCGACCAGCGGTTTCCAGCGCTGCAGGGCTTGCTGATTTGGCTCTTGTCAGCAACAGACCGGAGATGGGTGTGCCGCTCTGCGATGTGCCGAGATGAAGTAACTGAGGGCGTGTACTGTTGCCCGATTGAAGTGCTGTCAGATCTGAGAGCCATTGGCCCAGCTCGGCGTTGGTCGTGAATGCGCGCCTATCCCGCCCCAGGCCTGGGGTGCTATAGACCACAGAGGGATCCGGGAAGCGTGCGGATACTGCGGGGCTGTAGGGTGGGGTGAGTGGTGCTTCGACACGTGTGCTGAGGACGGATGGCGGAGCGACCGGTGTAGCGGTGGCTTCTGTAGAGCGTGCCTGCGGCGTGCCAAGTGGCGCAGGAACGGGCTTTGCCGTAGCTGCGGGCGTTTTGGGCAGAGGGGCAGGCAGCGCGGCCGGGGCCTTGGCGACTGGCTGCGCGGGCCATGGCGGCAGGGGCGTGCTGCTGCATGCGCCCAGAGCCAGTGCAACGGCCGCGCTTGCAGCAACGATTTGCAGCCGTTTGCCATAGACAAGCGGGGCTGCGATGTGCTCGGATGCTGCAGAGCGAATGTGGGAGCTGACGGAGCGCTGGATCATGGTACGAATGCTGCAGGAGCGGTCGGTTGACCGAGATGGGGGCAGATGTTACCTGTTGCTGCCGAACTCATTGCTGCGCCCGAGCTGCCGTCGGGTCATGCGGAATGGCGGTGGGGACAAACGGTGGCGTGATGGCAAGTGCTTTCCCCTCCTTGAGCCGACATGTATTCCATACGTTCAAAACAAAACGCCTGTCGCCAAGGCCATAAGACCTCAGCGACAGGCGTTTCAGAATGACGGCGCGGGTGGGACGCTCGATTCACCCACTCAACGGTTGAAAGAGCCGCGTGGGCCTCCTGAGCCGCGAGGACCATTTCCGCGTCCTCCACCGCCGTAACCTCCACCATTGCCGCCGCCATTCCCACCGCGGTAACCACCGCCGCCGCGACGACCACGCTCGGCCATGCTGTCCACGCTGGTGCGCATCGGGTCAGGCTGACCGGATGAATGGCCAGAGCTGCGGTGGCCAGGATTGCTGTGCCCGCTGTGAGTGCCCAGGTGAGCATTCATGCGTGGGGGCTGTGCGTCGTCATAGCGATTGCCCTCACCCTGGTTGGGGCGGCCTCTGCCGCGACCGCGGTTTTGACCGTTACCGCCATTCCCCTCGCTTGCACGGGCGGTGTTGGCATTTTGAGGACCCCGGCCCGAGCGCTGCCCATTGCCGTTGTTGTTGCCTGGTTGTCGTGGACCGCGTTCGCCCCCCTGGCCCTGCGTGGCCTTGTTCGCGCGGATGCGATCCATCATTTCTGTGCGCGCAGCTTTGGCTGCGGCTTGCATGACTTCTCTGCTTGGTGGCTTGCCTGCACCTCCCCAGATGGTCTGGCGGCCCATGGCAATGGGTTCTGCCTTTTCTCCGGGTTCTGGGCCAAAACCTTCCAGCATCTGCACTGGAATTTGCTGCTTGGTGAAGCGCTCGATGTCCATCATGAAGCCTTCTTCGTCCATGCAGACCAGGCTCACGGCCTCACCGGTAGCGCCCGCGCGACCTGTACGGCCGATGCGGTGCACATAGTCTTCCGGCACGTTGGGAATCTCGTAGTTCACGACGTGAGGCAGATCGTCAATGTCGATGCCACGTGCGGCAATGTCGGTAGCAACCAGCGCGCGAATCTCTCCGCTCTTGAAGCCGGACAAAGCCTGGGTGCGTGCGCTTTGGCTCTTGTTTCCGTGCAGTGCCATGGCGCTCACGCCATTCTTGGTCAGGAATTCGGCCACATTATTCGCACCAAACTTGGTACGGGTGAACACCAGTACTTGGCTCCAGTTGTGCTGCTGGATGATGTGCAGGAGAACCTGCTTTTTCTTGCCGCGGCCAACTGGATGAATCACCTGTGTGATGCGCTGCACGGTCGTGTTGCGCGGAGTCACCTGGATGCTCTGGGGATTGCGCAACAGAGAATTGGCCAGTTCGCGAATGTCGTCGCTGAAGGTGGCAGAGAAAAGCAGGCTTTGCTTTTCTTTGGGTACCAGGGCCAGCACCTTCTTCACATCGTGGATGAATCCCATGTCCAGCATGCGGTCCGCTTCGTCCAGCACCAGGATTTCCACCGTGGAAAGGTCAAGGAAGCCTTGTTGTTGCAGATCCAGGAGCCGACCTGGAGTGGCCACCAGCACATCCACCCCGCGCTTGATACGGTCGATCTGGGGATTCATGCCCACGCCGCCAAACACCACGGTGGAGTTGATGTCGAGGTACTTGCCGTAGTCACGCACCGACTCTTCCACCTGCGCTGCCAGCTCGCGGGTAGGGGTCAGGACCAGCGCCCGAATCCCCTTGCCGCCGAACTTGCTTTTCGGTGCCGTGCCTTGTGCGAGGCGATGCAGCATGGGCAGCGTGAACGCAGCTGTCTTGCCCGTGCCTGTCTGTGCCCCTGCCAGGAGGTCATGCCCCTCCAGCACCGCAGGAATGGCCTGCGCCTGAATGGGGGTGGGCGTCTCGTAGCCTTGCTCGAGCACGGCCTTCAGAATGGCTGGGGCCAGATTCAGTTCTTCAAATTTCATGTCATTGAGTGCGCCCGTCCGGGGCGCCGGGTATCGGCCTGTCGTCGCAACCGGAGGTGGGTCGCCGAGCCAGTCTCAGGCAGATGAGGTTCAAGATTGGGAGCCCGGAAGTGCATTCCTTCGTCCCCAGCGAACTGCTGATGTCACGAGCAACTGGAGCCCGTTACGCCCATGATTGTCGCATGGCCCGATAATCTTGTTTTGAACGCAGAATTTCTGCCCACTTTTCCAGGTTAGACAAGCAATGGCTCAATACGTTTATTCGATGAATCGTGTCAGCAAGACGGTGCCTCCCAAGCGCCAGATCTTGAAGGACATCTCCCTCAGCTTTTTCCCCGGCGCCAAGATTGGCGTGCTGGGCCTGAACGGCTCGGGCAAGTCCACACTGCTGAAGATCATGGCGGGCGTGGACAAGGAAATCGAGGGCGAAGCCATTCCGATGCCTGGCATCAAGATTGGTTATCTGCCCCAGGAGCCTCAGCTCAACCTGGAGCACACCGTTCGCGAGAGTGTGGAAGAGGCCATGGGCGAAGTGTTTGCCGCCAAGGCCAAGCTGGAAGATGTGTACGCAGCCTATGCTGAGCCTGATGCAGACTTTGACGCTTTGGCCGCAGAGCAGGCCCGCCTGGAGGCCATCATCGCAACGGCAGGTACAGACTCTGAGCATCAGCTCGAAATCGCAGCAGATGCCCTGCGCCTGCCTCCTTGGGACGCAAAGATCGGCGTGCTCTCCGGCGGTGAAAAGCGCCGTATTGCGCTGTGCCGCTTGCTCCTGTCCAAGCCCGACATGCTGTTGCTGGACGAACCTACCAACCACTTGGACGCTGAGTCGGTGGACTGGCTGGAGCAGTTCCTGCATCGCTTCCCTGGCACCGTGGTGGCTATCACCCACGATCGCTACTTCCTGGACAACGCTGCTGAGTGGATTCTGGAACTGGACCGTGGCCACGGCATTCCCTACAAGGGTAACTACAGCACCTGGCTGGACCAGAAGCAGGCACGTCTGGAGTCGGAGCAAAAGGGTGAAGAAGCCCGCGCCAAGGCTCTGAAAAAGGAACTGGAGTGGGTGCGCCAAAACGCCAAGGGCCGTCAGGCCAAGAGCAAGGCGCGTATTGCACGCTTCGAGGAACTGAGCGATTACGAATACCAGAAGCGCAACGAGACACAGGAAATCTTCATTCCTGTGGCAGAGCGTCTGGGTACCCAGGTGATCGAGTTCAAGGGCGTCACCAAGTCTTTTGGTGACCGAGTCCTGATCGACAACCTGAGCATGAACATTCCCGCGGGCGCCATCGTCGGCATCATCGGCCCCAACGGAGCTGGTAAGTCCACCCTGTTCAAACTGATCGCGGGTCGGGAGCAGCCTGATTCCGGTGAAGTCATCATCGGCTCCACCGTGAAGATGGCGTATGTGGACCAGACCCGGGATTCGCTGGCCGATGAAAAAACCGTGTGGGAAGACATCTCTGGCGGTCTGGACATCATCAACATTGGCAAGTTCCAGATGGCCAGCCGTGCCTATGCCGGTCGCTTCAACTTCAACGGTGGCGACCAGCAAAAGAAGGTGGGCATGCTCTCCGGTGGTGAGCGCGGACGTCTGCACTTGGCAAAGACCCTGATCGCTGGCGGCAACGTGCTCCTGCTGGACGAGCCCTCCAACGATCTGGACGTGGAAACGCTGCGCGCCCTGGAAGATGCCCTTCTGGAATATGCGGGTACGGTGTTGGTCATCAGCCACGATCGCTGGTTCCTGGACCGTATTGCCACCCACATCCTGGCCGCCGAAGGTGACAGCCAATGGACGTTTTTTGACGGCAATTACCAAGAGTACGAAGCGGACAAGAAGAAACGCCTGGGCGAAGAGGGTGCCAAGCCCAAGCGTGTCCGCTACAAGGCTCTCAAGTAATAGGTCGGGAAGTCGGTATACGCTTACACCTCGAGTAGGATTGCAACTGGAAACTCCTATTTCTTCCACTCACCATGTCTCAGGCAGCGTCCCGTTCGAGAACTGTTTTTCGCGCCTGCGTCGTCAGTGCCGTGCGCGAAGGCGAGACGGTCATGGAGAAATTGCTGGAAGTCACGCGCAACGCGCTGACCCAGGAGGAGTCTTCAGTTCGCAACATCCAGCAGCGCAACACCATCAGTGACGCGCTGGGCATCTTGCGCCAGCATGAGGCGGCCATGGTCAAGGGCTACCCTATGGCGCTGCTGGAGATATTTGCCGAAGGGCCTTCCAACGCCAAGTCATCACGTCCTGCCGACGAATCCGGCATGGACTTTGGCGAGCTCTCCCTCATGGACGAGAGCGAGATGCAGGACCAGGTGGAGCTCTCGCGCGCGCAGCAGCTGGCAGTGCACGCCACGGAGGCTGTGCTGGCAGAACTCAACACCCTGGTGAGTTCTGCGCAAGGGCTGCGTAGCGTTCAGCCAGAGCGCAACCCTCTACGTCCCGAAAACTACATTCGTGCTCTGCAGCGGGTTGTTTCCGAAACCGGTGCCCCTCCAGAGGTGCGCCAGTTGTGGATGCAGCACATGCGTGGCTTGTTGGGCAAGCTGCTTGAGAGTGAATACAAGCGCATGGCCAAGACCTTGCGCGAGCAAGGCGTCGAGCCCGTGGGCTATGCGGTGCTGGGTTCCCCCTCGGGTGGGCGCACAGGATATGGCGCTGCGCAAGGCATGGGCACCGGCTATGGCGGTGGCTATGCCACGGGCTACGGCCAAGGCAGCGGTTACGGTGGCAACACCGGTTACGGCGGTACCACGGGATACGGTCGTGCCTATTCGGGCCAGACGGGCTGGCAGGGCGAACCCGTCATGCAGCAGCCGCTGCCGGTAGAAGCTGAAGAGGCCATCCTCACGGTGGGCATCCTGCGGCAGATGCTGGCGGGTGGTGATCCCTTTGATCCGCGAAGCTACGGTGGCGCCCCCTCGCAGTCCGGGCAACTGCCGCCCGGGGTGCAGGCTCAGGTGCCACAGGCCGCCTGGGTGGGGGGTGCGGTTGCTGTGCCCACGGGGCCTGCAGTGATGACCCCTGCCTATGGCGCGATCCCGTCAGTGGCGGCGGACGCCATGGAAGATATGGCCCAGCTGGAGCGTCTGGTCAACCGCCTTGCCGGTGGGAGCCAGAATGCGCCTTTGTCTGCATGGCGCACGCCTACCCAATTGGGGCAGCCCATCTACACCGTGCCTTTTGTGGCCCCTACAGAGTCACCTGCAGTGGCGGCTGATGTGGTGGGGAGAATGATGGTTGCGTTGGCCCAGGATGGGCGCCTGCTGCCCCCGATTCAGCAGGCGGTGCAGACCCTGGAGCCCGCACTCAAACAGCTGGTGCGGTTTGATCCGCGATTCTTTACCGATACCGCTCATCCGGCGCGGCGTCTGCTTGACGAGGTGACCCAGCGCAGCCTGGCCTTCAAAACGGAAGATGCCCCCGGTTTCGCCCAGTTCGTGAGACTGGTCAATGAGGCCGTGACCCATCTGGCAGCCAGCCAGATCAAGGATGCAACGCCTTTCGAGAAAGTGCTCAAGGCGCTTTACTCCGCATGGGAAACGCAGGAACAGCGGCTGAAGGCGCGCGAGGCAGCTGAGCAGAGGGCCCGGCAGCGCACGCAGCAGCGGGCCATGCTGGCAGAAAAGATTGCCACCGATATTCGCAAGCTGCCCGACATGGGCAACGTGCCGCCTGATGTGCTGGATTTCGCTGCAGGTCCGTGGGCCGATGTAGTGGCGCTTGACCAGGTGACCCATGCGGACAGCGGGCAAGACGACCCGGGCGGGTACCTCGCCTTGGTGCCCATGCTGCTGTGGAGTGCCCAGCCAGAGCTCACCCGTTCTGAGCCAGAGCGGCTGACGCAGGCCATTCCCGACATGCTGGCCAAGCTGCGTGAGGGCTTGCAGACCATCAAGTACCCGGCAGAAAAGACCAGCGCCTTTCTGGAGCGTCTGGTGGCTTTGCACCAGTCCGCTTTTGAAATGCCCATGCCCTCAGGCACCTCGATACCGCTTCCGCAGGAGGACGCCTTCGCTGATGCACCTGACAGCATGGGCTCCGAAATGCCTGCGGAAGACAGCTGGCAGGCAGCGCTGGACAGCGAAGCCGCAGGTGTTGACAGTACAGTGGCCGAGGTGTCACCCAACGCAGAAGCGGGCGATGCTCCTGCAGACCCGTTTGCCAATTTTGTGATTGGTGCCTGGGTCGAAATCATTTCCAACCAGAAGGCTGTGCGCACTCAGCTTACCTGGGCCAGCCCGAATGGCACGCTGTTCCTGTTCACATCACCGGACGGGAGCACCCAGTCCATGACACGTCGCATGCGCGACAAGCTGGCCAGCGAAGGGGCCTTGCGGGTGGTGAAGGTCAAGACCTCGTCACGCAGCGCCAACACGGTACCTGCGGGCTTGCCACGCGCTGCGGCAAAGGTGGCAAAAAGGTCTTGAGCAGGCTTTCCGCCTGCCTGCGATGTCGTGGCTGGAGGAGGACTGACGCTGCGGCTGCACGCAGCTTTGCTATGCCAGCCCCATAGCAGATCAGGTTGCTGCTGCCGCTTCCTCGCCCGTTTGCGCCCGCAGCAGTTTTTTGCGCACCAGGTGGATGTGGTTGCGCAGCGCGTACAGCTCATCTGCATACGAAAGTGGCACCGTGATTTTTTCAACCTGGGCTTCCAGTGCGTCCAGTGCCTTGAGCATGGCCGGGTGTTTGTCTGGCTCAGACTCCACCGTGTCTTCAATCTCCCGCAGGCGGCCATACCAGCGGAACACCCTGGATCGCACTCTGAACTGGTACAGCGGCGGCACGATGCGCGACAAGGGCAGCAGGGTGGCCAGCAAAATACCCAGCACCAGCCACATGCGCTCGATCAGGTTCGCCATCCAGAAGGGCAGGTAGCGTTGCATCATGGGGATGGGCTCGTTGATGGCCCGCTCTCCCTCCTTGGCAATCGGCAATTCGCTATGGCGCATGTTCGGAAATTCCCGCGCCCGGTTGAACCAGCCGGGGTTGCTGTGCAGGCGCTGCGCATTCTGGGCAAACAGGGTGAGGAGGGCTGGATGGGTGGAGTCCCGCGCCAGCAGGGATGTGGTGGACGCCACCATGCGCACATCGCGCGCGGGCACGTTGGTGGCCAGATCCACCACGCCGCGCGGCAACGTGACTGGGGAGAGAAATGGGAAGCGCCGCGCATAGGCCTCGTGCTGGGCGATGTCCAGCAGCTGCACCCCGGGCGTTTGCAGCAGCATCTGCACCATCAGCGACTCGGGGGCAGACGCGAACACCAGCGCATCCAGCCGACCGGCCAGAAAGTCCACCGTGGCCGGGGTTTCTTCCAGCCGCGACATGACGACAGCCCCTTTGTCCAGCCGGTTGGCTTCGAGCAGCTTGTCCATCAGCGTAGGGACACCGCTGCCTTCCGAGCCGACGTTGACCCGCATGCCGCGTAGCTGCCGCAGGCTGTCCAGACGATGGCGCTCATGCATGCGCAACGCAGCCTCGGTGCGGTAGAAGATCCACACCGGCTCCACGAACAGGTTGCCCAGGGACACGAGGGTGTCCGGATCGTCCGGCTGCAGCTCTGCAGTTCCGCCCTGCACAAAAGCCAGGTCGGCCTGCCCATCCCGCAGCAACTGCAGGTTGGCTGAAGAGCCCTCGCTGGGCAGCAGGCGCACCTCAATGCCCTCAGCCGCCAGCGCCTTCTGGTAGCGCTTGCCAAATTCTTCGTAGGCACTTTGCGCTGGGCCGGTGGCCAGGGTGACGGTTTTGGGGGGCGTGGGGTTGAGCCACCAGTAGGCCAGCACCAGCAGCCCCACGGCCAGGAAAGCCAGCGGCCCTGCGGACAGCAGCAGATCACGCAAAGACAGCAGCGTGGAGCGAAGGGCGCGGGACATGCGGGAATTCATACAGAGAAAGAAGGGGACGCGTGATCGAGGGGAGGGGGGCCGATGGCCCGTGTTGCACTGAGGGATGGGGACGAGGCTGGCCCCCACAGGCCGTGTAATCCACGGAGGCTGGGGATTCAGCCCCGCAAGTCTGCCATGCACGGCAGCCACAGCCCGTCCGCGGTTGTGACAGAACGTGCCGCCCGCACGGCCTGGGCGGTGGCGCGTGCCGTGGCCTCGGCTGCCATGGTGCCCAGCACCATCATGCCGGGGTGCTGCGTGGCCCTGCCGGTGCCCAGAGCAAATACTGTGTCCCCGTCACTCATGGTGTGCACAGGGTTGATGCTGCGCGCCAGCCCATCGTGGGCCACCACGGCCAGCCTGTGGGCCTGCGTCTTGGTGATCGGCGCGTCTGTGGCCACCACGGCCAGCGTGGTGTTGGTGCCTGCCAGCAGCGGCTGGGGTGCCGCCCCGGCCAGCAGGGCGCGGCGGGTGTCGCGCAGTTGCAGGCCGTCTTCGGTGCGGGCTCCGGCCAGAACCTGGGCGGTGTCCGGGTCCAGCACATCGCCCAGTGCGTTGCAGGCCACCAGCGCTCCCACCGTGACGCCGCCCACCGTCACTGAGGCCGTGCCAATGCCGCCCTTCATGGCATGGTGTATGCCAAAAATTTTGCCCACCACGGCACCCGCCCCTGCGCCCACGTTGCCCTGTGCCGGGTCGGCGGTGGAAGCCGCTTCGCAGGCGGCGTAGCCCGCCGCAGCGTCCGGGCGGATGCGCATGTCGCCCACCAGCAGGTCAAACAGCACGGCTGACGGCACGATGGGCAGACGGCCCACTGCCACGTCCAGCCCCACACCGCGCTCCTCCAGCCAGCGCACTGCACCCGTGGCGGCCTCAAGCCCCCAGGCGCTGCCGCCCGCCAGCATGATGGCGTGCACGCGCTCGACCAGGTTGGAGGGGTGCAGAAGATCCGTCTCTCGCGTGCCGGGCGCTGCGCCGCGCACGTCCACCCCGGCCACAGCGCCTTCCCGGGCGATGACCACGGTGCAACCCGTGGGACGGCGGCTGTCGGTGTGGTGACCTACCTCAATCCCCGCCACGCGGGTGATGCTGCCAAAGTCTGTGTTCATGGCCTGATTATGGGTGGCGGCGGCTCTCCTCAGGCGTCAGCAAGCTACCTCGATGCTGCCGGGGCCACATGCGTCAGCACATACGCCCCCTGCAGCTGCTCGGCCCTGAAGCGCACCTTCATGCCGGGTTGCAGTGCGCTGCCCTGGTCTGCGTTCTGCACCTTGAACACCATGGTCATCGGGGGCATGCCCAGGTTGGCGATGGGGCCGTGGCGCAGGGTGACCTTGCCGGTGCGTGCATCCCAGCGCAGCACCTCGCCTTCGCTCAGTTCGGCTTCGGTGGCTTGCGCTGGGGTTGAGGGTGCTGCCCCCGGTGCAGCCGTCTGCGCTGTGGAGGTGGCATGACCGTCATGCGACTCGCCATGGTCGTGGTCGTCCCCCGCAAAAGCTGCGGTTGCGCTCAGCATGCACAAGGTGATGAGGCCTGTGCGCAGACCTTGCTGGGGGTCGGCCTTGGAGGCCTTGGAATGGGGCAGGGGATCGGGCACAGCCCGCGAAGAGAAGTAGGAAATCATGTGGATGCTTTCTTCTGGACTGGATAGCTTTTGAACACGCGGGTGCTGCCGTCATGGGCGACCAGCAGCACGTCGTAGGGATCTTTGCGCCCGCCGTACACAGCGCCATCCATGCCGGGGGAGCCCGCGGGCATGCCCGGTACGGCAAGACCCAGGGCCTTGGGCTTTTGCTCCAGCAGGGTGCGCACATCGCTGGCGGGCACATGCCCTTCCACCAGGTAGCCGCCCACCAGCGCGGTGTGGCAGGACCCCAGCTTTTGCGGCAGGCCCAGTCGGGCGCGCACGGCGTTGTTGCCTGTCGCATGCACTTTCACGGCAAAGCCGTTGGCCTGCATGTGGTCTACCCAGTCTTGGCAGCAGCCGCACTGGGGCTCTTTCCAGACCTCTACCGGAACGGAGGCCGGTGCGGCAGCCTTTGCCAGGCGTGGTGCTAAAACTGCGGCAAGGCCAGCACCCAGCAGGGGCAGAGTGGTGGCCAGCCATTGGCGGCGGTGGGAAAGTCTGGCGGAGTGGTCTGAGGTCATGGGCGTGTCTCCTGAAAAAGTCATGGTTTACGCGGCTGCACGGTGATCGTGCCCGTCATGCCCGCCTGGTAGTGGCCTGCAATGAGGCATGCAAACTGGAACGTGCCGGGGCGGTTGAACTGCCACACGATGTCGCCCCTTTGGCCGGGGCTCACATGGGCCATGTAGGGTTCGTCGTGCTCCATGCCGGGGTGCTTCTGCATCATTTCGGCGTGCTGGTCCAGGTCGGCCTGGGTGCCGATGACGATCTCGTGCATCACCTGGCCCCGGTTTTCTGCCCGCAGGCGCACGGTTTCACCTTCGCGCACCTCGATGTGGCGGGGTGCAAAGCGCATGTCGTCGCTCATGCGGACGGTGATGGTGCGGGTGGCCGCAGGGGCATCGCCCGCAACGCCCCAGGCTTTTTGTTCCTTCACCACTGCGGCAGGGTGGCTCGCATGCGGCGCATTTTCATGGCCAAAAGTGGCTCCAGCGCTCATCAATAAAGCGCAGGCAGCTATTAAATTGATAGTTTTCAAGGCAGTCTCCTGGTCAATGCTGGTGGCCACCATCGGCCGGTTTGCGCGCGCTGGGCGCGGCGGGGGCGGTGCCGGGGGCGTCGGTGCGTGCAGGGCGTGGTGTTTGCGCGGGGGCACCTTGCCACTCGTAGGCCAGGGTGCCCGGTGGGTGCGGAAAATCACCGGGGTCACGGTAGTCCCCGGCGGCCAGGTCTGCGCGCACCTTGAGCGTGGTGAACATGCCGCCCATCTCCAGCGGGCCGAACGGGCCCGTACCGGTCATCATGGGAAAGGTGTTCTCAGGCAAGGGCATCTCCATCGCACCCATGTCCGCCATGCCGCGCTCGCCCATCACCATGTAGTCGGGCACGATTTTCTGAATCTTGCCCACCAGCCCTTTGTGGTCCACGCCGATCATGGTGGGCACGCCGTGGCCCATCGCACCCATGGTGTGGTGGCTCTTGTGGCAGTGCAGGGCCCAGTCGCCCGGCTCGTCGGCAATGAACTCGATCTGCCGCATCTGGCCCACGGCCACGTCGGTGGTCACCTCGGGCCAGCGGGCGGTGGGGGGCACGGGGCCGCCATCGGTGCCGGTCACCTCAAACTCATGGCCGTGGATGTGGATGGGGTGGTTGGTCATGGTGAGGTTGCCCATGCGGATGCGCACGCGCTCGCCACGGCGCGCCACCAGCGGGCTGATGGCAGGGAACACGCGGCTGTTCCAGCACCAGATGTTGTGCTCCAGCATGGTGTTGACCTTGGGGGTCTTGCTGCCCGGCTCCACATCAAAGGCGTTGATGAGGAAGGCGTAGTCGCGCTGCACTTTGGCGATGTGCGGGTGCTGGGCCTTGGGGTGGGTGATCCACAGGCCCATCATGCCCATGGCCATCTGCACCATCTCGTCGGCGTGTGGGTGGTACATGAAGGTGCCTGGGCGGCGCGCCACAAATTCGTACACGAAGGTCTTGCCCGGCTGAATGGCGGGCTGGGTCAGGCCACCGACGCCGTCCATGCCATTGGGCAGGCGCTGGCCGTGCCAGTGGATGGTGGTGTGCTCCGGCAGCCGGTTGGTGACGAAGATACGCACGCGGTCGCCCTCCACCACTTCGATGGTGGGGCCGGGGCTTTGGCCGTTGTAACCCCACAGGTTGACGAAAAAGCCCGGCGCTACCTCGCGCACCACGGGCTCGGCTACCAGGTGGAATTCTTTGACGCCCTGGTTCATGCGCCAGGGCGTGGTCCAGCCGTTCAAGGTGACTACGGGGTTGTAAGGGCGGCCTGTGGGCGGGTGCAGCGGCCCGGCCGTGTCTGCACTGCCGTGGCTGGCGGGCTCGGGCAGGGCGGCCAGGGCCACGCGGCTGACCGAGGCAGCGGCAATAGCTGTAGTGGCGGCAGCGGTGGCAGCCCCTGAGAAAAATTGGCGTCTTTGCATGGTCAGTGGCCTTGGGGGTTGGAGGATGCAGCGGGGGCTGCGCTGAGGCTCTGCAGCGCACCGGGCGATGTGCCGGTGAGGGCCAGTTGCAGATCGGTTTCTGCCAGCCAGAAGTCGCGCTGGGCTTCGATGGCATTGGCTACGGCCTGGGTGCTGGTGCGGGCTTCGGCCAGCAGGTCCCACACGCTAGCCAGCATGCCGTTGTAGCGCAGGGTGGTTTCCTCGGCGATGAGCTGGCGCAGGGGCACCACCTCAGCCTGCTGCTGGCGTGCCACATCTAGCGCGGTGCGGTAGGTGAGCCAGGCGGCGCGCACCTCGCTGCGGGCGCGCACGGCGGTGTCCTGCAACTGCGCGGCGGCCTGCTCGGCTTGGGCCTGTGCGCGGGTGCGGGCTGCACCGCCCCAGTCCAACAGGGGCACGGGCAGCTCCAGCTCCCAGCCGCGTTGCGTGTCGCGGTGGCCGCTGTCCCGCTCGGTGGTGGTGTTGCGCTGGTAGGCCAGGCCGATGTCTCCAAACACCGCCCCTGCGCGGCTCCAGCCCAGGCGCTGGGCCTGGGTGTCCAGCGCGCGGCGGGCGGCTTGCACATCCAGCCGTTCGCGCAGGGCAGTGGTTTCGATGCCGTCTGCAGGCAGGGCAGCTGCGGGCAGCGGGGGCAGTTGTTGGGCCAGACGCACCGGCGTCTGGCTGCCCCACAGCCCCAGGGTGCGGTGCAGTTCCTCGCGTGCGGTGGCCGCCGCCAGCCGGGCTTGTGCGCGCTGGCGTGTGGCATCTTGCAGCACGGCCTGCTCGCGTGCCCATTGCAGGCGGCTCCAGTTGCCCACGCGGGCCATGCGCTGGGCCAGCTCGGCCCCGGCTTCTGCGGCCTCCACCATACGGTCGTGGGTGGCGGCAATCTGCTCTGCCGCTACCGCACGCAGCCACGCCCGCCGGGCTTGGGCCGCCAGGGTCACCACGTCTTGTGCGGCCTGCAAGGTGGCTATCTGCATCCGCTCAGCCTGCCGTGCCGTGCGCCAGGGCAGGGTGATCAGATCCATCAGGCTAAAGGCCAGGCTGCGCTCTATCGCGCGTTCATGGCTGTTGGTCAGCCGCCCCAGCGTCACGTGCGGGTTGGGCAGGGTGATGGCCTGCACACGCTCTGCATCGGCCACGCCCAGTGCGGCCAGCCGGGCTTGCAGGCCGGGGTTGTTGAGCAGCGCAATGCGCACGGCGCTGTCGGCGGTCAGCGGTTCGGCCAGCCAGCGCTGCACGGATTGCCGGGCTGCGTTCTGTGCCGCCTCCTGGGCGGCGGGGTCTGCCGGGGTGGGCGGGGGCAGAGCGGCATCCACCCCGGCTGTGCGGCCTGCGGCAAGGCGTGCCACATCACTTCGCAGGCCGTCGGGCGATACGCTGGCGCAGCCTGCCAGCAGGGTCAGCGCTGTCAGTGAACTCAGCGCAGCACTGTGGCGGTGCCGCGCACCCGGGTGGGGGGGCTGGTGAAGTGGCTTCATCGTGTGCCTCCGTGGTGGTGCATGTGGGTGTTGCCTTGCCCGCCGCTGTTTGGGTGATGAGGGTGGGGGCTTGCAGCGGAGGGCTTGGCGGCAGGGGGCTTGCCAGCCTGCGCGGCCTCCCACGCCACGATGTCGGCGTGGCCCCGGGGGAACGCTGCCACGGCTTCGTTGGCCTGTGCCCATGGCGTGTCGGGGGCCGGCGGCTGCAGCCCTGTGGTTGTTGAAGGCACATGCACCAGCGGGTCTGTGGGCGCTTCAGGGCGGGCGGCGTGCGCTGCGGCGGCAGGCTGTGCCGTGGCCCAGGGGGCCAGGCTGCTCAGGGCCAGGGTGGCGGCCCACTGGGCGGCTTGGGGGGCAATAGATAACGCAAATATTCGAGATGGAAGGGCGCGCATCGCGGTCTCCGGACAACGGACAAGTCATTGCGCTGCATGACCGCACCCGCTAGCAGGCCAGCAGGGCAGCACATTGCAGACGCACTTTGGGCGTCGGAGATCAGGCGATGGGTGGCTTGATGGCCAGCGCAGCGGACGCGCTGTCAAACCGTGCGATGGGGGCGGGCTGGAGCGCCCCGCTCAAGGGCAGGGCGGGGGTGTCTGCCATCGGCGCATCCAGCATGGCCGAGTGGCAGATCTCGCAGGCAGAACAGGTGCTGCCGTGTTCGTGCGCGCTGCAGTCGGCTCCCTCTGCGCAATGCGAAGCTGCTGGGGTCAGCGAATCCGCTTGCGCATGGGCTGCGTGCGTTGCGTGGTCGTGGTGGTCCTGGGCGTCATGCTCGGCATGTTCGGCATGTTCGGCATGTTCGGCATGTTCGGCATGTTCGGCATGTTCGTGGGCTGCCGATGGCGCTGCAACGGGGGGCACTATCTGGGTCGCCATCCGGGTCGCCAGCGGCTGCAAGATGCCTGCGGCCATGGCGGTGCCCGTGAGGCCCCTCAGGACCAGCACCACCATCAAAACAAAAAACAGGCCGCGACGCATGGGGGAATGATACGGGCAGGAGGGGAAAGGTTCCGTCCTCCAGTATGTGGACTTAGACGGCCATGTAGCGGCCTGGCCGGTGGTTCATGGCCAGCACCAGGTTCAGCGCCACGGCCCCGGCAATGGACCACAGCACGCGCAGGGGCTCCACCATCCACAGGGCCAGCAGCACAATGCAGCAGTCCACGGCCATCTGCACCTTGCCTGCGCGCCAGCCATAGCGGTCTTGCAGGTACAGCGCCAAAATGCCCACGCCGCCTAGGCTGCAGCGGTGGCGGAACAGCACCAGGAACCCGGTGCCCGTGATCAGGCCCCCGGCAATGGCCGCATACAGCGGCTGCAGTTGCGCAAACTGCAGCAGGTGGGACTGCACTTCGGTCATTAGCGACAGCAGCAGCACCGCGATGAACGTTTTGACGGTGAACGCCTGCCCCAGCTTGCGCAGCGCCAGCCAGTAAAACGGAAGGTTCAGCACGAAAAAGATCTTGCCGAACCCGATGCCTGTGGCGTAGTGCAGCAAAAACGCCAGCCCGGCCGTTCCGCCAGTGAGCAGCCCTGCGCTGGTGAAAAACGCCACCCCCACAGAGATCAGCAGCACGCCGGTGAAGATGGCGACGGCGTCTTCCGTCAGGCTATGGGGAACAGCCACAGGAGGCGGCGTGACAGGGGCGGCGGGCGAACGGGACATTGCGGCGAAAAACAAAATGGAAACCAAAGACCGAATTGGACCATGCAAGCGCCATGCCCGGCGTTGTGGTGCATCAACCTTGGCAGCAGCGGGTGGTGCGCCGCCGCTGCCAGCAGGGTTGCACTCCACCTTTTGCTTCAAAAAGCATAGCTGCCTGCGCTTTATTTCAGAGCGCTAGCCACGGTTTGGGTCTTGGATACCTTCAATTCTTGCAAGGCTTGCCGCACCACCGCCCAGCCGCCCGTGATGGCCAATCCTGCCATCACCGTGGCGACCACCAGGTCAGGCCAGCCGCTGCCCGTGCCAAACACGCCCAGCGCCGCCAGCATCACGGCCACGTTGCCCAGGGCGTCGTTGCGGGTGCACAGCCACACGCCGCGCATGTTGGCATCGCCATCACGCCACGCATACAGCAGCACGGCCACGCCCAGGTTGGCGGCCAGCGCCAGCAGGCCGATGGAGCCCATGGTGATGGGCTCGGGCGTGATGCCTTGCCAGGCACCCCAGGCCACGCGGCCCACCACGAAGATGCCGAACGCCAGCATGCTGGCCCCTTTGACCAGTGCGGCACGGGCCCGCCAGGCCAGGGCCATGGAGAGCACCCACAGCGAGAGGCCGTAATTGGCGGCATCACCCAGAAAGTCGATGGCATCAGCCAGCAGCGAAGCCGAGCCCGAGCGCATGCCCGCGCCCATCTCCACCATGAACATGGCGGCATTGACGATGAGGGCAATCCACAGGACGCGACGGTAGCGTGGATCGGTGCTGCCCGCAGGGGCGTGGTCATGGCAATGGTCGTTATGGCAGTGGACAGACATGGTGTTCTCCGCAGGTCGAAGAGGCTTCAATAGATCGGATATAGATCGGATGGCATGATTGGAAACCTTGAAGTCACTCGAAGGTCAAGCCTTATGAACCAGAACACTGCGGCCTATCGCATTGGTGAGGCGGCCCGGCAGTCGGGCGTGTCGGCTGCCAACATCCGCTACTACGAAAAGGAGGGCCTGTTGCCGCCGGGTGCCCGCAGCGACAACAGCTACCGCCTGTACTCCGCAGACGATGTGCACCGCCTGCGCTTCATCCGCCTGTGCCGGGCCATGGACATGTCGCTGGACGAGGTGCGTACCCTGCTCGCGCTGGACCTCACGCGGCGGGAGGACTGCCACGCTGCCTGCGTCACGCTGGACGAGCACCTGCAGCATGTGCGCACCCGCCTGGCCGAGCTGCAGGCGCTGGAGGTGGACCTGCTGGCCCTGCGCAGCCGCTGCGATGGCACCGACGCGCAATGCCACATCATCGAAGCCCTGCACCAGCGCGCCGATGCGCAGCCCCTGAGCGATGGGCAGCCCACCGCCGCCGGGCCAGGAAAACGGCATGTGTAAATGCTGTTCCAGTCATCTGCCGCAGACGGCTGCGTGACACACTGTTTCATCAGTGCGGTAGCCTTGAGTTTGTTGTGATTTTGCTCTGTTTTTGATAGCTTCTTGCGCTTGATACGTAAGCGCTAGAGGCCTGAATTGCATATGGTAGTGCGCTTTGCCATGGCCGCAATTACCTGCAGGCAGGGCCGCTATGATCCGCCCATGATGTTGCACCGGTCTGCCCTCTCGCTGCCTGGTCGTGCATGGGGCACGGCGCAGCGCTGGGCGCTGGCCTGGTGGCGCATCCTGTACCTGGGGGCCGTGATGCTGGTGCTGTTGCTGTCACCCTCCAGCTATGGGCGGGGCACCCGGCATGCGCTGGCCAGGCATGTCTATCTGGACACCGCGCCGGTGCTGTTGGGTTTTACGGCGCTGGCAGCCTTGATCAGCCTCGTGCTCACACGCATTGTGGTGGTGACCGCGCTCAGCTATGGCTTGTCGCGCTATGCGCTGGAGATGGTGATCCGCGTGCTGGTGCTGGAGTTGATTCCCCTTACCGCAGCCCTGTTTGTGGCCATGCGCTGCACCATCCCCAACGGCACGCAGCTGGCGTTGCTGCGCCGTTCGGGCCGGTTTGCCCAGTTGCAAAGCCGCGGGGTGGACCCGGTGCGGGCCGAGGTTTTGCCCCGCGCCGTGGCAGGGGTGTTTGCATGCATCACCCTTGCAGCCCTGAGCTGCGTGGTGGCGCTGGTGCTGGCTTACCTGGGCGTTTATGGTTTCAACTTGGCGGGCCTGCCCGGCTACACGCGCATGTTCGGTCAGGTGTTCTCGCCCGCCGTCACACTGGTGTTTGTCGTCAAGACCCTGCTGTTCAGCCTGGCGGTGGCGCTGATCCCGCTGGCGGCAGGTTTGTACGGGGATTTGGGGCGTGTGCGGCCCGATGTGACTTCTTCCGAACTGGGCGGCTTGGCCCGCATGTTTGCGGTGCTGCTGCTGATCGAGATGGGGTCGTTGATGGGCAACTATTACTGAGGAACATGTGGATGACGCTCCTGCACTGCCTTGTGGACTTACACCTTGCCTGGCGCGAAGTGATGTTCACGTCTTGCAACCCGCAGCCCTTGCCCGGCCGCCGAACCTGAGCCTTTTTGTCTGCCCATGAATCCAAAGCCTCCTGTTCCCCCTGCCTCGGCGTCTTCAACCCCGAGCCCTGCTGCATCGGCGGGCGAGGGGGTTGCGTCTGCCGTGCCGCATGTCGAATCCCTGCAGCCCGTGGCGCATCTGGAAATCAAGGCGGCGCTCTTGCTGTTGCTGACCCTCTTGCTGATCGTGGGCTCTGGCCTCTATCTGCTGTATGCCCGCGGCGTTTTCGAGCCCACGCAGACGGTGGTGCTGGTGGCCGAAGATTCTGAAGGCGTAGTGGTGGGGATGGACATGACCTTCTCGGGCTTTCCGATTGGTCGGGTGCGCCGCATTGAGCTGGCAGAGACGGGCAATGCACGCATCATGGTGGACGTGCCCCGCAAAGACGCCCACTGGCTGCGCGAGTCCAGCGTCTTTACCCTGGTGCGTGGCCTGGTGGGGGGCACCAACATCCGGGCCTACAGCGGTATCTTGACCGACCCACCGCTGCCTGACGGTGCGGTGCGCCCCGTGCTGAGGGGGGACGCCACTGCCGAAATCCCGCAACTGATGGCCACCGCGCGCGAGTTGCTTGGCAACCTGACCGCGCTGACGGCGCAGGACGCGGCCCTGGGAAGCAGCCTGGCGCAGGTGCAGGCGTTGACCCAGAAGCTCAATGGCCCCGGCGGTGCACTGGGCGTGCTGATGGGTAACGAGGCCGATGCGCGCAAGGTACTTACCACGCTGGAGCGCACCAACGCGCTGCTGGCACGGCTGGATGGCCTGGTGTTGCGTGCAGACCAGCACGTGTTTGGGCGCGATGGCAAGGATGCCCTGGTGCCCGAGGTGCGCGCAGCCGTGGGCCAGCTCAATGGCCTGCTGACCGACACCCGCGCCAGCTTGAAAAAAGTGGATGCCGTGTTGGCTGAGGCCCAGGCCATTGGTGCAAACGCCCGCGAAGCCACCACCGACCTGGGGGCATTGCGCGCTGATGTGGAGGCCAACCTGCGCAAGGTAGAAGGGCTGGCGAACGAGCTGCAGCGCAAGTGGCCCTTCGCCCGTGAAACGGAGATCAAGCTGCCATGAAACCGCTCTCACGGCTTACCACGGGCTTTGCTTCGTTACCCCGACATTTGCCTTCCGTAATCACCCGGCGCTGGATGGGCCCTGTAGCTGCGGCGGCTGCACTGGCAACGCTGGTGGCTTGCTCCAGCCAGCCGCCCGTGCCCGAATGGCAACTCAACGCGCATGGTGCGGCAGAACGGGCATTGCAGGCCTACCTGACAGGAAACCAGCGCGTGGAAGCCGCCGAATGGGCTCGCGCCCGCCAGGCGCTAGCCAGCACGGGCCGCGCCGATCTGCTGGCACGGGCAGAACTGCTCCGCTGTGCAGCCCAGGTTGCAAGCCTGGCCATGCCGTTGACGTGTGAAGGGTTTGCTGCGCTGGCGGTAGACGCCACACCTGCAGAAAAAGCCTATGCCCGTTATCTGGAAGGGCGGGGACTGCTGGCGGGGGACGTGGCTATGCTGCCTGAATCCCAACGCGCCACTGCTCAGGCGCTGATGTCCGGACAAGAGCAGCTTGCGCAGCAGGCCGTTGGCGCGGCAGCCCCTGCGGAGCCGCTTTCTTCACTCGTCGCTGCAGGCGTTCTTTTCCGCGCTGGCAGGGCAGGGCCGCAGGTGGTGGCAGGTGCGGTCAATATGGCTTCTGCACAGGGTTGGCGCAGACCCTTGATGGCGTGGCTGACGGTTCAGGCCGAGCAGGCTGAGCGTGCGGGCGACGCGCCACTGGCCGAGCAGGCCAGGCGCAGACTGGCGCTGATGGCCTTGTCTCCTTGAACCCTCCTTGAACCGGGCTCGACCAGCCGGGGCCAGATGGGTTTTGCCGAACAGCTTGAACTAGCAGATCAATCACCGGCGAACTGCCCAGTAAAGCTCCCGGAACACCGTAGGGAAACAGTGAAAACCGAGATCTTTCTGGTCCCTGTGCTGTTGTACTTATGAAGTGGATTGCTTTGTCATCTCATGCCAAGCATTTGAAGGCGTGATGCTCATCAGGGTGATATCGACAGGTCTGCAGGAATGAGTGCATCCAGTTGGCTGGGCAACATGGGCAACGAATCTGCCGATTGCACGACCCAATCAGGGGCAGAACCCACCAGAGCGGCTGCAAACGCCAGAGTCACCGTTGCCACGAAGGCGAGCAAAGCAGCTGCTTGCGGAGAGAGGTGATGGAGTGTCATGGCGTTGCTCCTTCTGAGGTGGGTGATGCGTACAAAATCTGAAGGTGCGGGGGCCGCAATGGCTCACCCCGCTCCAGCCTCAATGGCCAGTGGTTGAGATTCCACCAAACCTGACCAGTTCCGTGTGTAAGACAAGTGCGAATCCAGAATGCACTTTGTCTCTATTTGTTTCTGCGGCAGGATGGTGGCCTCTACGGCAGAGGTCTTGGTGGCTCCATGAAGGAGCAATCCCTCAAGAAATGCGTACTTCGAAGTACATGCCCTCGGCCTCACCCAGGTCACGAAAGCCCGCCTGCCGCGCAGCGTTACAGGCCTTGGTCCAGCGAGCCGCCAGCGCCAGGTCTGCCTGCGATATTTCTTCGGCATCCGCCGTCTCCAGATCGGCCATGGTGTCGAGCGCGGCGGCCACCTGTTCGGGGCCTCCCAGTGCGTTTTCCAACGCCTTGGCATAGCGCGCTTCCGCCATCGTGCGAGTCCTCTCGGGCACCTCATCAGGGCAGTCGCGCAGGGTCACGGTGTACAGGGTGTCAATCACTTCCATGCTAGGCTCCTCAAAAGATACTGTTTAAATATACAGTAATTTGTAAGAGCTGCGAAGCAGGTGTGGCCGAGGTGAATGCCTGGCGTGTCACCAGGTCGATGCGTGGGACGGTCTGTGTGACAAGCGCGCAAACAAAAAGGCCGCATGTTCATAGAACATGCGGCCTTGTCTGTGGTGCCCGGGGCCGGAATCGAACCGGCACGCCTTGCGGCGGGGGATTTTGAGTCCCCTGCGTCTACCAATTTCACCACCCGGGCGGGAATTCGTGAAGACTCAAATTATGGCACAGTAGTGACCATGAATTATCAAACTATCGAACAAGCGGTTGGCAATACGCCACTGGTCGCGTTGCAGCGCATTGGTGCCCAAGACAACTCCGCCCGAGGCAACGTGGTGTTGGGCAAGCTGGAAGGTAACAACCCGGCCGGGTCGGTGAAAGACCGGCCCGCCTTGTCGATGATTCGGCGTGCCGAAGAGCGGGGCGATATCCGTCCCGGAGACACCTTGATTGAGGCAACCTCCGGCAACACGGGCATTGCGCTGGCCATGGCGGCGGCCATCAAGGGCTACCGCATGGTGCTGGTGATGCCTGAGGATCTGTCCATCGAGCGCGCACAGACCATGAAGGCCTTTGGTGCCGAGCTGGTGCTGACCCCCAAGAGCGGCGGCATGGAACATGCCCGTGACTTGGCCGAGGCCATGCAAAAGCGGGGCGAGGGCAGGGTGCTGGACCAGTTTGGCAATGCAGACAATCCACGCATCCATTACGAAACCACAGGGCCCGAAATCTGGGAGCAGACGGGTGGGCGCATCACCCACTTTGTCAGTGCCATGGGCACGACGGGCACCATCACGGGTGTCTCTCGCTTCCTGAAGGAAAAGAACCCTGGCATCCAGATCGTGGGTGCGCAGCCGCAGGAAGGCTCGCGTATTCCGGGTATCCGGAAGTGGCCTCAGGAATATCTGCCCAAGATTTACGATCCCCGCACGGTGGATGAATTGGTGTACGTCAGCCAGGATGACGCGGAGGAAATGTGCCGCCGACTTGCGCGTGAAGAAGGCATTTTTGCCGGTATCTCCGCCGCAGGTGCTTGCTGGGTAGCCCAACAGATTGCGGCGCGCGAGCAGAACGCCACCATCGTGTTCGTGGTGTGTGATCGTGGGGATCGTTACCTCTCTACCGGCGTGTTCCCTGCCTGAGGGATGGACCTTTTGCGCTCCCTCTGCATTGCCGCAGCGTGTGGGGCTTGTTTGTGCTCAATGTGCCTGTAGCACCCGTCTATAAAGCGGAAGCAGCTATTAATTTGGAAGCGCTATGACGCATTACGAAGTTCGATACTGCACCCACTGCGGCACACCGCTGCAGTGGATTACCCAGGCAGAGGATGGTGGTGACAAGGCGCGCTTGCGGTGCCCCGCCTGTGGCTGGACGCACTGGAACAACCCCACGCCGGTTTTGGCCGCCATTGTCGAAATTGGCGGCAAGGTACTGCTTGCCCGCAATGCCGCCTGGCCTGAGAAGATGTTTGCCCTGATCACGGGCTTCATGGAGGCTGGGGAATCTCCGCAGGAGGGCATCGCGCGGGAGGTCAAGGAGGAAACGAATCTGGATGTGCGCTCCACCACGCTGGTGGGGGCCTATGAGTTTTTGCGCATGAACCAGGTCATCATTGCCTACCATGTGGTGGCGCAGGGCGAAGTGCGGTTGTCCCCCGAGTTGGTGGACTATCGCCTCTATGATCTGGAAAAACTGAAATGCTGGCCTGCCGGTACAGGGTATGCATTGGCTGATTGGCTGCGCAGCCGAGGCCATGAGCCGGTTTTCTTCACGGAAGAAGAAAACGCCGAGCGCCGCCGCGGGCTGGGTTTGCCACCCAAGGATTGACCATGGAAATTCACAAAGAAATTGATACCCGGGGCCTGAACTGCCCCTTGCCCATCCTGAAGGCCAAAAAAGCCTTGGCCGACATGGCCAGCGGCCAGCTGCTGAAGGTGTTCGCGACAGATGTTGGATCGCTGCGCGACTTTCAGGCCTTTGCCCGGCAGACGGGTAACGAGCTGGTAGAGCAGCAAACGGTGGGTGAAGAGTTCATCCACGTGCTGCGCCGTCGTTAACGTCCCCGATCCCTGCAAGCTCTGCGAACAGGGATCGAAGTAATGGCTCTTGGGATGGCGGGTACGGTGATTATTCGAGATGGAGGCATGCGTCGGCCTCCAGTCCCCATACCAATCAGAGCGACAGACCCTGCAAGTATTCGCGGAACGAGTCTCCCACCTGGGGATGCTTCAGGGCCAGTTCCACTGTGGCCTGCAAAAAACCTTCCTTGCTACCGCAGTCATAGCGCTTGCCTTGGTACTGGAAGGCGTACACCGCTTCATTTTTCATCAGGCGTGCGATACCGTCGGTCAGCTGGATTTCACCCCCTACGCCCCGGGGCTGGTGGCGGATTTCTTCAAACACCCCAGGCGTGAGGATGTAGCGGCCTGCCACACCCATGCGTGAGGGGGCTACGTCGGCCTTGGGTTTTTCGACGATGCGGTCGATGCGGATCAGTGGGCCACCAGCGGGCTCACCCGCCACGATGCCGTATTTGTGCACTTGGTCCTCAGGCACTTCCTGCACGGCAATCACGGAGCGACCTTGCTGACGGAAGGCCGTCACCATCTGTGCCAGCACGGGTTGCCCGCCTTCGGGACCCACCATCAGGTCATCGGCCAGCAGCACGGCAAAGGGTTCGTTGCCTACGAGCGGTTCAGCACACAGCACGGCATGGCCCAGGCCCAGGGAGCGGGGCTGGCGCACAAAGGCGCAGTCCATGTCATCGGGTTGCACCGAGCGCACCAGTTCCAGCAGTTCTTCCTTGCCTGCCGTTTCCAGTTCAGATTCAAGCTCGTAGGCGGTATCAAAGTGGTCTTCAATCGCCCTTTTGCTGCGCCCGGTAACGAAGATCATGTGGCGTATGCCTGCCGCGTAGGCCTCTTCCACCGCGTACTGGATGAGCGGCTTGTCCACCACTGGCAGCATTTCTTTGGGAGACGCCTTGGTAGCGGGCAAAAAACGCGTGCCCAGGCCAGCAACAGGAAAAACAGCTTTACGGACGGTTGTGGCAACAGTCATGGATGTTCCTTCAGGACTTCTTTGTCAAGATAAATGTGGTCCGTCACGCACCACGGCACAACGAACCCTCTGCAGGGGTAAGAGCCGAGTATGGCCGATGGCTTAACCCAGCCGTGTCAGCTGATCGCGCAATCTGCCGAGGGTAGCTGTGAAGTCGGCCACCCGCTTTTTCTCCTGCTCCAGCACTGCGGCGGGGGCCTTGGCCACGAACGCCTCGTTGGAGAGCTTGCCGTTGGCCTTGGCGATCTCGCCTTCGATGCGGGCGATCTCTTTGGAGAGGCGGGCCTTCTCGGCGGCCACGTCGATCTCCATGAACAGGCACATGCGTGCCTCGCCCACCACTGCCACGGGTGCCGCCTGCGCAGCAGCGGCCCAGGCCGCTTCGTCGTCAAACACCTTCACTTCGCTGAGCTTGGCCAGCGCCTGCAGCACGGGAGCCACGCCACGCATGAAATCGGCGTCGCCCACCACAAACAAGGGCAGGCGAGTGGAGGGCGACACATTCATTTCGCCGCGCAGCGCGCGGCAGGTGTCCACTAGCCCCTTGACGCGACCCATGTAGGCGATGGCACCTTCGTCGATCTTCTCGGGCTGCGCCTCGGGGTACCGGGCAATGCTGACCGACTCACCCTTCAGGCCCGCAACAGGCGCCACCACCTGCCACAGGGCTTCAGTGATGAACGGGATGATGGGGTGCGCCAGGCGCAGGATGGCTTCGAGCGTGCGGATCAGTGTGCGGCGCGTGGCGCGCTGCTGGGCTTCCGTGCCATTCTGGATCTGCACCTTGGCGATCTCCAGGTACCAGTCGCAGTACTCGTTCCACACGAAGTCATAGATCGTGTTGGCCACGTTGTCCAAGCGGTACTCTTCGAAGCCCTTGGCGACTTCGGCCTCGGTCTTCTGGAGCAGCGAGCTGATCCACCGGTCGGCTTGGCTGAAATCCATGTAGCCATGGGCCTTGCCGCCGGGCTGGCAGTCAGCCTTGGTGTGCTCCATCAGGCCGCAGTCCTGGCCTTCGCAGTTCATCAGCACGAAGCGGCTGGCGTTCCAGAGCTTGTTGCAGAAGTTGCGGTAGCCCTCGCAGCGCTTGCTGTCGAAGTTGATGCTGCGGCCCAGGCTGGCCAGCGCAGCAAAGGTAAAGCGCAGTGCATCGGCGCCGTAGGCCGGGATGCCTTCGGGGAATTCCTTTTGTGTGTTCTTGCGCACGGTGGGCGCGGTCTCGGGCTTGCGCAGGCCGGTGGTGCGCTTGTCCAGCAGCGGTTCCAGCGCAATGCCGTCGATCAGGTCCACGGGGTCGAGCACGTTGCCCTCGGACTTGGACATCTTCTTGCCCTGCGCGTCGCGCACCAGGCCGTGGATGTACACGTGCTTGAACGGCACGCGGCCGGTGAAGTGCGTGGTCATCATGATCATCCGGGCGACCCAGAAGAAGATGATGTCGTAGCCCGTGACCAGCACTGTGCTGGGCAGGTATAGGTTGAAGTCGTCGGTGTCCGCGGTGCCTTGGTTCGGCCAGCCCATGGTGCTGAAGGGCACGAGTGCGGACGAGTACCAGGTGTCCAGCACGTCTTCGTCGCGGCGCAGCTTTTTGCCCGGTGCCTTGGCCTGCGCCTCGGCTTCGGTGCGGGCCACGATCACGTTGCCGTCTTCGTCGTACCACGCCGGGATTTGGTGGCCCCACCACAGCTGGCGGCTGATGCACCAGTCCTGGATGTTGTTCATCCACTGGTTGTAAGTGTTGACCCAGTTCTCGGGCACGAACTTCACATCGCCGCTGGCCACGGCATCGATGGCTTTTTGCGCAATGCTCTTGCCGGTGGGGTCCTGCTCGGACACCTTGCTCATGGCGACAAACCACTGGTCGGTCAGCATGGGCTCGATCACCTGGCCGGTGCGGGTGCAGATCGGCACCATGAGCTTGTGCTTCTTCACCTCGACCAGCGCGCCGATGGCTTCGAGGTCCGCCACCACGGCCTTGCGGGCCACGAAGCGGTCCATGCCCTGGTACTTGGCGGGCGCGTTCTCGTTGATGGTGGCTTGTAGCGTCAGCACCACGATCATGGGCAGCTTGTGGCGCTGGCCCACGGCATAGTCGTTCTGGTCGTGCGCAGGCGTCACCTTCACCACGCCCGTGCCGAATTCCTTGTCCACGTACTCATCGGCGATCACCGGGATCTGGCGGTCGCACAGTGGCAGGTTGACCATCTTGCCGATGAGGTGCGTGTAGCGCGCATCCTCGGGGTGCACCATCAGCGCCACGTCGCCCAGCATGGTCTCGGGGCGGGTGGTGGCCACCGTCAGGCTGCCAGAGCCATCGGCCAGCGGGTAGGCGATGTGCCACAGCGAGCCATCTTTTTCTTCGTTCTCGACTTCCAGGTCGGACACCGCGGACTGCAGCTTCGGGTCCCAGTTCACCAGGCGCTTGCCGCGGTAGATCAGGCCTTGTTCGTACAGCTTCACGAAGGTGTCGGTCACCACAGCGCTGAGCTTGTCGTCCATGGTGAAGTATTCGCGGCTCCAGTCCACGCTGTCGCCCATGCGGCGCATCTGCGTGGTGATGGTGTTGCCGGACTTTTCCTTCCACTCCCACACCTTGCTCACGAAGTTCTTGCGCGCCTCGGGCGGGGTGGGGCCCATGTCGTAGCGGCTGATGCCTCGCTCTTGCAGCTGGCGCTCCACCACGATCTGCGTGGCGATGCCCGCGTGGTCGGTGCCGGGCACCCAGACGGTGTTGAAGCCCTTCATGCGGTGGTAGCGCGTGAGGCTGTCCATGATCGTCTGGTTGAACGCATGGCCCATGTGCAGCGTGCCCGTCACGTTGGGCGGCGGCAGCTGGATGGAGAAAGAAGCTTCACCAGCCTGGGGGGCTCCAGTCCCCCGGAACCCGGCCGCACCGTAACCGCGTTTTTCCCATTCAGGGCTCCAATGGGCTTCGAGTTCGGCAGGTTCGAAGGACTTGGACAGGCTTTCAAGGCCAGGTTGTTGCAGGGGCGTGCTCATGGATGGTGTGTTCGTACAGAAGGCCGCAGCTGGGCAGCCCGTGGGGGACAGGGAGTAAAGCCATGGATTTTAAGACAGGGCACCTTTGTCCACGCCCACTCTGGTCCAGTGGGCTGGCTGGGTTCTGACCCCGACCCCGCTGCGGCTGCGATAGGCCAGCGCTCGTTAGCGCTGCTTCAAAATTCTGCGTGCAGCCTCAATCCATAAAACTTCACAGGTCCCCTATCCCGGTTGTAGCCGGGGTTGCGGATGTACTGGAAGTCTGGGCTGAGGCTCAGAAACTTCGACAGCTGAGCGCTGTAGTAGATCTCTAGCACCTGCTCTGGGCCATACCTTAAAGCACCGTCTCCCAGAAAGGCCCCTTTGCCACCTGCTGCCAAGTAGGCTTTATGGCCAGAGCGCAGTCGGTTGTCTGCCCAGGCTATCCCTGCTTCGTCATCAGGTCTTCCCCATGACTTGCCTTTGAGCGTTCCTCCCATCGCTAGTTGCCTTCCAATTTCGGTAAAGGCATAGGTTTCTGTTTTATCGTCCGACTGGTTGATTCTCACGAATACACCCGCGGAATCACTGACCTCCTGGAGCAGGGTCAAGCCAACTCCCGCTTTGTCATGTTCTCGCCGCACAGCCGCCACATCCGGTGCATTGCCGTTGGCTTGCCCCAGTGCCTGAGCATCCGCAAATGCACCCATGCGGGCTTTGTTGCGCCACAAGAGCAATCGGGCTTTGCCTGGACGGTCTGCAAGCGTGTAGCGCTTTTCCAGCTCGAGCATGTCGCCGTAATGCTTGAAGATGCGCGAGTCCAGCTTGGGGCCGTTGGATTCCTTGGGTTGAAGGAACCTGCCCAGGCGCAGGGACCAGTCATTGCCTGTGTACTCCAAAGATGCTCCCCAACTGTATCCCCGGGCATCTGCCGCGTAGTCAAAAGACCCATGGGTTAACGAAGACCAGTTCATGAACTGGGTTCGTGGGTCTGATCCATAGGGGTTTTGGTCAAACACGTCCAGAACGCTGAAGTTGCCTGCCGTCAGAACGATGCGCTCAGCATCTATTTGCCGAGCCAGTTGGTTGAAATCTGATTCCAGTGACTCTTTGCCGCCCCCGAGTCCCCATGTCTGGCGCACGAAAGCCCGTGCCCGGTAGAAAGTGGGGTTCGTGCTGGAGGATTTGGCCAGCTCTCCGTTAGAGAGTCCGCCCAAGCCGTGCAGCGTGGAGAAGGGGACGCCTTGCGATACCTCGGGGTTGAAGTGCAGCTCAGCGCCTTCGCCCCATCGCATGCCGATATCCAAGGTGCTGGTGAACGAATAGCTCTTCGCCCGCTCGGCTTGCAGGCTGTTCTCGCCGGAGTAAGCGGCCGCAAAGGCGGGTTTGCGCTGCCAGATGTACGTGGCTTGACCGTGTAAAACGAAGGTTTCCTGTTCCTCAGCGACTGCAGTCGCGGGAGGAGTCTGTGCATGGGCTGGGCCCATCAGCCATGATCCTCCCAGAAGCAGCAATGTCATGATTGCTTTTGCAATGGAGCTTCCTGATGTGCGAGGGTGGAGCGCGGGATTGCGAGGAGAGAAGTCCCGCATTTCAATGTTGAATGAACAGAGCATGTGAAAGCGCTGAAAATTCTTCCGCCTTCTGGAACGACAGAGTGGAAGAGGGCGGCCTGATGCCTCTGCGAGCCATCAAGGCTCACAGTGCACTCAAAACCTGATTCAAAACTGGAAGAGCTTCGCGCAGAGAACCAGCAGCGAAGACTGCTGCCTACCATGGGAGACCAGGCAGCAGCAGAGGGGACTGAGCTGACTGGTCGTTCAAAAGTGGATTGAGATCCAACAAGAACAACCATTCATAGGTGTAACCCGAAGTTGTGACAGTTTCGAGAATACCAGAGAGGGCGTGCGGAATGCGCCCTGCGCTGCTCGTGGGCTTGGACGGTGAGGTCTCATCAGACTTCAAGATACAGTCCACCGCATGAACATGAGCTATTGCTTTCTGGCGATTGCCATCATCTCCGAAATCATCGCCACCACGGCCCTCAAAAGCTCTGTGGGGTTCACCCGGCTGGGGCCCAGCATCTTGACGGTGGTCGGCTACGCCTGTGCGTTTTATTTTCTCTCACTCACCCTGAATGCCGTACCCACTGGCATTGCTTACGCGTTGTGGTCGGGTGTCGGAATTGTCCTGATTTCATTGCTGGGGTGGCTGATCCATGGGCAGGTGCTGGATTTGCCTGCACTGGTCGGGATCGGATTCATTCTTGCGGGCGTTCTCATCATCAACGTTTTCTCTGCATCCGCAGCCGGTTGAATGTCTGGAATCCCTGGTTATGATGGAATTCGCCTGTGCGATATGGCTGCAAAAAGCAAAAAACCCAAGTGATTTTCATCACTTGGGTTTGCGTTTGGCGGAGAGGGCGGGATTCGAACCCGCGGTGGGGATTAGCCCACACACGCTTTCCAGGCGTGCGACTTAAACCGCTCATCCACCTCTCCGAAGCCCGCTACTATAGCATTGGTTTTGCTGCTTTGACCAAATAAATGGGTTTTCTTTCGTTTTTTGGTGAGAGGGATTGGGGCTAACTGCGCTGGCTGGTCTGCACCATCTTCATGGCTGAGCCAATCAGCGCTGACACTTCGGTCATGTTGCTGGGCACGATCAGGGTGGTGCTCGCGTCAGATGCCACCTGGCTGTAAGCGTCCACGGCTTTTTCGGCCACCTTCAGTTGCACGGCCTCCTGCCCTCCGGGCTGGCGGATGGCGGTGGCCACGCGTTCGATGGCCTCAGCAGTGGCCTGTGCCACGGCGCGGATGGACTCTGCCTCGCCGAGGGCCTTGTTGATGGCTGCCTGTTTTTCGCCTTCTGAGCGGGCAATGAAGGCCTCGCGCTCGCCGGTGGCGATGTTGATCTGTTCCTGACGACGACCTTCCGAGGCTGCAATCAAGGCGCGCTTCTCGCGTTCTGCCGTAATTTGCTGTTGCATGGCGTGCAGGATTTCCTTTGGAGGAGTCAGGTCTTTGATCTCATAGCGCAACACCTTCACACCCCAGTTCAGTGCGGCCTCGTCAATGGCTTGCACTACCTGTGCGTTGATGATGTCGCGCTCTTCAAAGGTCTTGTCCAGCTCCAGCTTGCCGATGACAGAGCGCAGCGATGTCTGCGCCAGCTGCGTGACCGCCATGATGTAGTTGCTGGAGCCGTAGCTGGCGCGCATGGGGTCTGTGACCTGAAAGTACAGGATGCCATCCACCTGCAGTTGCGTGTTGTCGCGGGTGATGCAAACCTGGCTGGGTACGTCGAGCGGGATTTCCTTGAGGCTGTGCTTGTAGGCCACACGGTCCACAAAAGGGACCAGGAAGTTGAGGCCGGGGGTGAGCGTGCCTGCGTATTTGCCCAGACGCTCCTTGACCCACGCGTGCTGCTGGGGCACTACTTTGACGGAGCGGGCGACAAAGATGACGGCGATGACGAGGATGACGATGGCGATTTCCATGGCAGGCCTTGTTGAAGTCGTTGAAATGGGGAGGTGGAGAGCGCAATAAAGCGTCTATACGGGGTCTACCAGCAGGCGGTTGCCTACCAGTTCGGCTACCCGGTGCATGCCAGTGGAGGGTTGAATCCCGGGCCGATGGATGGCTGTCCACTGTGCGCCGCGGTATTTGATGGTGGCGGTGCCGTCAGCGTTCCAGTTTTCTATCAGCACGGTTTCGCCCACGTCCAGGTTCACGCTGCGGTCTGCTCTTGCAGAGGGGTCTCCGGGCCGTTTGCGCCTGAGCGTGTGCAAGGCCACTACGGCTGCGCCGCCCGTGATGGCAGCAGTCACGATCTGCAGAGCCAGGCCCGCGCCAAGATGGGCGGCCAGCGCGGCAGCTGCGGTGCCCAGCGCCAGCATCAGCAGATAGAACGTACCGGTGAGCAGCTCTGCCACCACGATGGCTCCGCTCAAAAGCCACCAAAGGGTGGATTCCTCCATGCTGGGCCTCCTTGTTGCGCAGGTGTGCGCTTGCCTGATGATGCTGGATGTCTGTAGTGCGCCACATTCTGTGGCAAAAGGCTTGCGCTTCAAAGGCCAGACACCGTTATTCCGTACACTTCGCGCCTCTTTTGTTTTTTGGCCGGGCAGGGCACGGTTTCACGGAGGCTGCGCATGAAGTTTCGCTTTCCCATCATCATCATCGATGAAGACTATCGTTCCGAGAACACATCGGGTCTCGGCATTCGTGCGCTTGCGCAGGCCATCGAGGCCGAGGGCTTCGAAGTCGTGGGGGTGACCAGCTATGGCGATCTCTCGCAGTTTGCCCAGCAGCAAAGCCGTGCCAGCGCGTTCATCCTGTCGATTGATGACGAGGAATTCACCCCAGGCCCCGACCTGGACCCCGCCGTGCTGAGCCTGCGCAACTTCATTGGCGAAGTGCGCCGCAAGAACGCAGAGGTGCCCATTTATGTGCACGGCGAAACCAAGACCAGCCGCCACCTGCCCAACGACATCCTGCGCGAGCTGCATGGCTTCATCCACATGTTCGAGGACACCCCCGAGTTCGTGGCCAAGCACATCATCCGTGAAGCCAAGAGCTACCTGGAGGGAGTGCAGCCCCCGTTCTTCAAGGCGCTGCTCGATTACGCTGAAGACGGCTCCTACAGCTGGCACTGCCCCGGCCACTCGGGGGGGGTGGCATTTTTGAAGAGCCCTGTGGGTCAGATGTACCACCAGTTCTATGGTGAAAACATGCTCCGCGCCGACGTGTGCAACGCGGTGGAAGAGCTGGGCCAGCTGCTGGACCACAACGGTGCCATTGGCGAGTCCGAACGCAATGCCGCGCGCATCTTCAATGCCGACCACTGCTTCTTTGTGACCAACGGCACGTCCACATCCAACAAGATGGTGTGGCACCACACCGTGGCCCCCGGCGATGTGGTGGTGGTAGACCGCAACTGCCACAAGTCCATCCTGCACAGCATCATCATGACTGGCGCTGTGCCGGTGTTTCTCAAGCCCACGCGCAACCATTTCGGCATCATCGGACCGATTCCCCAAAGCGAGTTCGAGCCTTCGGCCATCCAGGCCAAGATCAAGGCCAACCCGCTGCTCAAGGGCGTGGATGCGAAGAAGGTCAAGCCCCGCGTATTGACGCTCACGCAAAGCACCTACGACGGCGTGCTCTACAACACTGAAACCATCAAGGGCATGCTCGATGGCTATGTGGACAACCTGCACTTTGACGAGGCCTGGTTGCCCCACGCCGCCTTCCACCCGTTCTATGGCACCTACCACGCCATGGGCAAGAAGCGTGCACGGCCCAAGCATTCGGTGGTGTACTCCACCCAGTCCATCCACAAGCTGCTGGCCGGTATCAGCCAGGCATCGCATGTGCTGGTGCAAGACTCGCAAACAGTGAAGCTCGACCGGCCTCTGTTCAATGAGGCCTACCTGATGCACACCTCCACGAGCCCGCAGTACAGCATCATCGCCAGCTGCGATGTGGCGGCGGCCATGATGGAGCCCCCCGGCGGCACCGCGCTGGTGGAAGAGAGCATTCTCGAAGCCCTCGACTTCCGTCGCGCTATGCGCCAGGTGGAAGAGGACTTTGGCAAGAACGACTGGTGGTTCAAGGTGTGGGGGCCCGACAAGCTGGTGGACGAGGGCATTGGTCGCGCCGAAGACTGGATCATCCGCAGCGACGCCAAGAGCAAGAAGGGCAGCAAGTGGCACGGCTTTGGACAGCTGGCCGATGGCTTCAACATGCTGGACCCGATCAAGTCCACCATCGTCACGCCCGGCCTGAGCCTGGACGGCAAATTTGACAAGACCGGTATCCCAGCGTCCATCGTCACCAAATATCTGGCCGAGCATGGTGTGGTGGTGGAGAAGACGGGTCTGTACAGCTTCTTCGTGATGTTCACCATTGGCATCACCAAGGGCCGCTGGAACACGCTGCTGACCGCGCTGCAGCAGTTCAAGGACGACTACGAGAAGAACCAGCCGATGTGGCGCATCCTTCCCGAGTTCTGCCAGCAGCACAAGCGCTACGAACGCATGGGCCTCAAGGACCTGTGCCAGCACGTGCACGAGATGTACGCCAAGTACGATATTGCCCGCCTGACGACCGAGATGTACCTGTCGGACCTCACGCCCGCCATGAAGCCTTCGGACGCTTACGCCCACATTGCCCAGCGCAAGACCGAGCGCGTGGAGATCGATCAGCTCGAAGGCCGCATCACCGTGGGTTTGGTCACGCCTTACCCACCGGGCATTCCATTGCTCATCCCTGGTGAAGTCTTCAACAAGAAGATCGTGGATTACCTCAAGTTCGCTCGCGAATTTGCCAAGCTGTGCCCCGGCTTTGAGACCGATATCCACGGCCTGGTGGAAGTGGAAGATGAAAACGGACAGGTCCGCTTCTATGCCGACTGCGTGGCTGCCGAGGGCAAGCCGTCCAAAGCTGCGAAACCGCGTGCCACGGCTGACAACATCGTCCACCTGGGTGACGATGGGCCTTACGGTCGCACCCTGTAAGCGCAGGCCTGAATCCGGCGCGGTGGCGGGGCGGATAACCTGCCTGCCACTTGCCCGAGCTGCCTGTTCGTCCATTGCAACCCTCAGGTGACCCCTGGGGGTTTTTTATGGGCAGGGTGGGGGCTACACGTAAAGAGCACTCCCTGCAGCCACTCACATGTCCGGATGGGGCCTCACGTAGCTGGCAAAGCGCGGCACGCCACCGTTGTGTGCGCCTCTGAACCGGTAGGTCACCCAGCTCCCTACGGGCGGTGGGTTGGCTCGGTCACTGTCCTTGAGACCGGTGCCCAGTTTGAACCGCTGTCCTGAGGGTGTCTCTACCAGCAGGGCACCCACCTTGCCTGCATATTTTCCGGTGCCCGGCAGGTGGGCAATCACCCGTGCCTCGGCATCGTCATGGGTTTTGAACTTGAGAAGATCGTCGCTGCGGCCCGACTGATAGAGCGAACTGCCGCGGTGCAGCATCAACCCCTCGCCACCCTCACTTACCACCCGCTGCAGCAGCCCGTGCAGCTCTTCATGGTTGCTGACCCGCTGTTGCGAAACAGCTTGCACCCACGCGTGGTTGATCTGTTCCACGGTGGTGCGCAAAACGCAGAGGCGTTCGTCAAACGTGCCGCTGTGGCTGGGCAGATCGAAAGCCATGAATTGCAGCTTGCGCCAGGCTTGATCGTCTGGCCGTTGTGTGCGGGCGGTGGATTGCGCTAGTGCGAATTGGCCGCGCCCCGCCCAAAGCTCACCTTCCAGCGGCATCTCGGGCCAGCCTGCGGTAAACCAGTCGGGCGCATGCACCACCTCGCCCCGCCGGGTGCGTAGCCTTTGTCCATCCCAGTACCCACGCACGCCGTCGTACTTTTCACTCACCCAGTAGTCGGCCAGCGGCGTGCCGCGCCGGTACACCTGCGCCAGCAAAAGGGCTGGGGCGTGGGGCGGGGTGTCTGCCGCCCACGCATGGCCCAGTCCCAAGCCGCTGATGTCCGTGATACCGGGCACAGTGGCTGCCGCTGCCAGCCAGTTCAGACAGGTTCTGCGTTGCATGGTCTGCATGATGGGTTTGCTATTAAAAAAATAGCTTCCAGCGCTTGATTGATAAGCGCTGGAAGCCTTTTTCATGTTTCGCCAGGTCGTGATTCACTTGGGTGATTCACCTGCCTGACTCCGAGTTGCTGCGATCAGTTCAGACCTGATCAGCGCTCAAGCCTGCAGTCTGGCTGAAGCCGCCGTCCACATAGGTGATCTCGGCAGTCACGCCTGAGGCCAGATCGGACAGCAGGAAGGCTGCCACATTGCCCACGTCTTCAATCGTGACGTTGCGGCGCAGGGGCGAGGCATCGGCCACGCGGCCCAGCAGCTTGCCAAAGTCCTTGATGCCGCTGGCGGCCAGGGTCTTGATGGGGCCTGCGCTGATGCCGTTGGCGCGGATGCTGCGGCCATCGGCCGTGCGGCCCACAGCCTCGGCCAGGTAGCGCACCGATGCTTCCAGGCTGGCCTTGGCCAGGCCCATGGTGTTGTAGTTGGGAATGGAGCGCAGCGCGCCCAGATAGCTCAGCGTCAGCAGCGAAGCCTTGTCATTCAGATAGGGCAGGGCTGCCTTGGCCATCGCGGGGAAGCTGTAGGCACTGATGTCGTGCGCCACGCGGAAGCCCTCGCGCGAGAGGCCGTCGAGGAAGTTGCCTGCAATCGCTTCGCGTGGAGCAAAACCAATGCTGTGCACAAAGCCGTCGAACTTTGGCCACACCTGCGACAGGTCGGCGAACATGCGCTCTATCTGCTCGTCGCTGGCCACGTCGCAATCAAACACCAGCTTGGAGTTGAACTCGGCAGCGAATTCCGTGATCCGATCCTTGAAACGCTCGCCCACGTAGCTGAAAGCCAGCTCTGCCCCCTGGTCATGACAGGCCTTGGCAATGCCATAGGCGATAGAGCGGTTGGACAGCACGCCGGTGATCAGCAGTTTCTTGCCGGTCAGAAAACCCATGTTTGTTCTCCTTGTGGAATGGGGATGGGGCCCGCAGGCGCAGTGCATGTGGATATGCGCTGCCTGCTGCAATGGCCGATGAACGTAGTGCAGAATTGTCGCATGCGGTTTTGGCTTACTTTTTTGCTGATGGGATGCGCTGCCCCTGCCTGGGCTGCCCACGCTTACGCCCTGTGGGGCGAACCCAGGTACCCGGCGGGGTTTGACCACTTTGCCTACGTGAACCCCGCCGCCCCCAAGGGCGGCGAGCTGCGTCTGGTGAGCAACCTGCGCGTATCCACGTTCGACAAGTACAACCCCTTCACCATCAAAGGCAATGCACCAGCCTACCTGTCGTCGCTGATGTTCGACTCGCTGCTGGTGGGGGCGCAGGACGAAACGGCCACCGGCTACGGCCTGCTGGCCGAAGATGTGGAAGTGGCTGCAGATGGCCTGTCGGCTACGTTTCGGCTGCGCCGCGAGGCACGTTTTCACAACGGCAAGCCCGTGCTGGCGCAGGATGTGAAGCACAGCTTCGACACGCTGGTGGGGCCCTTTACCTCGCCCGCCTACAAAACCCTGCTGGCCGACGTGGACGGTGTCGATGTGCTGAACGATCGCACCGTGCGCTACCGCTTCAAGCAACCCAACCGGGAGCTGCCGTTGACTGTGGGAGGGTTGCCCGTGTTCAGCCGCGACTGGGGCGTGGAAAACGGCAAGGCCAAGCCTTTCGACCAGGTGGTCACGGACACCCCCATTGGCAGCGGCCCCTACAAGATCGGCCCGGTGCAGTTTGGCAAGGACATTACCTATGTACGCGACCCGCAGTATTGGGCGCGTGATTTGAATGTGCGCAAGGGCACGGCCAACTTTGACCGCATCCTCGTCAAGATCTACAAGGACAACACTGCACGGCTGGAGGCGCTGAAGGCGGGCGAGTTTGACCTGATGCGCTTTTTCAGCGCGGGCGACTGGGCCCGCCGCGTGAACGGCAAGAAGTTCGACACCGGCGAGCTGGTCAAGGGCGAGTTCAAGCACAAGCTGCCCTCCGGCTTTCAGAGCTACGTGCTCAACACCCGTCGCCCCTTCCTGCAGGACGTGCGCGTGCGCGAAGCGCTGGGCCTGGCGGTGGACTATGAGTGGATGAACCGCCAGCTTTTCTACGGTGCCTACCAGCGGGTCAACGGCCTGTTTGGCAACACGGCCTGCGAAACCCGGGGCACCCCATCGCCCGAAGAACTGGCGCTGATGGAGCCCTGGCGCAAGAACATTCCCGCTGCAGCGTTTGGCCCCATGACGGTGCCCCCTCGCACCGATGGCGATTCATCCCTGCGCGCCAACCTGCGCCGGGCGCAGGCCTTGCTCAAAGAGGCGGGCTGGGAAGTGCGCGATGGTGCCCTGCGCAATGCCAAGGGCGAGGCCATGGTGCTGGAATACATGGACAGCAACGAAGGCGGCGTGCGCACCGTGACCCCGTGGATGCGCGCGCTGGAAAAGCTGGGCATCACGCTCAAGTTCCGTTCGGTGGACTTTGCCCTGTACCAGCAGCGGCTGCAGAAGTTTGACTTCGACATCACCTCCATGGCTTACCAGGGCACCAACAACCCCGGTCAGGAGTTTGCCGACATGTTCGGCAGCGCTTCGGCCGACATGGAAGACTCCGGCAACTTCCCCGGCGTGAAGAACCCTGCGGTGGACGCGATGATCAAAGCCATGACTTCTGCCAAGACAGAGGCCCAGCTATTGCCTGCCTGTCATGCGCTGGAGCGCATCATCGCCCACAGCCACTACCTCATTCCGCAGTGGACGGCAGGCACCCACCGCATGGCCTACAACGCCTGGCGTCTGGCACGGCCCGACACCATGCCACCCTATGCCAGCGGCGAGGGCTGGGCCATTGACACCTGGTGGTACCGCAACCCGCCGCAGACAGCACCTGACAAGAAGTGAAAAGCCGCGCAGCGTAGGCTTCCTTCACTTCTTCGCCCCACCGCACTCTGCCCACCACCCTCAGCACGGTCATTACCCCACCAGCCCATGTTTGCCTACATCCTCAAGCGGTTTTTGCTGATATTTCCCACGTTGCTGGGTGTGCTGCTGCTCACCTTTGTGGTGGTGCAGTTTGTGCCCGGTGGGCCGGTGGAGCAGTACATGGCCGAGGCCAAGGCTGGCTTGGCGGGCGGTGGAGGTGCTGAGGGCGGCGGCCTAGGCTACCGGGGCGCGCAGGGGGTGGACCCGAAACGGCTCGAACAGATCAAGGCGCTGTACGGTTTTGACAAACCCGCGCACGAGCGCTTTTTTCAGATGCTGGGCCAGTTTGCGCGCTTTGATCTGGGCCGCAGCTTTTTCCAGAACAAGGATGTGTGGACGCTGGTGAAGGAGAAGCTGCCCGTCTCCATCAGCCTGGGCCTGTGGACCTTCTTCATCAGCTACCTGGTGGCCGTGCCGCTGGGCGTGGCCAAGGCGGTGCGGGCGGGCTCGCGGTTTGATCTGGTCACCACGCTGCTGGTGCTGGTGGGCTACGCCATTCCGGGCTTTGTGCTGGGCGTGGCGCTGCTGGTTATCTTTGGTGGGCAGCTGCAGTGGTTTCCGCTGCGCGGGCTCACCTCCGCCAACTGGGAAGAACTGTCGCTGTGGGGCAAGGTGACGGATTACCTCTGGCACATTGCGCTGCCCATCACGTCCATGGTGCTGGGCAGCTTTGCCGTCACCACCATGCTCACCAAGAACGCTTTTTTGGAAGAGATCCGCAAGCAATACGTGCTCACGGCCCGCGCCAAGGGCCTGAGCGACCGGCAGGTGCTGTGGAAGCACGTGTTCCGCAATGCGCTCATTCCCATCATCACCGGCTTTCCGGCGGCCTTCATTGGTGCGTTCTTCACCGGTTCGCTGCTCATTGAAACCTTGTACTCGCTCGACGGCCTGGGCCTGCTCAGCTACGAGAGCGTGATCCGCCGCGACTACCCCGTGGTGCTGGGCACGCTGTATTTGTTCACGCTGATCGGTCTGGTGACCAAGCTGGTGAGCGACCTGTGCTACGTGTGGGTAGACCCGCGCGTGAAGTTTGATTGATGCGTGCGACTCTTCCAATGAAGCCTTCCGCCACCCCATCTTCTGCGCCAGCTTCGCTATCCCCCTCCCGCCGCGCCTGGCTGCGCTTCAAGCGCAACCGGCAGGGCTACTGGAGCCTGTGGGTGTTTTGCGCCCTGGTGCTGGTCAGCTTGTGTGCCGAGCTGGTCAGCAACGACAAGCCGCTCATCGTGCGCTACGAGGGGCAAACGTATTTCCCCATGCTCAAGGACTACCCCGAGAAAACCTTTGGTGGCGACTTTGAGACCCCCACGGATTACCTCGATCCTTTCATTCAAGAGCGCCTGTCCGCAGGCAGCAACTGGGCGTTGTACACCCTCAACCGGTATGGCCCCAACACGCTGAACTACTTTGCCAAGTCGCCCAACCCCTCGGCCCCCACGGCAGACAACTGGCTAGGCACAGATGACCGGGGGCGCGACCTGCTGGCGCAGTTGCTCTATGGTTTTCGGGTAAGCGTGCTGTTTGGCCTGGCGCTCACGGCCACCGGGGTGCTGCTGGGCATGGTCACAGGCGCCATCCAGGGGTTTTTTGGGGGCAAGACGGATCTGGCCTTTCAGCGTTTCATTGAAATCTGGGGCTCCATGCCCGAGTTGTATTTGCTCATCATCTTCAGCGCCGTGTTTGCGCCCAGCATTGCATTGCTGCTGATTTTGCTGAGTCTGTTTGGCTGGATGGGCCTGTCGGACTATGTGCGGGCCGAGTTCCTGCGCAACCGCCAGCTGGACTATGTGAAGGCTGCACGCGCCCTGGGCGTGAGCAACACGCAAATCATCTGGCGCCACATTCTGCCCAACAGCCTCACGCCGGTGGTCACGTTCCTGCCGTTTCGCATGAGCGGGGCCATTCTTGCGCTCACCTCGCTCGACTTTTTGGGCCTGGGCGTGCCGCCCGGCACCCCCAGCCTGGGTGAATTGCTGAGCCAGGGCAAGAACAGCATCGATGCGTGGTGGATTTCGCTGTCCACCTTTGCTGTGCTGGTGGTGACCCTGCTGCTTTTGACATTCATGGGCGATGCCCTGCGCGATGCGCTGGACCCCAGAAAGGCAGACAAGTGATGTCGCAGCCCAACCCACAACCTCTGCTGCAGGTGGCAGACCTGCGCGTTCGCTTTGGCACCAAAGAAGTGGTGCGTGGTGTGAACTTTGACATAGCCCCGGGTGAAAAGCTCGCCCTGGTGGGCGAGTCTGGTTCGGGCAAGTCCATCACGGCCTTGAGCCTGCTGCAATTGGTCAGCGATGCCGCCATCAGCGGCCAGGCCCTGCTGCAGGGGCGTGACTTGCTGAAGATTCCCGAGCGGGAGATGCGCGGCGTGCGGGGCGGCGAGATCGCCATGGTGTTCCAAGAGCCCATGACCGCCCTCAACCCTTTGATGACCATCGGGCAGCAGATTGCCGAGATTTTGATGCTCAAAAAGGGCCTGACGGTCGCGGAGTGTACGCAGGCAGCTATTGATTTGATAGCAAAAACCGGCATCCCTGAGCCCGCCCGGCGCGCGGGCAGCTTTCCACACCAGCTTTCGGGTGGCCAGCGCCAGCGCGCCATGATCGCCATGGCCCTGGCCAGTGCGCCAAAGCTGCTGCTGGCCGATGAGCCCACCACGGCGCTGGATGTAACGCTGCGTGGGCAGATTCTGGACCTGCTGAGCGACCTGCAACGCCAGACCGGCATGGCCGTGTTGCTCATCACGCACGACCTGAACCTGGTGCGCCGCTTTGCCGACCGCGTGGCGGTGATGGAGCAGGGGGTGCTGGTGGAGCAGGGCCGCGTGGCCGATGTGTTTGCCAACCCCCAGCATGCCTACACCCAGCGCCTGCTGGCCAGCCAGCCCCGGCGCGATGTGGTCGAAGCCGACCCGCCGGCAGACACCGCTCCCGTGGTGCAGGCGCGCCAGCTGCGCGTGGTGTACCCCACGCCGTTGCCCGGTGTGCGCGGCTGGTTCAAAAAAGGCGAATTTGTGGCCGTGCAGGGGGCAGACCTGCAGCTGCTGCCCGGGCAGACGCTGGGCATCGTGGGCGAATCCGGCTCGGGCAAATCCACGCTGGCGCAGGCGGTGCTGGGCCTGCTGCCTTCCAGCGGCGAGCTGGCGGTCAATGGCCAGGCCTGGCAGCAACCCGCTACGCGCAACACCCCGGCCAACCAGGCCCTGCGCAGACAGGTGCAGGTGGTGTTTCAAGACCCGTTCTCATCGCTGTCGCCCCGCCTCACGGTGGAAGAGATCGTGGGCGAAGGCCTGCTGGTGCATGAGCCTGGTCTGCCCGCTGTCGAGCGCCGCAACCGCGTGGAAGCGGCCTTGGCTGAAGTCGGGCTGACCGAGGCCCAGTTCCCCGGCCTGCTCGCACGTTACCCGCATGAGTTCTCGGGCGGCCAGCGCCAGCGGCTGGCCGTGGCCCGCGCGCTCATCGTGCAGCCCCAGGTACTGGTGCTGGACGAGCCCACCAGCGCGCTCGATGTGACCATTCAGCAGCAGGTGCTGGCCCTGTTGCAGCGCCTGCAGCGTGACAAGGGGCTGAGCTACATCCTCATCACCCACGACGTGGACGTGATCCGCGCCATGGCCCACCATGTGCTGGTGATGAAAGACGGCGCGGTGCTGGAGCGGGGCTCGGTGGACGCCGTGCTGCAGCAGCCCCAGCACCCGTACACCCAAAAGCTGGTGGCTGCCGCTGCGGCGACTGCGGAGTGATGTGCCCACCCGCAAGGACGGGTGATCCAGAGCGGCCGAAGGCAGGCCAGGCGGGCAGAGAGGAGGGCGCTCAGGCGAATGTGTCCAGCCTGCTGCCCAAGGTGGTTTTGTCGCGTTCCTGGGCTCGCTGACCGCCATTCTGTTTGGCTTGCGCTTGGGCAGCCTGCTGTGCCTTGGTGGCTTCAGCCTGCTTTTGCTTTTCGATCTGCTCTTGCTGGTTTTGCCGCTGAATGGCGGCAATCTGGGCCTGCACCATCTGAATTTGCGACTGCAACGCCTGAACCTTCTGCTTTTTGGCCTTGGCATCCATCTCGGATGACGCAGTTTCCTTCAGCTCATTGGTCAAGGTGCGCAACTGCTTTTGCAGCTTGGCAATTTCGCTGGATGACGAGGCGCTGCTGGAAGCACTGCTGGCGGAGGTGGCACTGGAGACTTGCATACCGGTGTTATCGGCAAATTGTTGCCAAACTGAAACTACCTCAATCTTTCCTTAAGCCTTTAGGGGTAGGCTTTGGGTGAGCGTGCCCCCGCTGGACGAAAAGCGGCAGGTTGAGGCGGCTCCGTGACTTCATTCCAGCACCCCACAGATCCGCACCATGAATTTCAACGAACTGGACGACAGCGAAGACACCCAGCACACGCCTCAGGAGCGCGCCGCTGCTGCATCGCGCAGCACCTGGGTCAGCGTGGTGGTCAATCTGGTGCTCAGCACAGTGCAGATTGTGGTGGGTGTGTTGTCCAAGTCGCAGGGCCTGATTGCAGACGGTATTCATTCGTTGTCGGACCTGGTGGCCGATTTTGTGGTGCTGGTCGCCAACCACCACTCTCAAAAGGATGCGGACGAAGATCACCCGTATGGACATCAGCGGTTTGAGACGGCCGCATCGCTGGTGCTGGGGGGGCTGCTGCTTGCTGTGGGCGCGGGCATGGTGTGGTCTGCCGTGATGAAGCTGGAGAACCCCGACACCGTGCCCCAGGTGCATGCCGTGGCCCTGTGGGTGGCTGCCGGCGCGCTGGTGGGCAAAGAGCTGCTGTTTCGCTACATGCTGGCCGTGGCCAAGCGGGTCAAGTCGAGCATGCTGGTGGCCAATGCATGGCATGCGCGCTCGGATGCGGCCTCGTCTCTGGTGGTGGGCATTGGCATTGCGGGCAACCTGGCCGGGTACCCCATTCTTGATCCGATAGCTGCGCTGATCGTGGGCTTCATGGTCGGCAAGATGGGCTGGGAGTTTGGCTGGGATGCCCTGCACGACCTGATGGACCGCGCCGTGGACGATGAAGAAGTCAAGGCCATCCGCCAGACCCTGCTCGACACCCCTGGTGTGGCCGGGGTGCACGACGTGCGCACCCGCAAGATGGGTGACATGGTGGTGGTCGATGCGCATCTGGAGGTGGATGCCACCATCACCGTTGAAGCAGGGCACGACATTGCGGTGCTGGCCCGCCAGCGTGTGATGCAGCGCCACCGGGTGCTCAACCTCATGACGCATGTGGACCCCTGGCGCAAGCCGGATCTGGACCATGGTGCCCAAGGCTGACCAGCGTGCCGGGGCTGTGGGACCTTATGAGAGACCCATGGTCGCCAGGTAGTCTCCTGTGGTTCGTCGTCCTCACCGATGTGTCGCTACCGTGTCGCTCCCTGGGGGCGTTGGCTCGTACCATGGTGCTCTCACTGCTTGAACCCATCGCCCATGCCCAACGCCCTGTTTCCCGGCTTTGCCCCGCACCGCATCCCTACGCCTGATGGCCATTACATCCATGCCCTGGTGGGCGGTGACGGCCCGCCGCTGCTGCTGTTGCACGGCCACCCCCAAACCAGCGCCATCTGGCACAAGGTGGCTCCCACCCTGGCGCAGCACTTCACGCTGGTGCTGGCCGATCTGCGTGGCTACGGAGACTCTGCCAAACCCGCTGGTGACGCGGAGCACAGCAACTACAGCAAGCGCACCATGGCCGCCGATATGCATGCCGTGATGCAGCACCTGGGCCACGCCCGCTTTGCTGTGCTGGCGCATGACCGGGGTGCCCGTGTGGCGCATCGGTTGGCGGCAGACCACCCCCAGGCCGTGCAGCGCCTGGTGCTGCTGGACATTGCCCCCACGCTGGCCATGTACGAGCAGACCAGCAACGCCTTTGCCCGCGCGTATTGGCACTGGTTCTTTTTGATTCAACCCGCACCCTTGCCCGAGCGCCTGATCGAGACCGACCCGGCAGCCTACCTGCGCGATGTGATGGGCCGCCGCAGTGCGGGCCTGGCACCCTTTGATGCCCGGGCGCTGGCCGAGTACACGCGTTGCCTGTCCCTGCCCGGCGCGGCCCACGGCATGTGCGAGGACTACCGTGCGGCTGCTGGCATCGACCTGGAACACGACCGTGCCGACCGCGATGCCGGTCGCCAGCTTGGCATGCCTTTGTTGGTGCTGTGGGGCGAGCAAGGTGTGGTGCACCAATGCTTCCAACCCCTGGTGGAATGGCAGCGCGTGGCCAGCAACGTGCAGGGCCGGGCCTTGCCCTGCGGCCACTACATTGCAGAAGAGGCCCCTGACACCTTGCTGGCTGCCGCCTTGCCCTTCTTGCTGGAGGGGCGCACTTGATCTTGATGCGTCTGCCGCCCTTTGTGGTGGTGGCGGCCCTACCGGGCGCACCAGCATCGGCCTGATGCGCCTGGAAAGCGGGGACTAGTGGATCAGGCCCCCTGCGTTCCCCCTTGCGCTGCTGCCTTTTACTTGGCTGCTGCAGGCTTGGCCTCGGCCTGGGCTGCCTGGGTCTTTTTGTAGACCTCCATCACCGTCGCAAAGTCACGCTCGAAGTTGATGGGCAGCATGGTGTCGTTGCCCGGCAGCAGTTGCTTGAGCTTGGGCGAGAAGCTGTAAGCGTAAGAGCACTTCTGCACGCGGGTCTGCACGTCGGGCGGTGTGGATTTGCCAAGCGTCCACGTCTCGGTCATGAAGGGCGGGCTCTCCCACAGGGTGCGAATGCTCGATCCCTTCACATCGCCCTTGAGCACCATGCGCTGGTACAGGTCGCTGGCCACGGCCGCTGCGGGGTAAAAACCGTGCATCACGCCCGTCACCGATCGCTCGTGCCCGTTGGAGAACACCACCTCGTAGTTCTTGTCTGGCACCAGCCCAATGGCCGGGAACAGCGCGCGGGGTGCCAAGTTGCCCGAGTTGGAGGTGGGCGTGGAGTGGGCAATCTTCTTGCCGATCAGGTCCTTGGGCTCTTTGTAGGGGCTGTCCACCCGCGCAATCAGGATGAGGTTGTAGGAGTTGCGCTTGCCGGATGCCTTGTTGCCCGGCACCGCAAATGGGGCAGGCTGGCCTGCGGCCACCAGCTGAGGCACCAGACCGGGGTTGACCTGTGCGAGCTGCACCTTGCCGGTGGTGATGCCTTCAATCAACTCCTTCTCGCCCAGCAGGTCGATATTGGTGCTGCGCTCCAGCGATTCACCCTGCAGGTTTTGCAGGTCCAGGTTGCCGCAGCGTGCCAGGTGGTTGAAGTAGTCGCCCCACAGCAGCATGGTTTCTGCCTTGGCGTAGGTTTTGGGCATGGCCACCACCAGCTTTTCGCGCGGGCTGCTGGCAAAGTTGGGGGCCGGGCTGGCCGCTGCTGCGCGGGCCTGGACCGCATTGGGCGTCTGGGCCTGGGCGGCGCTCAGCGCCAGGGCGACACCCGACAAAACCGCCCCAAGGCGTGCATGAGCTTGCATGGTTTTCATCTCCCTCCGGAATGGAATACACACTGGATTGCAGACTGGCCACGGGCCACGCCTGGTCGGCCACGCTGCAAAGCCAACGAGTATGCATGAGATGTTTAGCCAAATGTAAAGACTGTGACGTGCTGATGACATTGCCATGACACGCGGGCTCGCTGGTGTCATGGGCTCACTGCCTCCGTGCCTCACTGCATTAAGGCTTGCGCTTGCGTTTGATGACACGCCCTTTGGGCAATGCCGCAGGCTTGGGCGGCATGCCAAGCGCGGCGCGGGCCAGTGCATCGGCAGCGGTGTTGCGGTGGCGCGGAATCCACTGCAGTTGCACGCTGTCAAAGCGCGCCAGCCAGGCGCGGGCATCGGCCAGCAGCGGCGCGATGCGCTGTGGTGGTGGCTTGGGGGGCAGCGCTTGCGGTGTGCCAGCGTGGGCGGGCGCAAGTTGCTCTACCAGAATCGTGCTGTCGCTGAACACCTGCGCATGGCGTGCGCCCAGGGCATGGGCCTGTTGCAGCGCGGCCAGCAGGGCCAGCGCTTCGGCCTCGTTGTTGCAACCGCTGGTGCTGGGGTGTTGCGACAAGGTGTGCAGCACCCCATCGGGGGCCCGCAGTGTGGCCCCCAAGCCCATGCGCCCCGGGTTGGGCTGCGCACTGCCGTCGCAGTGGATGACCCATGGTTGAGGCGCAGGCGCTGTAGCGGGGGACGCAGGGGTCATCAGGGGTAAGGACTGAGTGGGCTGTTCTTGGAGTGGCTCACACAACCCAGCGAAGCGGTTCTGGCTAGGCGTTCCGTCGCAGGCAGTACATCAGGTACGAGAAGACGGAACAACAAAGCCAGGAGGGTTGTGTGAGTCAGTCTCAGCGATAGAAGGCTTCGACTGTGCCCTTGAGCTGAATCAGCACCGGCTGGCCCTTGCGGTCCACCGTCTTGCCCGAGGGCACCTTGACCCAGCCTTCGCTCACGCAGTACTCGCGCACATCAAAACGCTCTTTGCCGTTGAGGCGAATGCCGATGTCGTGCTCAAACACCGCTGCATTGTGGTGGGGGCTGCGCGGGTCAGACGAGAGGCGGTCGGGCAGGGCGGGGGCGGATGTGGCGTCAGTCATGGCAATAGGGGCAATCGAGGCAAAAGCAAAAATGCAGGAACCGGGTTCCAAGGGCCGAGATTTTCGCGGATTTGGGGAGGGCCATTCGAAAGCAGGACGGGAAGCACCCGCTGCTTCAAAGAAAATCAGCCTCTGGCGCTTGACAGAATTGCGCAGGCAGCTATGAATTCAATAGCATGTTGAGCCAGCGAACAAGTCTGCCCGTCCCTCACACTCGGGGCCGCTGCCCCAGCATGTGTTCGTACAGCGACTGCGCCGCGACCGACAGGCTCTGGTCCCTGCGCCGCACCAGGTAGATCTGCCTTTGCAGCCCCGGTAACTGCAGCGGGCGTGTCACCACCCCCGGCTGCTGAAAGTGGAACAGCGTGAGCGCTGGCACCACGCTGATGCCTAGGCCCGCGCGCACCATGCCGGTGACGGTGGCCAGTTGCTCCACCTCCATCAGCGTGTGCATGGCCTGCGGGCGAAACGCGGCCTCCAGGTACTGGCGCACGCTGCTCGTGCGCGCCAGGTGGATGAAGGGGTAGCCCGCCAGGTCGGCCACCGCCAGCGGCTTTCTGCGCCGTGCCAGCGGGTGCTGCTCGGGGCACACCAGGTGAAAGCTATCGCTGCAGAACGGCTCGGCCTGCAGCGCGGGGGTATCGGCGCGGATGGCGGCCAGGGCAAAGTCGGCCGTGCCGCTGGCCACGCGGTCAATGCAGGGCTCTGACAGCACATCGGCAATGTCCACCGCGATGCCGGGGTGGGCTTGCTGGTAGCTGGCCAGCACCTGCGGCAGCCAGCCCGCCGCCAGCGATGGCAGCAGCGCCACGGCCACGCGGCCGCGTTGCAGCGTCACGGCATCGCGCAGGGCCGCCACGGCGGCGCGCATCTCGGCGCGAATGCGGTGGGCCGATTCGAGAAAGTTCGCCCCCTCGGGCGTCAAATCCACATGCCGTGTGCTGCGGTCAAACAGGCGCGCGCCCAGCTCGTCCTCCAGCGCCTTGATCAGCGCGCTGAACGCGGGCTGCGACAAGTGGCATTGCACGGCGGCGCGGGTAAAGCTGCGGTGCTCGGCCAGCGCCACAAAGGCATCGAGCTGGCGGGCGGAAAGCGCGGGGTTCTCATTCATTTGTTTTACGGATGGATTGATTGTAACAATCGATTTCACAGAATAGCGCAGCCTGCTTACATTGCACCGCAGGAGACAGCGACTGATGTCACAACACATTCCCCACCTGCGCATTGGCTGCGCGGCAGGCTTTTCGGGCGACCGCACCGATGCCGCCGCGCCCGTGGTGCAGGCCCTCATCGCCAGCGGCCAACCGGCCGTGCTGATTTTTGAAACCTTGGCCGAGCGCACCCTGGCGCTGGCCCAGCTGGCACGTCGTACCCAGCCTGATGCGGGCTACGAGCCGCTGCTGGTGGACCTGCTGCAGCCCGTGCTGGCCGACTGCCTGGCGCACGGCGTGCGCATTGTCAGCAACTTTGGCGCGGCCAACCCTGCGGGCGCGGCGCGGCGCATTCACCAGCTGGCGGCCGAGCTGGGCCTGCGCGCACCCCGCATTGCGGTGGTGCAGGGCGACGACCTGAGCGGCCCCCACCACCGGGCGCTGCTGGAACGTGCCCTGGGCCCCGCCATGCCCACTGAGCCCATCGTCAGCGCCAATGCCTACATCGGCGCGCAGGCCATTGCCGATGCGTTGCGCGCCGGGGCCGACATCGTGGTTTGCGGCCGTGTGGCCGACCCATCCCTGGTGCTGGGCCCGGCCATGGCGCACTACGGCTGGGCGGCCGACGACTGGGACCGCCTGGCCCGCGCCACCATGGCAGGCCATTTGCTCGAATGCGGCGCGCAAGTCACCGGCGGCTACTTTGCCGACCCTGGCTACAAAGACGTGCCCGGCCTGGCCACGCTGGGCTACCCCATTGCCGAGATCGACCCCGACGGCCACTGCACCATCACCAAGCCCGCAGGCACCGGCGGCTGCATCAACGAGCGCACGGTGAAAGAGCAGCTGCTGTACGAACTGCACGACCCAGCGGCCTACCTGACCCCTGATGTGGTGGCCGACATCACCGCCGCGCAGGTGCTGCCCGTGGGGCCCGATGCGGTGCGGCTGGAAGGCGTGCGCGGCCACCCGCAGCCGCCTACGCTCAAAGTGAATGTGTGCTTTGAATCTGGCTGGTTTGCCGAAGGCGAAATCTCTTACGCAGGCCCCCGCGCCGAGGCCCGCGCCCGCCTGGCGGGCCAGGTGCTGCGCGAGCGGCTGCAGGGCCTGGGCCTGGTGCGTGTGGACCTGATTGGCGTGACCAGCGTGTTGGGCGACGACGCCAGCACCTGGCTGGATGCGCCTGCTGCGCGCCTGGACGAAGCCCGCGACGTGCGCCTGCGTGTGGCCCTGCAGCACCGCGACCACGCCAGCGCCCAGCGCCTGGTGCGCGAGGTGACAGCCCTCTACACCTGCGGCCCCGCAGGCGGCGGCGGTGTGCGCACCGCCATGCGCCCGCGTCTGGGCACCGTGTCATGCGTAGTGCCGCGCAGTGCCGTGGTCACCGGCTACCAGATGTGGAATGAAGGGGGCCTGCAATGACCGACACGCGCACTGCCGAGGCCACTGCCATGCTCACCGTGCCTCTCTACCGCCTGGCCCACAGCCGCACGGGTGACAAGGGCAACCGCTCCAACCTCAGCGTCATTGCCTGGCACCCCGCGCTGTGGGATGTGCTGGTGCAGCAAGTGACCGAAGAGGCCATGGCCCGCCACTTTGCCGCCCGCCAACCCAGCCGCGTGGCCCGCTACCTGCTGCCCCAGCTACACGCCATGAACCTGGTGCTGGACGACGTGCTGGACGGCGGCGTGAACGACGCCCTCAACCTCGACAGCCACGGCAAGACGCTGAGCTATTGGCTGCTGTCGCTGCCCGTGCAGGTGCCCACTGCGCTGGCCGACTACCTGGCTGGACCCGCTGAGTGACCGTGTGTGGGTCGCCCCCGCTTTCGTTTGACATGACCCATAGAACAGAAGGAGACAACATGCCCGCTAACCGCTTTGCCTTGAACCGACGCCACGCGCTGACTGCCGCTGCCGGTGCCCTGATGGCCCTGTCCATCGCCGCGCCCGCCGCTGCCCAAACCTTTCCGGCCAAGCCCATCACCTTTGTGGTGCCGTTTGCCGCAGGCAGCGCTACCGACCAGCTGGCCCGTGCCATCGGCCAGTCCATCACCAACGACACCAAGCAGGCCGTGGTGGTGGACAACAAGGCCGGTGCCAGCGGCATGATCGCCGCCGCCGCGGTGGCCAAGGCCGCGCCTGATGGCTACACCATCCTCATCACCACCAACACCACCCACGCCGCCAACGAGCACCTGTACAAAAAACTCTCTTACGACCCGGTGAAAGACTTCGCGCCCATCACCGGCCTGGGCAAGGGTGGACAGGTGCTGGTGGTCAACCCCGCATCGCCGCACAAGAGCGTGGGCGACCTCGTGGCCTTTGCCAAGAAGAACCCCGGCAAGCTGACCTTTGGTAGCGGCAGTGCATCGAGCCGCGTGGCGGGCGAAATGTTCAAGCAGCTCGCGGGCGTGGACATACTGCATGTGCCGTACAAGAGTAACCCCTTTGCCATCACCGACCTGCTGGCCGGGCAGATCGACCTGATGATCACCGATACCTCTACCGGCATGCCGCAAATCACCGCTGGCAAGCTGCGGGCGCTGGGCTATTCCACGCAAAAACGCAGCGCACAGTTGCCGGATGTGCCCACCATTGAGGAAGCGGGCGTCAAGGGCTACGACATGGGTTACTGGTTTGCCGCCTACGCCCCTGCAGGCACGCCCGCTGCCGTGGTCAACCGCCTCAACGAGCTGATGCAGCACGCCACCAAGAGCGCCACGGCCAAGTCGTTCTTCGACATGTCCGGCTCTGAGGCCTGGACGACCACGCCCGCAGACCTGGCCAAGTTCCAGGCCGCCGAGACCCTGAAGTGGGGCAAGGTCATCAAAGCCGCCGGGATTGAAGCGGAATAAACGCAAGGCCTGAGGGATTCCTCAGGCCTTTTTTCTTAGAACAGGTTCTTAGTGCTGTTGCCATGCCACCGGCCCGCCCGCCGGTGCAGGCGGAGCTTTGCCCGCAGGCAACGGCCGCGCCCCGGCGCAACCCCACGTGAGCGACGAGCAGCGCAACAGACGCTGCCGCTTTTGCGTAGAGAGAACTCGCCCTTGGGATTCTCTGCACGAATCGAGCGGAAAGTGTGAACTGCGGATCGGGATGGGCTGCAAGGCGCAAAGCGCAGCAATAGCCGTAGCTATTGCGAGCATTTGCAACGCAGCAGACCGCCCGAGTCCGCAGATGCACACGGCGCGGCGATTTGTGCAGAGGATCCCTTACGGCGATATCCATCCAACCCCAGGAGACAACATGAAGCACCTTCATGCATTTGGCCAACTGGCCTTCACGGCCATCGCCACGGCAGCCTTGGCTGCATGTGGCGGCAGCGATTCCACCGCCACCAAAGCCCCAGCCTTCAAGCTGGAGATCGCATCTACCGAGGCGTTCCCCGGCACCTATGGCGACGTGGGCGAGTACGAAACCGTCAAAGGCACGCTCAGCGGCGAGGTCGACCCGGCCGACCCCAAGAACGCCGTGATCCAGGACTTGGCCCTGGCCCCCACCAACGCCAACGGCATGGTCGAGTACAAGGCCGAGTTCGTCATGCTCAAGCCCAAAAACATGGCGAAGGCGAGTGGTGTGCTGCGTTACGACGCACCCAACCGCGGCAACATCCTCACCCTGCTCAACCCCACGGCCACACCCAGCGATGCGGTGTACCTGGAGCGCGGCTACGTGATGCTGTATTCGGCTTGGCAGGGCGATGTGCCCAAGAGCAGCGCCGCGCGCCTGACGGTCACCGTGCCCGTGGCCAAGAACAAGGACGGCAGCAGCATCACCGGCCCCTACCGCGCCGAGCTGGCGCCCACCGCCGCCAGCTCTGCCATGACGCTGCCCGGCGGCGTGTTCAACGGCACGATGATTCCGTACGAACCCGCCAGCCTGGACAATACCCAGCCCGGCTATTCACTCACGCGCCGCGCCAACGAGACAGATGCACGCGTCACCATTCCTGCGTCTGACTGGAAGTTCGCCACCTGCGATGCCACGGGTACCAACGCTTTCCCCGGCACGGCCAGCGCCACCAGCGTGTGCCTGAAGGGCGGGTTCGACCCGGCTTATCTGTACGAGCTGGTCTACGTCGCCAAAGACCCGAAGGTGATGGGTGTGGGCTTGGCCGCGTTGCGCGACACGGTGAGCTTCTTCCGCAGCAAGGCGGCCGACTCCACTGGCACGGCCAACCCGGTGGCGGGCCGCATCCAATACACGCTGGGGCAGGGCACCTCGCAGTCGGGCAACGCCATGAAGACCTTCCTGCACCTGGGCTTTAACCAGGCGCTGGATGGCGGCAAGGTGTTTGACGGCATGTACGCCCACGTCGCCGCGCGCCAGACCAACATCAACACCCGCTTTGCCGTGCCCGGCGGCGGCGGTGGTTTGCGCACCGACCACACCGCCTTTGGCCAGACGGCGCCCCGTGGGCTGGACAAAGACTACATAGACGACATCAGCGGCCGCCAAGGCGGTGTGATGAAGCGCTGCGCCGCCACCAACACCTGCCCCAAGTTCTTCCTGGGCCTGTCGGGCACGGAATTCTGGCAGCTGCAAGGCTCGCCCGTGCTGACGGACGCCAACGGCACCAAGGACCTGGTGCAGCCCGACAACGCCCGCATCTACTACTACGCCTGCACCCAGCACGGCGGGGCAGGGGGCACGGCCAGCATTGCCTATGCGCCCACCCGCGCCACATACCCTACAGGCACGGTGGTGCACTTCAACGACACCTTCCGTGCGCTGTTCCTCACCCTGGAAGACTGGGTGGTGCGCGGCACGCAGCCGCCCGCCAGCCAGGTGCCCAAGCTGGCGGACGGCACGCTGGTGCGGCCCGAGGCGCTGAGCTTTCCGGCCATGAAGGGGCTGACCTGGGCGGTGAATGGTGTGCAGACCGCGATCCCCGACTTCAGCTACCGGGGCCTGTACAACAACTTCTCGCTGTTCGACTTTGGACCGCAGTACATCCCGCAGGACGAGGCAGGCATCGCCACCGTGCTGCCCCCGCGCAACCTGGGCCGCGACTACGCCATCCTCGTGCCGCAGGTCGATGCCAGCACAGGCCTGACGCGTGCGGGTATCCGCAGCGTGGAAGCGCGTGCACCGCTGGGCACCAGCATCGAGTTCAACTACGTGGCCACGCCCGGCATTACCGATCTGGCCAACCTTACGGGCAGCTTCATCCCCTTCCACAAGACGCGTGCAGCGCGGCTGGCGGCGGGCGATGCGCGGCCGTCGTTGGAAGAGTTGTATGGCACGCAGGAAGGCTATGTGGCTGCCGTGACCCAGGCCGCACAAGAGCTGGTCGCCCAGCGCCTTCTGCTGCAGCGTGATGCAGATGCGCAGATTGCGCGGGCAAAGGCGACGGTGGTGTTGCCCTGATCCTTGAGGGTGAACGGCCTCATCCAGGCGGGGGCTGTGCAGTCCTCTGTCTGGATGTGGTGGGTATCAGTAAAAAATGGCTCCAGCGCTTGATATTCAAGCGCTGGCAGCTATCAAAACGGAAGCAATTCAGTTTTTTCAGAAGATTGAGGGATGTCCTGCATAACCCTCGCGAGGCGGTGGTAGTGCGGATCGGGAGGGGCCGCAAGGCGTCTTTTCTTGCCAATAGCCGAGCTATTTGCAAGAAGAGCAACGCAGCGGACCGCCCGAGGCCGCGCTATCAGAGGTCGCAGGGAGTTATGCAGGACATCCTCAGTTACCACGGCACCCCTTCAAACCGCTGCACGAGAAAATCCAGCAGCGCCCGCACGGCGGGTGACAGGTGCCTGCGCGAGGGGTACAGCGCATAAATCGTCATCACCGGCAGGTCCCACCCAGGCAGCACGGCCTGCAACTCGCCACTGCGCAGGTACGGGTTGACGAGGTAGGTGGGCTGTAGCGCAATGCCGCCACCCGCCAGCGCTGCACGCATCAGCGTGGTGGCCTCGTTGGCGCTGAAGTGGCCTGACACGCCCACGCGTTCCACCACATCGCCGCGCGACAGCTGCCATACGCTTTTGCCAAAGTTGGCATAGCTCAGGCAGCGGTGCTGGGCCAGGTCTGCGGGCTGCTGCGGTGTGCCGTGGGCCGCCAGATAGGCGGGCGATGCGACCAGCACCGATTCGCACTGCGCCAGCGGGCGGCCAATCAGCATCGGGTCCGGTTCGGCGCTGATGCGAATGGCCAGGTCAATGCGCCGCTCCACCAGGTTCAGCGAGCCTTCGCTCGCATCCAGGTCGATCTTGAGCTGCGGGTGCTGGGCCAGAAAGTCGGCAATCGCCGCGCCCAGCTGGGCGTAGGCAAACGACACACTGCACGTCAGCCGCAGCTGGCCGCGCAGCTCCCCTTCGGCGGTGGTGGCGGTTTCTTCTTCCAGGTCGGTGGTCAGCGCCAGCATCTGCTGGCAGCGGCGCAGCGCCAGCTCGCCCGCGTCGGTCAGCGTCACGCTGCGGGTGGTGCGCTGCAGCAGGCGAGCCTGCAGCCACTGCTCCATCTCGGCCACATAGCGCGTGACCATGGCGCGTGACATATCGAGCTTGTCAGCGGTGGCGCTGAAGCTGCCGCTGGTGGCCACTTCGGCAAACACGCGCATGGCGGTCAGGCGGTCCATAGGCTGCTTATTTGTTCGATTGGTGAAATAAATATGCGCAAATTATCGGGTTTATTGGATCGAATGGCGCAAATAAACTTTCTCCCATCGTTCAAACACCCCTTGGAGAAAACACCATGTTCCGCACCACCCTCATCGCCGCCACGCTGTCCATCGCCTTTGCTGGTGCCCACGCCGCGCAGCCACTGCAAGTCAAGGTCTACAACGCAGATGGCAACAGCTTCAACGTCAATTCCACCCTGGTCTATGGCGAAAAAGAAGCCATGGTGATTGACGCTGGCTTTACCCGCGCCGACGCGTTGCGCATTGCCGCCAACGTGCTCGACAGCGGCAAGGAACTCAAGACCATCTACGTGAGCCAGGCCGACCCTGACTACTACTTTGGCGTGGAGACCATCAAGGAAATCTTCCCCAAGGCCGAGGTGGTGACCACCCCCGCCGTGCTGGAGAAGATCAACGCCAAGCTGGCGGGCAAGATCGCTTTCTGGGGCCCCAAGATGGGTGCGAACGCACCGCGCACCCCCGTGCTGCCCAAGGCCATCAGCGGCAACACGCTGACCGTGGACGGCCAGACGGTGGAGATCCGTGGCACCACGGGCCTGCTGGCACACCGCCCCTACGCCTGGATTCCATCCATCAAGGCCGTGGTGGGCAACATTGGCGTCTTTGGCACCAACATGCATGTGTGGACGGCTGACACCCAGACCGTGGCTGAGCGCAGTGCCTGGGTGGCCCAGCTCGACGAAATGGCCGCCCTGCAGCCCACCGTGGTGGTGCCCGGCCACATGCCCGCAGGCACGGCGCTGGACGCAAGCAACGTGACCTACACCAAGGGCTACCTGCAAGCGTTTGAGAAGAATGCCGCCGCCACCAAGACCAGCGCCGAACTCATCGACGCGATGAAAAAGGCCTACCCCGCAGCGCCCATGGGCCTGTCGCTGGACATCGGTGCCAAGGTGAACAAGGGCGAGATGAAGTGGTAAGGGCCGCCAAAGCAAACCGTTAAAACGAAGGAACCAGATCGTGACCGCTACGCACCCGCTCCAACAAGTCCTGCAGCACCTGCACGCCGGGCGGTGGAATGCGGCGCACGATCTGGTGCAGCACGACAGCTCGCTGCTCGGCGCATGGCTGCACGGCATCCTGCATTTGCAGGAAGGTGATCTGGAAGACGCCGAAAACTGGTACGACCGCGCCGCTCGCCACTTCCGCAGTCGCGGCACGCTGGCCGAAGAAATTGCAGCGTTGGAGGCTGCTCTGGCTACATCCACAGCGCCTGCTGCAGCGCCGTCTGCCTCCACGCCGCCTCACCTTTGAAGAAAGACCTTGCCCCATGACTTCCACACCCACCGCCACGGTGACTTATCTGTTCGACCCTCTGTGTGGGTGGTGCTACGCCGCCGCGCCTGCGCTGCAGTACCTGCAGGGCGTTGACGGTATCAACGTGGTGCTTGCACCCACCGGCCTGTTTGCAGGTGCGGGCGCACGCCCTATGGACGCGCAATTTGCCGCCTACGCCTGGGCCAACGACCAGCGCATCCAGCAGCTCACCGGCCAGCCTTTCACACAGGCCTACCGCGATCACATCCTGGGGGCTGCGAATGGCCGTTTTGACTCCGGCCCCGCCACGCTGGCCTTGACTGCTGTGGCCCAGACCGCGCCTGAGCGTGAACTGGACGCATTGCACGCCCTGCAGCACGCCCGCTATGTGGAAGGCCGCGACAACGCCGATCCCGCCGTGATTGCCGATGTACTGAACAGCCTGGGCCTGCAGGCCGCCGCAGCCCGGCTGCGCGAGCCCGACGACACCCTGCGCGCAGCCCTGCTGGAGCGCGTGGCCGCCGCCCGCGCCACCATGCAGTTGCTGGGGGCCCAAGGCGTGCCGCAACTGGCGGTTGCGGGGCAGAGCGGGGTGTTGCAGCTGGTGGGTGGCGATGCTCTGCTCGGGCCGCGCGAGGCATTGCTGGCGCGGGTGCAAGCGGCCGCGGCTTGAAGGCGGCAGAGCGCGCCACCTAGACAATCGTTCAAGCTGAGCCCGTCGAAGCGCGGCACCGGGCTCCAGTAGGCTCAACTCAAGCGGGGGAAGGGCTGAAGGTGAGCCCGTGTTGTGAAGTCGGCCCCAGCCTCAATCCAGTGATGGGTCAATCAACACCTTGGCCCCGGTATTGCGCGGGCCATAAAACGCAATGGCTTCGGCACTGAGCGCCCCCGCCAGCGACACGGTGCGTGCGTAGTGGCTGGCAAAGGTGGTCTTCAGCTCTGCTGCCACGCGTGCGCGCAAGGCCTGGGTGGCCTCGGGGCCAATCTTTTGCAGAAACGGGAACAGCAGCCACCCGCCCATGCCCCAGGCCATGCCAAAGGTGCGGTGCACTTCGGTGGGGCGGGTGTCCAGGTGGCCGTACAGGTACACCTGTTTGTGCACGGCCGATCCGTAGCGGCTGTATTCCTGGGCCTTGCGGTTGATGGCGGCCTCCATGCACTGCAGGATCTGCCCGGCCAGTGTGCCGCCGCCCGTGGCATCAAACGCAATGGTGGCGCCCGTGGCGGCCAGCGCGTCGGTCAGCTCGGCCATGAAGGTGGGCGCGCTGCTGTCGCACACATACTGCGCGCCCAGCCCGCGCAGCAGCGCTGCCTGCTCGGGCTTGCGCACGATGTTCACCAAGCCCACGCCATCTTTCTGGCAAATCTTCAGCAGCATCTGCCCCAGGTTGCTGGCCGCAGCGGTGTGCACCAACGCGGTGTGGCCCTCCCGCTTCATCGTCTCCACCATGCTCAGGGCCGTGAGCGGGTTCACAAAGCACGACGCACCTTCTGCCGCCGTGGTGCCCGGTGGCAGCACCAGGCACTGCGCAGCAGGCATGGCGCGGTATTGCGAATACATGGCTCCGCCAATCACCGCCACCGTGCGCCCCAGCAGCGCCTGCGCGGCGGGCGATGCACCGGCAGCCACCACCAGGCCCGCCCCTTCGTTGCCCACGGGCATGCTCTGGCCCACGCGTGCCGCCATGTTGGGCATGGCGCGCTCAGGAATGCGGGCCGTGGCCACGGGCCGATCTGCCGTGCCGCTGACCTGCACGGTAGACAGATCGGCAGGGCCCAGCAGCAGGCCAATGTCTGACGGGTTGATGGGCGTGGCCTGCACCTGGATCAGCACTTCGTCTGGCCCCGGTGTGGGCACGGGTGTGGGCTCCAGGCTGATCTGCAGCGTGCCATCGGGCTGCACGAGGGAGCGCAGTTGCAGGGCGGTGGTGGGGATGGTGGGGTTGTTGGCGTTGGTCATGAAGGGCTCTCCGGTGAGAAGGATGCGGCTGGAGCACGCAATTTTGCGGGTGCTGGTTTTGCAGCAAGCTACGGTGTATTTGGGGCTCTGGCGGTATGCTAAACATTAAAGCGCAGGGGCGTCGAAGTTTCCGTCGCGCAGGTGCCTCCACACGGCGGCCGCAAACTCTCGGCCAGACGATCTTTGCCTTTGAACAGGTTCTTAAAGCGTGTCGCCCACATCGGCGAGACGTTAGTGCGGTTTCTCAAAAGTTGTGCGTAGCTTCTTACTTTGCCGGAACTGCCCCTTGCACCAGATGCCGCTTCAGAAAGTTCACCACCTGCGTATTGAACGACTGATGAAAGACCACCCGGTCAAAGTTGGGCGCATCCCTGCAGATGTCGGGTGCTGCATGGACCAAGGCTGGAGGGCAGGGGGCCAGAAAGGCAAAGTGCCCGGCATCCGCCACATGCCACTCGGGTGGCTGTGGCAAGTCATCGCGCAAGGCTTGCACGCTTGCGAGGGTCACACCGTCTCCTCCGTGGGCTGAGGCCCAGAGCTGGATTGGGGCATTGACAGGCTCCAACCCCTTGGCGTCAAACATCGTCAGCGGGTCCACAATGACCGCCGCCCGCATGCGTGGGTCTGCCGCAGGCGGTGCGGGCAGTTCGTGGCGCTGGATTTCTGCGCACAGGGGCAGGGAAGATCGGGCCGGGCACAAGTCGGGGCGCAGTGTCCAGCGGGGTTGGGCACCCAGTGCCACCAGGCCGGTATACCCCCCGCGAGAGAAGCCGAACAGACCGATCTGCATCGGGTTCAGTTGCGCATGCTGGGGCCAGGTGCTCAGCATGTAGTCGGCCAGACGTCGCATGTCGATTGGGCGTGTGGCAAAGGCCGACAGATGCCCTTGACGGCTCAGATCGCGAAAGTTGTCGCCAGGGTGGTGGATGGCCGCCACCACAAAGCCCGCATCTGCCAGCGCGGTAGCGGTGTCGTGGTGCCCCAGGGCCGAACCGCCCGAGCCGTGCGATACCAGCACCAGTGGCAGTTGCGTGCCTTCTACAGGGCAGTCGCGCGTACCCTCAATGACCAACGGTGACAACACCATGCGCTCTGCCGGAGCTTTGCAGGGCGACCACACAGCGCCTTGTAGCGCAGGGCCATCAGGGCCTGCAGGTATCTCGATAAAACGGATGCCTGCGGCATGGGATGCGAGGGTTGCAAGGCCGCAAATGGCCAGTAGCAGACGGCGGATTTGGGACTGGAGTTGGCGTTGTGTTTGGCGCTGCCAATGAACAAGATGAAGAGTCATGCACTGTGGCCCGCAGGCCGGATGGGAATGAGCAGATCGGTACGCAGCGCGTCCAGCGTCGCATCTCGGGGGGAGTTGAGGTAATGCTCCAGCACTGGTCGGTCATCGGGTTCGTAGCCGCTGGCAGGGAGCCAGCGCCGATGCAACGCTGCCAGCGCGGCATTGATGCGGGTGTAGGGCCCATGCAAGGTGTGGCGGGCGTAAAGCCCGGCGGGAATATGCAGCATCTCCAGCCCGCAGTCAGGAGGTGGCGCATTGCTGGCAACGGCGGCTGCAGCGTAGTACCGAAAGCCTGTGCGGTCGTCAGGGTCTCCAAACACAGCGCCCAGCCTTGCTGTGGCGCAGGCACCGCGTTGCAGGTACAGCTGCCGCTGGGTATGCGCAATGGTGGCAGGTGGGCCCACGTGGCGCAGGGCCTGCACATGCTGCGCAGGCCGCTCCACCAAAGTCACTTCCAGTATGGCGGGGCTGTAGGCGCTGCTGCTGTCTGTATGGCTGTCACGCCCTTTCAATGCCACGCGGTGCATGTCGTGCTGAAAAGCGCGGGGCGACTGCCCCGTGAACTGGCCGAAGGCGCGGGTGAAGGCCTGAGGGCTTTCATAGCCCACAGCCAGCGCCACCTCGGTCACGCTGCACTGGCCTTGCTCCAATAGCTGTGCAGCCTGCGTCAGCCGCACACGGCGCACCGTGGCCGCTACGCTCTCGCCCGCCACGGCGCAGTACACGCGGTGAAAGTGGAATGGCGAAAAATGCGCCAACGCTGCCAGGTCATCCAGCCGATGCGCATGCAGCGGATTCGCCACGATGTGCGCCACCACGCGAGCCACGCGTTCGCGGTACTGGTGTTCGGCTCGGGTGGGGTTGCTGCGCATGACAACCGAGTGTGCCGCAGGCTGGGCGGGCGTGCTTAGCCGATCTTGCGGTTTGGCAGCACCCAAGCCATGCGACGGTGGAGCAGGAGAGCGCGACCGGTTGTGGCTGTCACGCTATGCGGCGTTTCAGGTGGCGTCTGGTGTGCCGCCGGAGCATGCAGCCAGGGCGCGGGACAAGATTGCGGCGGAGTTGGCAGTGCTGACACCGCAGGAGGATGAGGCAGCTTTGCGCGAGGCGGGGTTCCGCGATGTGCGGTTGTTTTATGTGGGGTTTGCGTTCAGGGGGTGGGTGGCGTGCGCATGATCGGGATGACAGTACGCAATCGACCAGAAGCCGGTGGTGGTGACTGGTGCAAGCGGGTGCTTAACGTTGGCGGTGCGTGGCGTGCAGCCCAGGCTGCGAAGCGGCTACCTGCCGCGGAGTGTTCGTAACGAGCGATGCGTTCAGGGCGGTTAACACAACCCCTGGCGTTGTTGTTTCGTCTTGTCGTACCTGATGTACTGCCTGCGACGGAACACCTGGCCAGGGCCGCTTCGCTGGGTCGTGTTAGCCGCTCTAAGCATCATCCACGAGGCCAAGGCAGTCGCAGACGAAGGGGACATCTTGCTCGAAATTTGCATCCCAGAAGACGTCGCATAGCCCCTCCCATCTGAACTGGATGCGCCCATCAGCGATGTTGCCGAAAACAATCCTGCAGTTGCGAACGTCGTGATGTCCGAAGACATACATGGTTCCTTCCTCAGGATGGGGATCATCGGCTTCGTCTTTCCACGAAGTAGCTTGCCCTTGAAGCTCAACCGCGTTTTTCGCGGAAAGATGCAGGCCTTGGTGGTACAGGTAGGGTGCCCAACTTTCTCCATCAAACTCTTTGTCGTGTGTTTCGATCTCGACACACCAGTTCTCCCCAAGACGCTTGATCTCGGCCAGCCTCACTTCGAAAGCTCTATCGCGGAGTGTGAGTCGTCCAATGGATTTCACGATGTTCAACGTGTAAGTGACTGGACGCCGTGGACGATCTAGTTGACTGTAAAGTTGGGACTGAAATTCACGGTTGTGTGCCCTCAGCCGTCTTGCGATAACTGACCATACGACCGACGAGATTGTCATTAACCACGAACTCGGAGGAGCTGACGGAAACTAGCGCAAAGGTTGCGTAACGCATGCCTCCGCCGGAATACTGGCGCCCGTTCTCTTGCAAGAAACGGCGTTTGAGGTTCGTACCATCGAAAGACCACTCGCCAGCATATTCTCGGTGTTCCGACCTACCGTTTTGTGACGTAACGAGAATGCGATCGACAAACTTCCCGTCAGCACCCAACGAAAGAACACGACGAGCTTGCTCACCCTCAACATTGTCTTCGCGGAGCCAAGTGCCAACTAGCTTCGTACGCGTTTCCTCAATACGCAGGCTGTCGGCGTTCTCGCAGCCAGTCATAAACAGCAGGATGAGGAAGAATATGAAAAGAGCGCGCGTCATCTAAGTCTGAACGTAATGTTGACCGCAAAGCCTGTTGGATGTTCTGAGCACCGATCTCCCCTGCAGGCGGCTTGCAGCGTGGGTTTACGAGGAGTGACCTGTTCAAACGCACAGGTATAAAAATGCCGTGAAACCCTGCACACATTAAGTCAACAAACTATAGCTTGATGTGGGCAGACACTTGAATTCCCAATGTACGCAGTAGCAAGTCAGTGGTGACTTCCGGGGGGCTCTTCTGAACCATGGCTCATGGGTCCCAACAGTACCCCCTGAAATAGAGTTGAGTTGCGGCGCAACCTCTCCTCGCAAACTGGATTGTTTCCACACAGTTTGCAAATCTGAAGCATATGGAGGCCGAGCGTCCTCCACGCTTGTCGCACCCCAACCGTACCCCGCAGGCTTTCTGACACTGTCACACCCTCTAGGGTTTGCCCTAATCAATAAATAACGTACTAGTTCGTACATTTCATGCACTTTTGACAAAACAGTGCGCTTTCTTGCGCCGGATGTGCATGACTTCCCAAGTTTCCAAGCCTGCCTCGGCGGCGGGCACCAACAGTCACAACCCCCGCAAGGCCGCATTGGCCAGCTGGATCGGTAGCGCTGTCGAGTACTACGACTTTTTCATTTACGGCACGGCAGCGGCGCTGGTGTTTGGCAAGCTGTTTTTCCCGTCGGTCAACCCGCATCTGGCCAACGTGGCGGCGTTTGCCACGTTTGGTGTGGCCTACATCACCCGGCCCCTGGGGGCGGTGCTGCTGGGGCACATTGGCGACAAGTTCGGGCGCAAGAAGGTGCTCACGCTCACGCTGCTGTTGATGGGGTTGTCCACCTTCACCATCGGCTTGCTGCCCACGTATGACCAGATTGGTTTTGCCGCACCCGTGCTGCTGGTGCTGATGCGTTTGCTGCAGGGCATCTCGGCGGCGGGCGAGCAGGCCGGGGCCAATTCGATGACGCTGGAGCATGCGCCAGAACATCGCCGCGCCTTCTTCACCAGCTTCACGCTGTCGGGCACGCAGGCAGGGCTCATCCTGGCCACGCTGGTGTTCATTCCCATCTCTGCCTTGCCGGAGGATCAGCTCCTGGCCTGGGGCTGGCGCATTCCGTTCATGCTGAGCGCGGTGGTGGTGGCGGTGGGCTTCTGGGTGCGCCGCACCTTGCCAGAGACGCCCGCGTTTGAAGAAGACGCGCAGGCCAAGGGCAAGGCCAAGCTGCCGGTGGTAGAGCTGTTTACCCAGCACAAGGCGCAGGTGCTGCGCGTGGTGTTTGCCGCGCTGGTGTCGGTGGTCAGCACCATCTTCAGCGTTTTCACGCTGTCGTATGCGGTCAACACCGTGCATATTCCGCGTGCCACGATGCTGACGGTGCTGGTGCTGGCCAACGTGGTGGCGCTGGGCGCGATTCCGCTGTGGGCCACGCTGTCTGACCGCATGGGCCGCCGCCCGGTGTTCATCCTGGGCGCTCTGGGCTCTGCCGCGCTGATCTGGCCCTACATGTGGGCGCTGAGCACGGCCAACATTCCGCTGATTTTTGCGCTGGGCATTTTGCTGTCGGGCGTGGTGTACAGCGCGGCCAACGGTGTGTGGCCCGCCATGTATGGCGAGATGTTTGACACCCGCGTGCGCCTGTCTGGCATGGCCATCGGCACGCAGCTGGGCTTTGCGCTGGGCGGCTTTGCGCCATCCATCAGCGCCGCCATTTTGGGTGATGGGCCCACGGGCTGGATGCCGGTGGCGGCGTTCACCACTGCCGCTGCCGTGGTGTCGGCCCTGTCGGCCTTCACCGCGCGGGAAACCTACCGTGTGCCCATGGCTCAGTTGGGCAAGCTGGGCGCGCAAGAGGCTTCTACCGCAGGCCCTGCAACATCCGCCGCAGCCTCTGCAACGGCACAGCGTGGAGCACAAACCGCATGATCTCCGGCAAAACGCAACTTATCGCCCACCTGGGCTACCCCACGGAGTCGTTCAAGGCTCCCATGATCTACAACCCCTGGTTTGAAAAGCAGGGCATTGATGCTGTGGTGGTGCCCATGGGCGTCAAGCCCGAGGACTACACCGCCACGCTGGCCGCGCTCTCGCGCTTTACCAACCTCAAAGGCGCGTTGGTGACCATGCCGCACAAGGTCACCACCTTGTCGTTGGCCGATGAAATCACACCCACGGCGCGCATTGCCGGGGCCTGCAACGCACTGCTGCTGCGGCCTGATGGCACCTGGCTGGGCGACCAGTTTGATGGCGCGGGCTTTGTGCGCGGCCTGCTGCGCAAGGGGCGCACGCTGCGCGGGGCACGGGTCATTGTGTCGGGCGCGGGCGGCGTGGGCTCGGCCATTGCGGCATCACTGGCGGCAGAAGGCGTGGCCCAACTCAGCCTGTTTGACACCTATGCCGCCAGCGCAGAGGGCCTGGCCGAACGCCTGCGCGCCCACTACCCGCAACTGGTGGTACAGACGGGCTCCAACGACCCGGCTGGTTTTGATGTGGTGGTGAACGCCACACCGCTGGGCATGAAAGAGGGCGACCCGCTGCCCTTTGATGTGGACCGCATCGACGCCGGGGCCATGGTGGGCGAGGTGGTGATGAAGACCGAATACACCCCGCTGCTGCAGGCCGCGCTGGCCAAGGGCTGCGGCGTGCAGGTGGGCACCGACATGCTGTTCGAGATGATTCCTGCTTACCTGGAATTTTTTGGCTACGGCACCGCCACGGCCGACGAGCTGCGCGCTGTGGCGCAGATCAAGTACTGACGCAGCCACAGCCTGGGCGGGTGCCACACCCGCCCGTCTGCTGCGCCCTTGTGAACCATTGATTGCCGAGAACCGAGGTGTGAACATGCGCCGATCCATCGCCACCGTGTCGTTAAGCGGAACCCTGCGCCAGAAGCTGGAGGCCATTGCCGCCGCCCGGTTTGACGGGGTGGAGCTGTTTGAGCCCGACTTCATCAGCTTTCCGGGCAGCGCCCGCGAGCTGCGCCAGCAGGCCGCAGACCTGGGCCTGGGCATTGACCTGTACCAGCCATTTCGTGACTTTGAAGGCATGCCGGATGACCTGTTCCGCCGCAGCCTGGACCGCGCCGAGCGCAAGTTTGATGTGATGCAGGAGCTGGGTTGCCCGCTGATGCTAGTGTGCTCCAACACATCGCCCGCATCGCTGGGCGATGCCGAACGTGCCGCCGCACAACTGCACGAGCTGGCCGAGCGCGCCAGCCGCCGCAACCTGCGCATTGGCTACGAGGCGCTGGCCTGGGGCAAGTGGGTCAACCTCTACCAGCAAGCGTGGAACATCGTGCAGAAGGCCGACCACCCGCACCTGGGGCTGATTCTGGACAGCTTTCACACCCTTTCGCTGCGCGACGACCCGATGGGCATTGCCGACATTCCAGGGGAGCGAATCTTCTTTGTGCAGATGGCCGATGCGCCGCTGCTGGCGATGGATGTGATCCAGTGGGCGCGGCACCACCGCAACTTTCCTGGCCAAGGGCAGCTGGATGTAGAGACCTTTTTTGAGCAGGTGCTGCTGGCGGGCTACACGGGTAACCTGTCGCTGGAAATCTTCAACGACGTGTTCCGCGAAACGCCCAACCGCCGCACCGCGCTGGACGCCATGCGCTCGCTGCTGTTTTTGGAGAGCGAATGCAAGAGTCGCCTGGCCGCCCGCGCCCAGCAAGGCACGGACGAGGCCCGCGCCCCCGCAGCCACCCGGGCGTTGCAGCGGCTGGACCTGGCCACGCCGCCCGCCGCGCAGCCCCTGGGCGGCTTCAGCTTCATCGAGTTTGGGGTGGACGAGGCCACGGGCAAGGCGCTGGCCAGCACCTTCACTGCCTTGGGCTTTAAGCACACGGGTCGCCACCGCAGCAAGGCGGTGGACTTGTACTGCCAGGGCGATATACAGTTCGTCATCAACACCCAGCCGGGGTCGGAGGCGCGGCAGCGCTTTGACGAGCTGGGCCCCTCGGTGTGCGCCATGGGGCTGGTCGCGCCCGACCCGGTGCAGGCCGCCAACCGCGCGGCAGCGCTGCTGTCGGCCCGGCATGTGAGCCCGCTGGGCCCGAACGAGCTGCAACTGCCCGCCATCATCTCGCCCGGCGGCGCAGTGGTGCACTTTGTGCACGCAGGCTCCACGCTGGATGCCGACTTTGTCGCCCCCGTACCGCGTGCGCCGGTGCCCGCACCGGGGGGGCTGACGCATGTGGATCACATGGCGCTGGCCCTGGCGCACGACCAGCTGGACACCTGGACCCTGTTTGGCAAGGCCATTCTGGGCCTGACCGCGGGCGAGGCGCTGGAGCTGGCCGACCCCTTTGGCCTGATCCGCAGCTGCGCGCTGAGCAATGCCCAGCGCAGCCTGCGCATGGTGCTCAACGTCTCCAAAAGCCAGCGCACCCGCACGGCGCAGCAGGTGCGTGCCACGGGCCGATCGGGCGGCGGCGTGCACCACATTGCGCTGGCCACGCAAGACATTTTTGCCACCGTGCAGACCCTGCAGGCCCAGGGCGTGAAGTGGCTGCCCATCAGCCCCAACTATTACGAAGACCTGCTGGCCCGCCTGGACCTGGACGAGGCCCTGGTGCGCCGCATGCAGGCGCTGAACATCGTGGCCGATGTGTCGCCGGGTGGCGGGCGCTTTCTGCACGCCTACACCGAACCCTTTGCCGACCGCTTCTTCTTTGAAGTGGTGCAGCGCGAAGGCGGCTACGACGGCTACGGTGCCGTGAATGCCTCGGTGCGCATGGCAGCGCAGGAGCAGGCGCGCAGCGCTGCGCAGTGAGGCTGTACGGGCGCGCGGCGGGGCAGGGGGTACCATCGCCCTGCCTGAATTGCGGGCCCAAAGTGGCTGTAGCGCTTTCAGGATAAGCGCAAGCAGCTATGGATTTGATAGTGGTGGGCGCGGGGGTGACTCTGCGGTGCGCCAGCTTCACACGTCGCCTGGGTGGGCCGTTGCATCTGCTCTGCCTGTGGATGCATGCCCCTGCACCTGTGCTGCTGCGCAGCGGGCGCGTAAAGTGGCAGGTGCTGCGTATTGCCTCCACACAACGACCCATGATCGACTTTTTACGTACCCGGCTGCGCCCGGTGGCGCTGTGGGGCGCCACTTTGGCTTGCTGTGCCGCGGCTGCGGCACCCGGCCCCGCTGATCCCGTTTCTGTCTCTGCCCCCGCGCTCTCGGCTGCCACGTTGCCAGCCGACATGGCATCGCGCGTGCTGGCGTGTACCGCCTGCCACGGCAAGGAGGGCAGGGCCACGCCAGAGGGGTACTTTCCGCGCATTGCGGGCAAGCCTGCGGGGTATCTCTACAACCAGCTGCTCAACTTTCGCGACGGCCGCCGCAGCTATCCGCAGATGGGCTACCTCATCGAGCACCTGACCGATGGCTATCTGCGCGAGATGGCCGTGCACTTTGCGGCGCTGGACTTGCCGTACCCACCGCCCCCTGCACCGCAGGGCACGGCAGCCCAGCTGGAGCAGGGCCGGGCCCTGGTGCAGCAGGGCGATGCGGCGCGCAAGATTCCCGCCTGCGTGCAGTGCCATGGCGCGGCCATGACCGGGGTGTCGCCCTCGATTCCCGGCCTGCTGGGCCTGCCGCGTGATTACCTCAACAGCCAGCTGGGGGCGTGGAAAACCGGCCAGCGCAAGGCCCAGGCCCCTGACTGCATGGCCGAAGTGGCCCGCCAGCTCACGCCTGACGATGTCAGCGCCGTATCGGCCTGGCTGGCTGCGCAGCCTGTGCTTGGCAACGGCAAGCCCGCCACCCGCCTGCCTGCGCCCCTGCCCGTGCGCTGCGGCGGTGTGGCCGAAGGGGGGCAGCCATGAATATGTCGCTGGTGCTGCGCAGGGTGTCTGGCGTGATGGCGGCCCTGGGCATAGCGGCTGCGGGGTTGATTGCCCTGAACCTGCGGGGTGAAGACCCCTTGCCCGCCAACGAAACCCTCCAATCCACGCCCGCCCTGGTGGCGCAGGGCGAGTATCTGGCCCGGGTGGGCAACTGCATGGCCTGCCACACAGGGCAGGGTGGCGCACCCTTTGCCGGGGGGCGGGGCATAGAAACGCCGTTTGGCCTGGTTTACAGCCCCAACCTCACCCCCGACAAGGCGACGGGGCTGGGTGCATGGACTTCGGCCGAGTTCTGGCGCGCCATGCACAACGGGCGCAGCAAGGATGGGCGGCTGCTGTACCCCGCGTTTCCGTACAACAGCTACACCCATGTCACGCGGGCAGACTCTGACGCGATCTTTGCCTATCTGCAAAGCCTGCCGCCCGTGGCCCAGGCCAACCAACCGCATGTGCTGCGCTTTCCGTACAGCACGCAGGCAGCGCTGGGGGTGTGGCGTGCGCTGTTCTTCAGCCCGGCGGACCCGGCTGCACCGGCCTCGGCCCCACCGCCGCAGGCTTTAGCAGCGGCCCAGGTGCCTGCGTACCAGCGGGGGGCGTATCTGGTGAACGGTCTGGGCCACTGTGCGGCCTGCCACACGCCGCGCAACAGCCTGGGGGCCGAGCAGCAGGGCCAGGCCCTGGCTGGCGGGCTTATCCCCGTGCAGAACTGGCTAGCCCCGGCGTTGACCGACCCTGCCCAGGCAGGCGTGCAGCGCTGGCCGCAGGCCGATGTGGTGGCTTTGCTGAAAACCGGCGTGGCCCCGCAGGCGTCGGTCATCGGCCCCATGGCCGAGGTGGTGTACCGCAGCACCCAGTATTTGAGTGATGCCGACGCGCAGGCCATGGCGGTTTACCTGCAAGCGCTGCCGCCGCATGCCAGTAAGCCCGCCACCTCGTCCGCGCCCGTGGCTTTAAGCAGCACCGCCATGCAGCGGGGGGCCAAGGTGTACGAGGCGCAGTGTGCCCAGTGCCACGGCAACCAGGGGCAGGGCCGCACCGATGCGGCGGGCCAACCGGCCTTCCCGCCGCTGGCAGGCAACCGCGCCGTGGTGCTGGCAGACCCGACCAACCTGGTACGCGTGGTGTTGCAGGGCGGCTATCTGCCTGCCACGGCGGGCAACCCCCGCCCGCACGGCATGCCACCGTTTCAGCACCTGCTGGGCGATGAAGACGTGGCCGCAGTTGCCACCTTTGTGCGCAACAGCTGGGGCAACCAGGCCCCGGCAGTGGGTACCATCGAGGTTTACCGCGCCCGGGAACGGCGCGGCCTGTGATCCCGCTGTGATCCTGTTTTAGCCCTGGCCCGCGCTGTGTGGGCTGGAGGAGTTGAACCAATGCCTAGCCCTGCCGCCCTGCCTGTTGAATCCAACGCTGCCTCCACCCCCGGCCCCCAGCCCAGCGGCTGGTGGGCCGTGTGTCTGTGCGCTGGCTGGTGCGGCACCTGCCGCGACTACCGTGCCCTGTTTGATGCACTGGCCCAGGCCCACCCGGATGTGCGCTTTGAGTGGGTGGATATTGAAGATGAGTCCGAACTGGCGGGGGATCTGGATGTGGAAACCTTCCCTACGCTGCTGATTGCGGATGGCACCAAAGCGCATTTTCTGGGCCCCTTGCTGCCCCAGGCCGCTGTGCTGGAGCGGCTTTTGACCACGCTGCGCAGCGGCGCGCCCTCGGGTGCCGCCACCGATCCCATGGCGCAGGAAGTGTTTGACCGCGTGCGTGCCGAGCGCACGGCTGCATCGGCATGATGCTATTTAATTGATAGCTGTCTGCGCTTTATTTATAAGCGCTAGAAGCACTTTTAACCCTGATGTCAGAAACCTTCTGGTTCGACCCCGAATCCTTGCACGCCCTGTGCGAGGACGGCCCCTGGATGCGGGGCAAGGCATTGCTGGCCCAGGGCACCGTGGGCATGCCGCAGTTGCAGGCGGTGGAAGAAGGCTGGCATCTGCAGGGCGTTGTGCATGGGGCTCAGCAGCCCCCTTATGCCGTTGCCGTCACCATGGCGGTGATGCCCGATGGCCAGGTGGACTACTGGCGGGGAACCTGCGAGTGCCCGGTGGGCCGCCAGTGCAAGCATGCCGTGGCCCTTATGCTGAAAGCCGCGCGCCTGCCTGTCAGTGAGCAGGTGCGTGCCGCCAGCGCCCCGCGCAAGCCCAGCGCCGCAGTGGCTTCTCATTCGGTGCGCGAGCGTATGGCCGCCGTGCAGCAGGCCGAAGCCCAGGCACAGCTCATCAACTGGCTTCAGGCCCTGGATGCGGCGGGAGGGGAGGGGCGGACCACACCGGTAGACCCTGCAGTGCGGCCGGAACAGTATCTGTACTTGGTGTCTGTGGTGGGGGCCTTGCGCCAGCCGCCGCAATTGCAGCTGGAGGCTGTGGTCTCGTATCCCAAGGTCACGGGCGGGTGGGCCAAACCCAAGCAGGTGCGCACCCAGCCAGCCAGAGGGCAGGCGGTGTATGACCAGGCCAGCGATACCGACCGCGAAGTGCTGCAACTGCTGCGCGCCATGCCGCGCAGCCAGACCTATTACTCGGCCTACAGTGGCGCCCCCTGTGCCGTGCTGGAAGGCCCGGTGGGCGTGCTTGCTCTGCAGCAGGCCGCCTCCACAGGCCGTCTTTTTGCGGATGCCGGTGGAAGCACGGTGGGTGAGCCGATGCAATGGGGCGCGGCCCGCCCCCTGCAATGGCAGTGGCACGAAGTACCGGCACCTGCCGGGGCGCTGGTAGATGAGCCCGCATGGCAGCTGCGTGCCACATTGGCGGGCGGCACGGGAACCCTGTGCCACAACAGCCCGCCCTTGTTTGTGGATGTGGAGCAGGGCGCGTGCGGGCCTGTGGACATTGGCCCCCTCAGTCCGGCCCAGCTGGAGGTGTTGCTCAAGGCCCCTGCGCTCAAGGTTTCTGCCCTGCAAAAACACCAGGACGAGCTGGTCCGCAGCCTGCCTGGCGTGCCCTTGCCCCCGGTGGTCCAGGCACTGGCCCGCATTGACGGGGTGGTGCCCCAGCCTTGCCTGCATCTGGACCGGGTGCCTGCGGCAGAGCGCATGCAACGGGGGCTGCTGGCTGCGCGCCTCACCTTCAATTACCAGGGCTGCCGCGGCTGGTGGCCGGGGCAGGGCGCTGCCGTGGTGGTGGAGGCTGAAGACTCGGGTCAGGGTACGCGTGTGCTGCTGCAACGCGACATGCGGGCCGAGCTGGCGGCGGTAGAGGCTTTGTCCCGCCTGGGTTTGCTGGCCACTGACGATGGTCGGTTTGGCCTGTCCGGTGGGCAATCGCAGCAGCCGTGGCTGCAATGGGCGGATGACGGCTTTGCGGTGTTCAGCGCACTGGGGTTTGAGGTTACCCAGGCCCCGTCGCTGCAGGGCTGGGTGGCCCATGGGCAGGCGGTCACTGTCGATTGGTCTGCGGCAGGCAGTGCTGCTGCAGCGGCCAATGGTCCGCTGGGCGATGGGGGGGCAGATCAGCCGGTTCCCCGCTTGGCGGTCGCGCCCGGCAGCGCGATGGCTGCGGACACAGCAGATGGGGAGGTATCACCCTGGTTTTCGCTGTCGCTGGGCGTGGAGGTGGACGGCCAGCGCCACAACGTGCTGCCCTGGCTGCCCGACCTGATAGCCCAGGCCGCCCAGCAGCCGCTGGACCCTGCAACAGGCCAGCCCCAGTTGCCGCCCTATGTGTATGTGCCACGGGGCGGCGCTGAGGGCGATGCCGGGGACGGGTTTATCCGCCTGCCCACCGGGCCCCTGCGTCCCTGGCTGGCCGCTTTGCTGGAACTGGCCGGAGAGCGCCGTGGCGACTTCGCACAGGGCAGCCTGCGCTTGTCGCGCATGGAGGCCTTGCGTGCCAGCGCCGCGCTGGGCGAGGGCGTGGCATGGAGCGGGCTGGAAACATTGCGGAATTTGCTGGGAGTGCTGAACGGCAGCGTGCCCATGACCGATGTGCCCGTGCCTGCCAGCGTGCAGGCCGCGCTGCGCCCTTATCAGCAGCAAGGCCTGAACTGGCTGCAGTTTTTGCGCGCCCATGGTCTGGGGGGCATCCTGGCAGACGACATGGGGCTGGGTAAAACGCTGCAGACACTGGTGCACATCCAGGTCGAAAAAGATGCAGGCCGCCTCACGGCTCCCGCGCTGGTCATTGCGCCCGTCAGCCTGATGGGCAACTGGCACAGCGAGGCGCAGCGGTTTTGCCCAGGGCTGCGCACCCTGGTGCTGCACGGCAAGGACCGGCACGACCACGAAGCATCGGTGGGCGCACACGATCTGGTGATTGCCCCTTATTCACTGCTGCAGCGCGACCGGGAGCGCTGGCTGCAGGAGCCCTGGCATCTGGTGGTGCTGGACGAAGCGCAGAACATCAAGAACGCCAGCACCAACGCGGCTCAGGTGGTATCGAGCCTGCAGGCGCGGCACCGGCTGTGTCTGTCAGGCACCCCCATGGAAAACCACCTGGGCGAAATCTGGAGCTTGTTCCATTTTTTGATGCCCGGATTTCTGGGCAGCCAGCAGCGTTTTCGCGAACTGTTCCGCCATCCGATTGAAAAACAGGGCGACAGCGGCCGCCTGGCCCAGTTGCGGGCACGCATTGCACCTTTCATGCTGCGGCGGACCAAGGACCTGGTGGCGGCAGAACTGCCACCCAAGGTGGAGACCGTGATGCGGGTGGAGCTGACCGGTGCGCAGGCGGATCTGTACGAAACCATTCGTCTGGGCACCGAGAAGGCGGTGCGCGAGGCCTTGAGTTCCAGGGGGCTAGCCAAGTCCCACATCACCATTCTGGATGCGCTGCTCAAGCTGAGGCAGGTGTGTTGCGATCCCCATCTGGTGCCATTGGAAGCCGCCCGGCAGGTACAAGAATCCGCCAAGCTGGCCCAGTTGATGGAGTTACTGCCCGAAATGCTTGCCGAGGGGCGGCGGGTGCTGGTGTTTTCGCAGTTCACCAGCATGCTGGGGCTGATCGAGGCAGAGCTGAAAGCCAGAGGCTTGACCTGGGTCAAGCTAACGGGGCAGAGCCAAAAGCGCGAAGAAATCATTGGCCGCTTTACCCGCGGCGAGGTGCCGTTGTTTCTCATCAGCCTGAAGGCGGGAGGGGTGGGGCTGAACCTGCCCCAGGCCGACACGGTGATCCACTACGACCCCTGGTGGAACCCCGCTGCAGAGGCGCAGGCCACAGACCGCGCCCACCGCATCGGCCAGATGCAGAGCGTGTGGGTGGTCAAAATGGTGGCGCAGGGCACGATTGAAGAGCGTATCCTGGCCCTGCAAGAGCGCAAGGCGCAACTGGCCGCCTCGGTCTACGGGGCGGACGCCACCCGCCGCGAGGCTTTGTTGACAGAGGCGGACCTGCAGGAGCTTTTACTGCCCTTGGGCGCACTTGAGTGATGTGTCACTTGCGTTGCAGCCATAACGCGCTGCAGGACTTGCCCATTGCAAATCAATGCGTTAAAGAGTACAATACAGTTCTCACGACCAAACGGGCGGGTACCAACCGCCCGTTTTTTTTGGTCGTTTGGTTTTGGAGCTCGAAGCTGTCAGAGGGTGGTCTTCTGGGGGTTATCGGGTTTTTTGTTTTTCCCGGGATTGAACTGAACACGTGGCACTGCAGCAAGTCGTTGAACAAACTGTGATCGGTCTGGGCTATGACCTGGTAGAGATTGAACGCTCTGCCGGTGGCCTTTTGCGCATCACCATTGATTTGCCCTGGGTGGCGCCCGCCGCTGACGCGCCCGCCCCCCTGCTCGAGCAGTTTGTCACCGTGGAAGACTGCGAAAAAGTCACCCGCCAGCTGCAATTTGCGCTGGAAGTCGATGGCGTCGAATACAAGCGCCTGGAAGTGTCATCCCCAGGCATTGACCGCCCCTTGCGGCACGAGCAGGACTTTGTGCGCTTCGAAGGCTCGGTCATCGACATCACCTTGAAGGCGCCCATGGGCGCGGCAGCGGCCGGTCAGGTCAGCGCCAATCGCAAAAAATTTCGCGGCACGCTGGAGCGGGCCGAAGCTGGTGGCTGGCAGATCGTCTGGCGGGATGAGCCCGCAGTCAAGCCAGGCCAGAAGGTCAGCAAAAAGCGCGCTCCCGCGCCTTTGCAGGCGTTGGGCTTCACTCTGGATGAGTTGCGCGATGCGCGCCTGGCGCCCATCGTTGACTTCAAGGGGCGAGCCAACAAGGCGGGGCAGGATCCCGCCTGAGTCGCACACAAGAAATATGGGATGGCAGGTTGCACCGCGTGACCAGCATCTTCGGGTGATTGAAATAGGAGAGTCGTCGCATGAATCGCGAATTGTTGATGTTGGTTGAGGCCATTTCGCGCGAGAAGAACGTGGAGCGTGACGTGGTCTTGGGCGCGGTGGAATCGGCCCTGGCCCAGGCTACCAAGAAGCTGTATCCGGGCGAAGTGGATATCCGTGTGTCCATCGATCGTGACAGCGGCAACTACGAGACTTTCCGCCGCTGGCTGGTGGTGCCCGATGACGCCGGTCTGCAGAATCCCGACGCCGAAGAACTGCTGATGGATGCCCGCGAGCGCGTGCCCGAGATCGAGGTTGGTGAGTACATCGAAGAGGGTGTCGAGTCTGTGCCTATCGGCCGTATCGGTGCCATGGCGGCCAAGCAGGTCATCCTGCAGAAAATCCGCGATGCCGAGCGCGAAATGCTGCTCAATGACTTCATGTCGCGTGGCGAAAAGATCTTCACCGGCACGGTCAAGCGCATGGACAAGGGTGACATCATTGTCGAATCCGGTCGCGTGGAAGGCCGTCTGCGCCGCAGCGAAATGATCCCGAAGGAAAACCTCCGCAGTGGCGACCGTGTGCGCGCCATGATCATGGAAGTGGACCTGACCTTGCGCGGCGCTCCCATCATCCTGTCCCGCTCGGCCCCCGAGTTCATGATCGAGCTCTTCCGCCAGGAAGTGCCTGAAATCGAGCAAGGCCTGCTGGAGATCAAGAGCTGCGCCCGTGATCCTGGCTCGCGTGCCAAGATTGCCGTGTTGAGCCATGACAAGCGCGTGGACCCCATCGGCACCTGCGTCGGTGTACGCGGCACCCGTGTGAACGCGGTAACCAACGAACTCGCTGGCGAGCGTGTTGATATCGTGCTGTGGTCTGAAGACCCGGCCCAGTTCGTGATTGGCGCCCTGGCACCTGCCAATGTCTCGTCCATCGTGGTGGACGAAGAAAAGCACGCCATGGATGTGGTAGTTGATGAAGAAAACCTGGCCATTGCAATTGGCCGTGGTGGCCAGAACGTGCGTCTGGCTTCCGACCTCACGGGGTGGAAGATCAACATCATGGATGCGGCTGAATCCGCCCAGAAGCAAGCCAACGAGTCAGACGCTGCACGCCGCCTGTTCATGGAAAAGCTGGATGTGGACGAGGAAATCGCCGACATCCTGATCTCCGAAGGCTTCTCCAGCCTGGAAGAGGTGGCCTATGTGCCACTGCAGGAAATGCTGGAGATTGAAGCGTTTGACGAAGATACCGTGAATGAGCTGCGCGCCCGTGCCAAGGACGCGCTGCTGACCATGGAAATCGCCCGTGAGGAAAGCGTGGAAGAAGTCTCTCAAGACCTGCGCGACCTTGAAGGCATGACCCCCGACCTGATTGCCAAGCTGGCAGAAGGCGGTGTGCATACACGTGACGACCTGGCCGATCTGGCCATTGATGAGCTGACCGACCTGACCGGACAGTCCGCAGAGGAAGCCAAGGCCTTGATCATGAAGGCCCGCGAACACTGGTTCGCGGCAGGGCAAGAGTAAAGGTCAGGGAGGCACGAACCAAATATGTCCAGTAATACTGTCGCCGAGTTCGCTAACGAACTCAAGAAATCGCCTGAAACCCTGCTTGACCAGCTCAAGGCTGCTGGCGTGGGCAAGAATGCTGTGTCGGATCCACTGACCGAGTCGGACAAGCAAAAGCTGCTGGCCTACCTGCAGGCCAGCCACGGTACCGCTTCGGGTGACCGCAAGAAGATCACCATGGTGAAGAAGTCCACCAGCGAGATCAAGCAAGCCGATGCCACGGGCAAGGCACGCACGATCCAGGTGGAAGTGCGCAAGAAGCGCACCTTCATCAAGCGCGACGAAACTGCCGAAGGCGCTGAGCAGGAAGAGTCCAACGCCGCAGCAGCCGTTCTACAATCGGCTCCCGAACCTGTTTCCGCACAGGACCAGGAGTTGGTCCGTCGTGAGGAAGAGGCGCGCAATCAGGCCGAGCTGATCCGTCGCCAGGAGGCCGAATTGGCCGCCAAACGTGCTGAACGTGAAGAACGTGAACGCCGCGAGCGCGAAGCCGAAGAGCGCGCTGCTGCCTACGCCGCCCAGGAGGCTGCCAAGAAGGCCCAGGCCTCTGCACAACAGCAGGAAGCCACCCGCGAGCAGCAGGCTGAAGCGGCTGCCCGTGCTGCTGCCCAGACCGAAGCCCGCGAAAAGGCCGCTGCAGAAGCCAAGGCCCGTGCCGAAGAAGAGGCTGCACGTGCCCGTGACCTGGAAGAGCGTCGCCGCAAGGCCCTGGCCGAAGCTGAAGCCATCCGCGCAATGATGGCTGCGCCCAAGAAAACGGTCATGGTGGCCAAGAAGCCCGAGGAGCCCAAGCCAGCGGCAAAGCCTGCTGCAACCGGCGATGCCAAGAAGGGCACGTTGCACAAGCCTGCCGTTGGTACCGGCACAGGCCCACGCAACGCTGGTGCACCTGCACCTTCCGCCCCCGGTTCCGGCAGTGGCAAGGAGGTCAAGTCGGCCAAGCTGTCGTCCAGCTGGGCCAATGACACGGCCAAGAAGAAGGAAATCAAGACCCGCGGCGACAGCAGTGGCGGCGTGGGACGCAACAACTGGCGTGGTGGCCCGCGTGGCCGCCGCGGCAACGACCGCGATCAGCGTGACGACCACCAGCAGTCCGCACCGGTGGAAGCGCGCGTGCTGGAAGTGCACGTGCCAGAAACCATCACGGTGGCAGAGCTGGCCCATAAGATGTCCATCAAGGCATCTGAAGTGATCAAGTCGCTGATGAAGATGGGCCAGATGGTCACCATCAACCAGCCTCTGGACCAGGACACCGCCATGATCGTGGTGGAAGAAATGGGCCACAAGGCCGTGGTGGCAGCCCTGGATGACCCAGAAGCCTTCACCGACGACGAAGTGGGTCAACAAAATGCAGAGGTTCTGCCTCGCGCTCCTGTGGTCACCGTCATGGGCCACGTAGACCATGGCAAGACCTCGCTGCTGGACTACATCCGCCGCGCCAAAGTGGCAGCGGGCGAAGCCGGTGGCATTACCCAGCACATTGGTGCCTACCACGTGGAAACTCCACGCGGCATGGTTTCGTTCCTGGATACCCCCGGTCACGAGGCCTTCACGGCCATGCGTGCCCGCGGTGCCCAGGCAACCGATATCGTGATTCTGGTGGTGGCTGCGGATGACGGCGTGATGCCCCAGACCAAGGAAGCCATCAAGCACGCCAAGGCTGCGGGTGTTCCTATCGTGGTAGCTATCACCAAGGCAGACAAGCCTGATGCCAACCCCGACCGCGTCAAGCAGGAGCTGGTGGTCGAAGAGGTCGTGCCCGAAGAGTACGGCGGCGATTCGCCTTTTGTGCCCGTCTCCTCCAAGACCGGCATGGGCATTGACGAGCTGCTGGAGCAAGTGCTGCTGCAGGCCGAAGTGCTGGAACTGAAGGCACCGGTAGACGCCATGGCCAAGGGTCTGGTGATCGAAGCCCAGCTCGACAAGGGCCGCGGCCCGGTGGCGACGGTGCTGGTGCAGTCCGGTACGTTGAAGGTGGGCGACATTGTGCTGGCCGGCCAGACCTATGGCCGCGTGCGTGCGATGCTGGACGAAAACGGCCGTGTGGCCAAGTCTGCAGGTCCTTCCATTCCCGTGGAAATCCAGGGTCTGTCCGACGTGCCACAGGCGGGTGATGAGTTCATGGTGCTGGCCGACGAGCGCCGTGCCCGCGAAATCGCCACCTACCGTGCAGGCAAGTTCCGCAACACCAAGCTGGCCAAGCAGCAGGCTGCGAAGCTGGAAAACGTGTTCTCCGAGATGACTGCGGGCGAGGTCAAGACCCTGCCCATCATCATCAAGGCCGACGTGCAAGGCTCGCAGGAAGCGCTGGCAGCCTCACTGCTCAAGCTCTCGACCGACGAGATCCGTGTGCAGCTGGTGTACGCGGGCGTGGGCGGTATCAGCGAGTCCGACATCAACCTGGCGATTGCCTCCAAGGCCATCGTCATCGGGTTCAACGTGCGTGCCGATACCGGTGCCCGCAAGACGGCTGAGTCCAACGATGTGGACATCCACTACTACAACATCATTTACGACGCAGTCGATGAGTTGAAGGCAGCGATGTCCGGCATGCTGGCCCCCGAGCAGCGCGAGGAAGAAATCGGTACGGCCGAAATCCGCACCGTGTTCGTGGCCTCCAAGATCGGTACCGTGGCGGGTTCTTACGTCACGTCCGGTCAGGTCACCCGCAACTGCAAGTTCCGCCTGCTGCGCGACAACATCGTCATCTACACCGGCGATGTGGAATCGGTGCGCCGCCTCAAGGACGATGTCAAGGAAGTCAAGGAAGGCTTCGAGTGCGGTATCAAGCTGCGCAACTACAACGACATCAAGGAAGGCGACCAGCTGGAGTTCTTCGAGATCAAGGAGATCGCACGTACGCTGTAATGCGGACGATGCAAAAGCGACGACATGGCAGCGAAGAAGTCCTCCACCCCTAACCGTTCCTTCAAGGTGGCCGATCAGATCCAGCGCGATCTGACGGAGCTGATCGCCCGCGAACTGAAGGATCCGCGCGTGGGCATGGTCACCCTGCAGGGCGTGGAGGTCACGCCTGACTACGCCCACGCCAAGGTGTTTTTCAGCCTGCTCGTGGGTGACCCAGAGGAGACCCAGGCCGCCCTCAATCAGGCGGCGGGTTTCCTGCGCAATGGCTTGTTCAAGCGGTTGCACATCCACACCGTGCCTACGCTGCATTTCGTGTTTGACCGCACCACCGAACGTGCGGCTGACATGAACGCCCTGATTGCGCGTGCCGTGGCTTCCCGTTCAAAAGACGACGACGCACCATGACTGAACGCGCTCCCCGCATCCGGGTGCAGCGGCGCCCGGTGCACGGAGTGCTGTTGCTCGACAAACCGCTGGGCCTGTCCAGCAACGACGCTTTGCAAAAAGTGAAGTGGTTGTTGCGCGCTGAAAAAGCGGGGCACACCGGCACCCTTGACCCTTTGGCCAGTGGCGTACTGCCCCTGTGCTTTGGTGCCGCGACCAAGTTCAGCCAGCTGCAGCTGGAAGCGCCCAAGACCTACGAAGCTGTCGCATTGCTGGGGGTGACCACGTCCACCGGTGATGCGGAAGGCGAGGTGCTGCAGCGGCGGCCTGTGGATCTGGCGGCTCTGACGCAGGAGCGCATTGCCCAGGTGCAACAGCAGTTCACCGGGCCTATCCGCCAGGTGCCGCCCATGCACAGTGCCCTCAAGAAAGATGGCAAAGCGCTGTACGAATATGCACGCGCTGGGATCGAGGTGGAGCGACCTGCGCGTGACGTGGTCATTCATGCACTGAAATTGACCCTGGAGCAGACGGATCAAGCGCAGGCAGCTATCAGAATGATAGTGACCTGCAGCAAGGGAACCTACATCCGTACCCTGGGTGAGGATGTGGGCGCGGCGCTCGGACCTGGAGCCCATCTGGTGTTTTTGCGGCGTATCGACACCGGAGGCCTGGGCGTGGAGCGCTGCGTGACTTTGGCGCAGCTGGAGGCCATGGAAGAGGCGGAGCGCATGCGCTGCCTGGAGCCGGTGCAGTCCTTGCTTGCAGGGCATACGACTGTCACGCTCGACAGCGACAATGCAGGCCGATTCCTTTCGGGCATGCGGCGACGAGGCCCCTGGCCTGATGCGGCTGCGGTGGCGGTGTTTGGCGACAAGCCGCGCGCACTGCTGGGTGTTGGCCACACCGTGGGTGGGGAACTGGTGCCTGACCGGCTCCTGAGCCCTCTGGAGATTCAACAGATTTTGGAAAGTACGCACGCCGCAGGCTGAAAGAGCGGCAGATTGGAACCACTATGAGCAAACAAATCCGCAATATTGCGATCATCGCCCACGTTGACCATGGCAAGACGACCATGGTGGACCAACTGCTGCGCCAGTCCGGCACCTTTGCCGACCACGAAAAGGTCGTCGATACCGTGATGGACAACAACGCCATCGAAAAAGAGCGCGGCATCACCATCCTGGCCAAGAACTGCGCCGTGAGCTGGGAAGGCACCCACATCAACATCGTGGACACCCCCGGTCACGCGGACTTTGGCGGTGAGGTGGAGCGTGCCCTGTCCATGGTCGACAGCGTGGTGCTGTTGATCGACGCGCAGGAAGGCCCCATGCCCCAGACGCGTTTCGTGACCAAGAAGGCCCTGGCCCTGGGCCTGCGCCCCATCTTGGTCGTGAACAAGGTGGACAAGCCCGGTGCCAACCCCGACAAGGTCGTGAACGCAGCGTTCGACCTGTTCGACAAGCTGGGTGCCACGGATGAGCAGCTGGACTTCCCCGTGGTGTACGCCTCGGGTATCAACGGCTGGTCTTCTCTGGAAGAAGGCGCTCCAGGCGAGCAGTGGGGCCCCGACATGTCGGCCCTGTTCAACACCATCCTGAAGCACGTGCCCCCGAACTCCGGTAACCCAGAGGCACCGCTGCAGCTGCAGATTTCCGCGCTGGACTTCTCCTCGTTTGTGGGCCGCATCGGCGTGGGCCGTATCAGCCAGGGCACACTCAAGCCCGGACAAGACGTGGTGGTGATGGAAGGGCCGGATGGCAAGACGACCAAGGGCCGCGTGAACCAGGTGCTGACCTTCCAGGGCCTGGATCGCATGCAGACGCCCCTGGCTGGCCCAGGCGACATCGTGCTGATCAACGGCATCGAAGACATCGGTATCGGCGTGACTGTGACCGACCCTGTCAACCCAGCGCCGCTGCCCATGCTGAAGGTGGACGAGCCCACGCTGACCATGAACTTCTGCGTGAACACCTCGCCCCTGGCAGGCCGTGAAGGCAAGTTTGTGACCAGCCGCCAGATCTGGGACCGTCTGCAAAAAGAACTGCAGCACAACGTGGCCCTGCGCGTGAAGGAAACCGACGAAGACGGCATTTTCGAAGTGTCTGGCCGGGGTGAACTGCACCTGACCATCCTGCTGGAAAACATGCGCCGCGAAGGTTACGAGCTGGCCGTCTCCAAGCCCCGCGTGGTGTTCAAGGACATCGATGGCGTCAAGCATGAGCCTATCGAACTGGTGACAGCCGACATCGAAGAAGGCCACCAGGGTGGCGTGATGCAAGCCCTGGGTGAGCGCAAGGGCGAGCTGGTGAACATGGAGCCGGACGGCCGTGGTCGTGTGCGTCTGGAGTACCGCATTCCCGCCCGTGGCCTGATCGGCTTTACCAACGAGTTCCTGAACCTGACACGCGGTTCTGGCCTGATCTCCAACATCTTTGAAGGCTACGAGCCACACAAGGGTGATATCGGTGGCCGCAAGAACGGTGTGCTGATCTCGATGGACGACGGTGAAATCTTCACCTACGCCCTGGGCAAGCTGGATGACCGTGGCCGCATGTTCGTAAAGGCTGGCGACCCCGTGTACGAAGGCATGATCGTCGGTATCCACAGCCGCGACAACGATCTGGTGGTGAACGCGACCCGTACCAAGCAGCTCACCAACTTCCGCGTGTCTGGCAAGGAAGACGCGATCAAGATCACGCCCCCGATCGACCTCACGCTGGAATACGGCGTCGAGTTCATCGAGGACGACGAGCTGGTCGAAATCACGCCCAAGTCGGTGCGTCTGCGCAAGCGCCACCTGACCGAAAACGAACGCAAGCGCGCAGGCCGTTCCTGATCATTGATGGAAGTTGGTGAATAGGCGCAGACGCGGACTGCGAGTGGCGGTTGCATCTTCAGGATGCGCCTGAAACCTCGGATTCCGTGCGCCAGATTCGAAGGGCCCAGCGTTGCTGAGGCCCTTTTTCTTTGTCCCATCGGTTCTTTTTACGCTCGATGGGCTCGATCTGTCCGGATGTTTATGTCGAAGCTCACGCATTCCCGTGCCGTGTTCCTGATGGTGGTAGTGACCCTGTTGTGGTCCATTGCCGGAGTGGTGACACGCCACCTGGAGCAGGCCCGCAGTTTTGAAGTCACGTTCTGGCGCAGCCTGTTCACCTTGCTCAGCTTGCTGGTGATGCTGCCTGCCTTGCAGGGGCGGGCGGTGTTCGCATCCATGCGGCATGGTGGGGCACCGCTTTGGTTGTCGGGCCTGTGTTGGGCTGTGATGTTCACTGCCTTCATGGTGGCCATGATGCTGATGCCCGTGGCCAACGTGCTGGTCACCATGGCGGCGGGGCCGCTGCTGACAGCCCTGTTTGCCCGCATCTTCATCGGGCACCACATCGCCCCGCGCACCTGGGCCGCGATTGCCCTGGCCGGGCTGGGCATTGGCTGGATGTATGGTTCGCAGATGGCGGGCCTAGCCCTCTCGGGCACATTGGTGGCGTTGTGTGTCCCGGTGGCGGCTGCAGCCAACTGGACGGTGGTGCAGCATTCGCAACGCCATGGGCATGCGGTGGATCTGGTGCCTGCCGTGCTGGTGGGCGCGGTGCTGTCCGTGGTGGTGACTTTGCCGTTGGCGCTTCCTCTGCAGGCCACTGCACATGATTTATTCTTGCTGGCTTTGCTGGGGGTCTTCCAGCTGGCCATTCCCTGTGTGCTGGCGGTGCGCTGCGGCCGTGTGCTCAAAGCGCCGGAGATGGCGCTGCTGGGTCTGCTGGAAGTGATCTTTGGCATCCTGCTCGCATGGGCGGGTGCGGGAGAGCAACCCGCGCCCGCCGTGCTGACTGGGGGTGCCTTGGTGATCGGAGCCCTGGTGCTCAATGAAATACTTGGTTGGAAGGAACAACAATGACGGAGACAGTGAACGAAGTGATCTCGGAAGTGCGGGGCCAAGTCGGGTTCATCACCCTGAACCGGCCCCGGGCTCTCAATGCCTTGTCGCTGGGCATGGTGCGAGAACTGATGTCCACCTTGCTTGCTTGGCAGAGTGACGACAAAGTGCTGGCGGTGGCCATTCGCGGCAGCAACAAGGAAGGGCCCTTCGGTGCCTTCTGCGCGGGAGGCGACATCCGATTTCTGCACCAGGCGGGCAGCCAGGGCAATCCGCAGTTGGAAGATTTTTTCACCGAGGAATACGCCCTTAACCACCTGATCCACAACTACACCAAGCCCTACATCGCTTTCATGGACGGTATCGTGATGGGGGGCGGTATGGGCATCAGCCAGGGCGCTGCGCTGCGTGTAGTGACGGAGCGAACCAAGATGGCCATGCCAGAGACCGCGATTGGTTTGTTTCCAGACGTGGGGGGCGGCTACTTTTTGAGCCGCTGCCCGGGCCATGTGGGCGAATGGCTGGCGCTGACGGGGGACACCATTGGTGCCGGTGATGCCATCGAAAACCGTCTGGCGGACGGCTGCCTGCCCTCAGATCAGCAGGCCGCAGTGTGGGATGCGCTCGCTGGCCAGACTTTTGCCGATGCGGACGCCATCAAAGCATTTGTTGCTTCGAAATTTGTAGCTGCCAGCGCTCATCATTCGGGCGCTAGAGCCCAAATCGACCACATTTTCTCTCTGCCATCCGTAGGCGAAATCATCACTGCACTGGAGGCTCCCGATACCGACTGGGCCCGCACTACCGCAGCCACATTGCGCAAGCGCTCACCCCTGATGTTGCACGTGGTGCTGGAGCAAATCCGCCGTGCCCGTGGAATGGGCTTGGCCGACGACCTGCGCATGGAGCGCGACATGGTGCGCCATTGCTTCTATCTGCGACCAGGCCAAAGCGAGACGGTGGAAGGCATCCGCGCACTGGCGGTGGACAAGGACCATGCGCCGAAGTGGAATCCCGCCCGTATCGAAGATGTGACGCCCGATATGGTGGCGCCGTTCTTTGCCAGCCCTTGGCCTGCGCATTCTCATCCACTCGCAGCGTTGGGGTGAATGGAAAGTGTCGGCTTAGCTCCAGAAGAGGGAAGGGCTGAGGCGGTTGCATGCCGCCCCGACTCGCTTTATTTTTCTACCCGAGGAGTTCAAAGCTCAGAGTATCTGCGGTAGTCCCATGCCGCTTCGGTGTAGTCCATGCTGTTGTCGAGGCTGTAGGGAGCAATGAGATCCTTCGCCTGACGCTGTGAGTGCCATTTCAGTTCGCGCAACCAGCAGTCTTTGCATTGTTCCCACATGCATGGTGTTCCGAATCCTGCTCGCAATGAATGCATGCGCGGACCATTCCAAAGATCCCAGAGCGAGTTTGTCGGCGTCAGGTGCCCCACTTGTTCTCCGTAGTGCTTCCCGCAGGTGATCACTTCGCCGTCCGCCATGATGATTGCGGTGCGATGCATCCAATTGCACTCCGGCTCTCTCAACGCAATCGATGTTTCTCTGTCCCATGTTTGCGGCTGAGGTGTGGGAAGGGTCGGAGGACGCGAAGAGGGCTGTGCACCGCCACTGGGCGCACTGCTATTGGAAGCGCTATCTTTCTTATTCTTGAACGAGATCGTGTGGATGGGGATGACGGCTTGTGAACTGGTCTCGGCCTTCATCATCAGCGGAGGGCTTTCGTGCCTGATGCCAAGTCGATCCATTTCCGCATAGGCTTCGCTCAGCGCCGCGTTCGCTTCTTCTGGGTAATCGAGCAGACTCTCAGATCGTTCCTTATCCTGGAAGACCACCAGATGTCTGAGTGAAATCAGGTCGGGCTCAAACTCCGCGATACGCCTCACAAAATCAGGTACCTCCGCCACATTGTTGCGTTTGAGAGTCCATGAGATGGTGAGTTGTGGACGCCTGGAGAGGGGGACTGCGTTCCTCAACTCATGGTAGTAGCGCAGGTTCTCAAGAACGGTTTCAAATTTGGCACCAGCGCGGTTCGTTTCAAACGTCGCAGCGGTGTTGCCGTCAAATGAGAAAATCAACTCATGCACCCAAGGCATCAAGTCCGCATGAAAGCGCTGTTTAACGCGAGTGCCGTTGGTCACGCAACTCATCCGGACATCGTGCTCCCGCAGTTGCTGAACCACGGCGTTCCAAAGATCGTCACTTGCCAGGGTGGGTTCACCCCTGCCCACCAAGCTCACCACCGAGACGTGTGGAAATGCCTCTTGTGCCAGCCGTAAAAAGTTTTCAACGGGCATTTCTGGGCTGCAGTTATGGTGCTTGTGCAGATGCGGCATGCCATGAGAACTGCAGTGGGGGCAGCGCAGATTGCAAACAGGTGTCAGTTCGATCGAAACAGACTCTGGGTAGTGGGGCAAATTGACCCGGCGGCCCGATTCGCTGACCCTGACTTGCTCCCGCACCCATTGCCGATGGGCTACTCGTTGTGCGTGCTTGGTGAGTTCTGGGTCGTGTGTCTCGCTGACGAGTCGCAGATCCATCACTTGCCATGTGCCTTGCGAGTAAGGGAGTCCATCAATGCGAATCCGCAGGTAGCCACTGGCTCGGGCCTCCCGGAGCGCGGCATCTGGCAATGCAATTTGAAGACATTGGGGGCTGAATCGCTCACGCACTTCAAAACACACAACGGCATCCTCAGTGAACTGTGCCTGTGGATGGGTGATGTAGTACAGCTTGCTATACAGGTAGCGGCCCAGCTCGGAGCGTGTTCCGTTCAGCTGCAGTGTGATTTGCAGCAAAGCATCCTTTTCGCTTACGGCCATTTTTGGAAAGATCAGGCTCTCTCCACCCATCGCGACTGCCGGTAGTCTATTCACGGCCATCCATTCATAGGAGGCAGCGGTGAAGTGCTTTGCAAGCTCAGGTGCGAAAGACTTTACCGATCTGGCGACCGAACGGGGGATGCGCCTGAATTGTTGGGTTAGCGTTTGGGACATGGGCGTAGTCTTATGGGTTACTGCTAGAGCCTTCAGAGGCTCTGTTGACTCTGGATCGGATCGTCTGCGTAGACGAACTGATACCAGCAACTCCAATTGCTTTACACATTCTGTTTGCAATTGAAGGCGTTATAACCCGTCTACGCGCTTTGGGCTGCGGTAAGCGTGGGAGGAGCTTTGCAGTATGGGTGTTCCAGCAACGATTCGTCGGCGCGTGGGAAGATGTAGAACACTAACGGACGGAAGGCTGCTCCGTATAGCGTTGTGCTTTGCACTTCCTGTGTGACTGAGCCTGACGAGTTTTTACTTTGCCCCGATGAATGCCGACCGCGACCTGGATTTGAGCTGATGGAGCCGCGATGGGTTTGATCCTCTTAGCGATTCCGGCTCTTCATAGCGCGTTCCACTTCGCGCTTGCCTTCGCGGTCCTTAATGGTGTCGCGCTTGTCGTGCTCTGCCTTGCCCTTGGCTAGGGCGATTTCGCATTTCACGAATCCGTTTTTCCAGTGCAGATTCAGGGGCACGAGCGTGTACCCTTTTTGTTCCACCTTGCCGATCAGGCGCTTGATCTCGTCCTTTTTGAGCAGCAATTTCTTCGTGCGCGAGGACTCGGGATTGACGTGGGTGGACGCGGTTTTGAGCGGGTGAATCAGACAGCCCAGCAAGAACAGCTCTCCATCGCGAATCAGCACATAGCCATCTGTCAGCTGAACTTTGCCTTCACGCAGCGCTTTGACCTCCCAGCCGTGCAGCACCATGCCCGCTTCATGGCGCTCCTCAAAGAAGTAATTGAAAGCAGCTTTCTTGTTGTCGGCAATGCGGGAGGAGGGATCGGGTTTTTTGGCCATGAGGAATTAGATAAGACGCAAACCGGAAGATAAAAGGCCTCCCTACAATTGTTGCTGTCTCCAACCGGAGATTCTAAATTCCTCTGGCCTCAGCCTCTCGCGTGATCCTGCGGGTATCTGGCTTGGGCCCTGTTTGCATGAAAACCGTTCAAAAGTCTGTCCTCATCTGGTACTCGCCCCAAGAGATGTTCTCGCTGGTCACAGCGGTAGAGAAGTATCCCGAATTCCTGCCCTGGTGCGACCGGGCGCAGGTGCTGGAGCGTAATGACGGTGGCATGACTGCAGAGGTGGGAATTGCCCTGGGGGGTATTCATCAGTCTTTTGTCACCCGCAATACGCATGTTCCCGGTGAGCGGGTGCAGATGCATTTGGTCAAAGGCCCCTTTTCCCAGCTGGAGGGGGATTGGCGCTTTTTGCCGGTCGGGGACGGCAGCCAACGTGCTTGCAAGGTGGAGTTGCACCTGCACTATGGTTTCAGCAGCTCAGCCCTGGCGGCTCTGGTGGGGCCGGTTTTTGATCGGATTGCTGCCACGATGGTGGATGCATTCGTCAAGCGTGCGGAGCAGGTGTATGGGTGACAACGATTGCCGAGGGGGGGCAGGCTATGCTCCCACCATGATTTGTGTGACCTTGGTGCAATGTGTAGCTCCGCGGCAAGTGGAAGAGCGCAAGATCCTTTTGCCGGAAGGCACCGTGTTGAGTCAAGCATTGCAGGTTCTTGACCCTGATGTGGCAGGTCGCGGCTACGACGCCAACCTGGCTTGCGGGGTGTGGGGAAGGGTTATGCCTTTGGACACGCTTTTGCGTGAGGGCGATCGGGTGGAACTCTATCGGCCTTTGGTCGTAGATCCCAAAGTGGCTCGGCGAGAGCGATTCGCCCGCCAAGGGGCTCGCGCTACAGGATTGTTTGCCAGCAGGCGTCCTGGGGCCAAGGCTGGATACTGATGTGCATTCAAGCAGCTTCGCATCGTCTGCACGAATTACTGCGCCGTGTGTATCTGCAGCCTTGGGCGGCTTGCGGCGTTGTTCAACGTGCGCAGTCGGAAGCGATCACCTCGTTAGCACGTTTGATTTCTGCGTTACGTGCGGCTTCATCCATGTAGACACGCTCCCCTTGGGCGTTGTTGTGCATCATGGGACGGCCTGTTTCCAATGAGGCTTTGGCTTGGCGAGCGCGCGTGCAATTTTCTGTCTTGGCGCGCGCTACCTTTTCGTCCTCGGCCTTTTTCTTTGCTGCTTCGGCGGCTTCGGCTTGGGCTTTTTTCTCTTCGAGTTCCTTGTCCTTGCCCGTTGCGGCAGGTTTGGCACCTGCTTGAGACTGAGACGCCGCGGAAGCGGGTGCAGGAGTGTCTCCGGCTGCAGGCGGGTTTGCGGGCAATGAGGCAGTGCGTGCCGCGCCCGAGGGTTGCTTCAGAATGCTCTTTTCAGGAATGTCTGACGGAGGCGGGCGGTCGCTAAACACCTTGCGGCCGTCCTTGTCGATCCATTGCCACTGGGCGGCAGCGCCCAGGGCCCAGGTGCAGGCCACAGCCAGCAGGAGAAGCTTGTGCATTTTCATGAATCCAAGTTTAGCCGTGCTCCCTTGGTGGTGTCACCGCATTCGTATCTGGTTACAGATGACCGGGCCACGTTGAGACATGAACGGTTGACGTGCGGTCGGCAAGCTCTAAATGACTGCGGGTACAATCCTTTTTTTGGAGCTTTCTCATGCGCCTTCTCGGAAAAGCGCTCACCTTCGACGATGTGTTGCTGGTGCCAGCGTACTCCCAAGTCCTGCCCAAGGACACGTCCCTTGCGACAAAACTCTCCCGCAACATCCAACTGAACCTGCCCCTGGTGTCTGCCGCCATGGACACGGTGACAGAAGCCCGTTTGGCTATTGCCATCGCGCAAGAGGGCGGTATCGGTATCGTCCACAAGAACCTCACGCCTCAGGAGCAGGCAGCCCATGTGGCCAAGGTCAAGCGCTACGAGTCCGGCGTCCTGCGTGACCCTGTGGTGATCACCCCCGAGCACACAGTGCTTCAGGTGCTGCAGCTGTCTGAGCAACTGGGTATCTCGGGCTTCCCTGTGTGTGACGGTGGCAAGGTGGTCGGTATCGTCACGGGCCGGGATCTGCGCTTTGAAACGCGCTACGACGTCAAGGTCCACCAGATCATGACGCCCCGCGAAAAGCTCATCACGGTGAACGAGAAGGAAGGTACAACACCTGCGCAAGCCAAGGCTTTGCTGAACAAGCACAAGCTGGAGCGGTTGCTGGTGGTCAATGATGCGTTTGAGCTCAAGGGGCTGATCACCGTCAAGGACATCACCAAGCAGACCAGCTTTCCCAACGCTGCGCGCGATGCCTCTGGCCGCCTGCGCGTGGGTGCGGCAGTGGGGGTAGGCGAGGGCACCGAAGAGCGTGTTGAGGCCCTGGTCAAGGCCGGTGTGGACGCTATCGTGGTGGACACTGCCCACGGTCACAGCAAGGGCGTGATTGACCGCGTGCGCTGGGTCAAGCAGAACTACCCGCAAGTGGATGTGATCGGCGGCAACATTGCCACCGGCGCAGCAGCTTTGGCGCTTGTCGAGGCGGGTGCTGATGCAGTGAAGGTCGGTATCGGCCCCGGCTCCATCTGCACGACCCGCATTGTGGCGGGCGTCGGTGTTCCCCAGATCATGGCCATCGACAGCGTGGCCACAGCGCTCAAAGGTACTGGTGTACCGCTGATCGCGGACGGTGGTATCCGCTACAGTGGTGACATAGCCAAGGCCTTGGCGGCTGGCGCCAGCACTGTGATGATGGGTGGCATGTTTGCGGGCACGGAAGAGGCTCCAGGCGAAGTGATCCTGTTCCAGGGCCGCAGCTACAAGAGCTACCGCGGCATGGGTTCCATCGGTGCCATGCAGCAAGGCAGTGCCGATCGCTACTTCCAAGAGTCCAGCACGGGCAATCCCAACGCTGACAAGCTGGTGCCAGAAGGCATTGAAGGTCGTGTGCCCTACAAGGGTTCCATGGTCTCCATCGTCTTCCAGATGGCCGGCGGCGTGCGCGCCTCCATGGGCTACTGCGGTTGCGCCACCATCGAAGAGATGAACAACAAGGCCGAGTTCGTGGAAATCACCACCGCTGGTATCCGCGAAAGCCATGTGCATGACGTGCAGATCACCAAGGAAGCGCCGAACTACCGCGCGGACTGATCGTTGTTGATCCTATCTGGCCTGATTGAAAAAATCTGGTCAGACTGATATAGTCTGATCTGAATTCATTATTCAGATCAGACTTTTCTTTTTTGGGGTCCGCGTTTCCATGCAGTCCGTCGGTATCTATGAAGCCAAGAGCCGGTTCTCCGCCCTGATCGAGTTGGTCGAGCAGGGCGAGGAAGTGCGCATTACCCGCCACGGCAAAGAGGTGGTGCGCATGCTGCCTGTGCGCCGTCGCCCCGTCATCACCGACGAGCAGATCGCCCGCGAGCTGGGTCAGATCGATGCGCTGCATGCCACGGTTCGCCCTGCAGTCAGAGCGAACCCTCCCGATACTTTGCGCCCCGCGGGCGGCGCGCCGGATACTTTGCGCCGCAACGGTGGTGCCACCGCATGACCGCCTTTGTGCTCGATGCTTCCGTTACCGCCGCCTGGCTGCTGCCCGACACGGCCAGCGAACACACCCGCCGCCTGTACACCCTGATCCGCCGCGACGAGGTCGAACCCCAGGCACCGAACCTCTGGCAATGGGAATGTAGCAACATCATCAGCAGTGGCGTGCACAGCGGTCGCATCCCTGCCGCATCGGTCGAAGGTCTGTGGAGCGTGCTGGAGGCAATCCGCCACCGTGTGGAGCTGCACGATCTCGCCCCCGCGCAACACAAAGCGGTGATGGATGTAGCGCTCGACACTGGCCTGCCCACTTTCGATGCCGCCTACCTGTGGCTGGCGCGCTCGCTGCGTCTGCCGCTGGCCACTTTCGACCCCCAGCAGATCGCTGCCGCCCAGCGCAGCGGCGTCCCACTTCTTGATCTCTCCAGCCTCTGACGGACCACCACCATGCAACACCAGAAAATCCTCATCCTCGATTTCGGCTCGCAAGTCACCCAGCTCATCGCCCGTCGCGTGCGCGAAGCCCATGTGTACTGCGAAGTGCACCCCTGCGATGTCTCCAGCGACTGGATTCGTGACTACGCCAAGGATGGTCAGCTCAAGGGCATCATCCTGTCTGGCAGTCACGCCAGCGTGTACGAGGTGGACGACAAGGCTCCTGACGCCGTGTTTGAGCTGGGCATCCCCGTGCTGGGTATCTGCTACGGCATGCAGACCATGGCCCAGCAGCTGGGCGGCAAGGTCGAAGGCTCCAACACCCGTGAGTTTGGCTATGCCGAAGTGCGCGCCCATGGCCACACCGAGCTGCTCAAGGGCATCGAAGACTTCGCAACGGCCGAAGGCCACGGCATGCTCAAGGTGTGGATGAGCCACGGCGACAAGGTCACCGCCTTGCCCCCGGGCTTCAAGGTGATGTGCTCCACGCCCTCGTGCCCCATTGCCGGCATGGCCGACGAAAGCCGCCGCTACTACGCAGTGCAGTTCCACCCCGAAGTCACGCACACCGTGCAGGGCAAGGCGCTGCTGGAGCGCTTTGTGCTGGGCATCTGCGGCACCCGTGCCGACTGGATCATGGGCGACTACATCGAAGAGGCCGTTCAGAAAATCCGTGAGCAGGTCGGTGACGAAGAAGTGATTCTGGGCCTGTCGGGTGGTGTGGATTCGTCCGTGGCTGCCGCGCTCATTCACCGCGCCATTGGTGACCAGCTCACCTGCGTGTTTGTGGACCACGGCCTGCTGCGCCTGAACGAGGGTGACATGGTCATGGACATGTTTGAAGGCAAGCTGCACGCCAAGGTCATCCGCGTGGACGCCAGCGACCTGTTCCTGGGCAAGCTGGCCGGGGTGAGCGAGCCCGAGCAAAAGCGCAAGATCATCGGTGGCCTGTTTGTGGATGTGTTCAAGGCCGAGGCTGCCAAGCTCAAGGCTGGCACTGGCGGCCACAAGGGCGCTACCTTTTTGGCCCAAGGCACGATCTATCCCGACGTGATCGAGTCCGGTGGCGCCAAGAGCAAGAAGGCCGTCACCATCAAGAGCCACCACAACGTGGGTGGCCTGCCCGAGCAGCTGGGCCTGAAGCTGCTGGAGCCTCTGCGCGATTTGTTCAAGGATGAAGTGCGCGAATTGGGCGTGGCCCTGGGTTTGCCACCCGAGATGGTCTACCGCCACCCCTTCCCAGGACCTGGTTTGGGGGTCCGTATCCTGGGCGAGGTCAAGAAGGAATACGCCGATCTGCTGCGCCGTGCCGACGCCATATTCATTGAGGAGTTGCGCAACTTCAAGGATGAGGCCACAGGTAAGACTTGGTATGACCTGACCAGCCAAGCGTTTACCGTGTTCCTGCCTGTGAAGAGTGTGGGAGTGATGGGTGACGGCCGTACCTACGACTACGTGGTGGCCCTGCGTGCTGTGCAGACCAGCGACTTCATGACTGCGGACTGGGCTGAGCTGCCTTATGCGTTGCTCAAGAAAGTGTCTGGCAGGATCATCAATGAAGTGCGCGGTATCAATCGCGTGGCGTATGACGTGAGCAGCAAGCCACCAGCGACGATTGAGTGGGAATAATTTATAGTTTTCCAGTGACGTTCAGCAACGTCCTGGAATCTTAAATTTTTCGTTGTAAATCAAATAGTTGCTTATCCAGTGGGACCCAGCGCCATGCGCTGAAAGCTGGTAACTTCTACGGTATTCAAGACGGTAAAAACAGTGAGACTCTAGCGCGTTGCTTTCTACTACCGACAGGCTCTCTGACGGTAAAACTGAAGACAGGCAAAGATGCTCACTGATACCGGACTGCGCAAGCTGCGCCCGCTCGAAAAGTCGTTTAAGGTTGCAGACCGTGATGGCATGTACGTCACGGTCTCTGTCACCGGCACCAAGTCGTTCCGCTACGACTATCGTCTCAATGGTCGTCGTGAAACGCTGACTATTGGAAAGTACGATGACACGGCCGGAGCCAAACACCCCCGTGAGCCCGAAGCACTCGAATTCGGCATGACTGTTTCATTGGCCGAAGCCAGGACACTGCTGTCCGTGGCACGGCGATTGGTGGAAAGGGGCGAGTCGCCATCACGCTCCAAAGCCGAACGTCGTCAAGACGCAGCGGATGCTTTGACGTTTGGCCGATGGGCTGAACGATATTTCGAGGACAAGAGTGATCCGAAAAATGGTGCCCGGCTCGCAGATTCCACATTAGCCATGCGTCGCTCGGTCTACAAGCGGTATCTTGAAGGACCGTTCGGAAAGCTCAAACTCGACGAAATTAAGCCCGCCATGCTGATGAAGCATTGCGAAAGTGTCAAGGATAAGGGTGCGGCTGCGCCTGCCGTTCAGGTGCGCGAGATCGTTCTGCTGGTGTACCGATTCGCGGCATCCAAAGACAAGTCCGTTGTTGTGGTCAACCCCGCAGACGGGATTCGCCCGAGTGACATTGCAACATTCAAAGCCCGTGATCGTGCGCTGTCTCCCATTGAAATTCGGCAATTTCTCGCTGCATTAGAAACCACTGCCACGGCGCCAACGCTGCGTTTAGCGCTGCGCTTCGTCATGCTGACGATGGTTCGCAAGGGTGAGTTTGTGAATGCGACTTGGGATGAGGTCGATTTTGACAATGCCACATGGACGATTCCTAAAGAGCGCATGAAAACTGGCAAGCCCCATGTTGTCTACCTGAGTAATCAAGCGCTCGATATTCTGGTGACCTTCAAGACTTGCTTCAGTGCTTCCCGTTTTCTGCATCCTGGTCGATATGACATGGATACTCCCATCAGCAACGCGACACTCAATCGAGTCGTCGAGGTTGGCATTGCGGCTGTCAGGTCGAGAGGTGATGAATTTGCAAGCTTTAACTTGCAAGAGCTTTCGCGCAATTACTCCATGGTCATGAGCGCGGGAGAGGTGTCTGCGCTTTCTCGCATGCGCAGTGCTGGCCTGACGGTTCAAGAGGGTCAAATGGCTCGCTTGCCGAGCCTCAAGGTCAATAGCAAACATGGACTCTGGGACAACGTGCGTGGGTACGAAAGCGGTGCCGAAAAATCCAAGGCAATTGCCAGTCTGCTGAACGAGTGCTACGGGCATGCAGGCGCAGCTCTCTGTGCACATCTGGTGGAGCAGTTGCCGCACTTGCATACCGAATATTCCAAGCTTGCGCCTGAGCTTCGTGATCATCTGACCGAGGGGCTGACGTTCAACCAAACGGACGGTGTCTCTGATCGTATGCGCGAGAACTTTGTCCTCTTCGCCTTTGCCGGCCTGATGGCAGTTGACGCGCAAGCAGTCGGTTGGAGTAAGGAGCAAGTCATGAAAGCCATAGCGCGCAGCTTCGCGCAGTGGCACGCTGACTATCAGCAAAGCCTTCCGATTTCCGAAGAGGCCGTGATGAAGCATCTGCGCTTGTTCTTTCAATCTCAGCGCGGCGATAAGTTCAAGCCGTTCCAGCAGTTCAATGAACAGCACAAGGGGACGGTTGCGGGATATGAGTACAGGGGGCGCTCAAACAAGGAAGCGCTATTTTTGGTGTATCCCTCGTATTTGGAAAATGTGGTCTGTAAGGGACTCGATCTCCAGATCGCCCTCAAGGCTTTGCGTGAACAACATTTGCTCGTGCCTGGAGCGCGTGGCGTGCCGACAAAACAGTTCCATGCACCTGGCTCGGAAAACCGCAGCGCCAGCTTCTATGCGATTAAACAAGCAATTCTTCTTGCTTGAGGCACCGCCTCCCCTGAAGACTAAATATGTAAATATGCACATATTTCGGGGGGGATGTCCCCCAAATCAAGTCTTGATTCGGTCATTTTCTGGATGTGGATGAACGGTGAACTTTTCCAGTGTTATTGACCGGATTCACTACGATCGTTTGAGCATCTGTCAGTGGCTCTAACAAGAGTGTGATTGAGCTATGTGATGTATGTGAGATGTGTGACCAGTACCAGCTATAGCGACAAACAGCTGTACCAACATTACTCACCACCAGCAGCAGCTAATCACGCTATGTCATCGCGCCGCAACACGCAACGCGCAGCCCCGTTCTGCGCATCTGCAGGCGGCTTTTGCTGCGCTGACCACTGACTGCAGCAACTGGCTTCAGCAGCCATCTGCACTCAGAGCCATAAAACAAAAACTGTAAATAACTTGTGCATCAGCAGCATGGTGCACAGCGCCTGATTGCACTCACACGAAGCAGCATGCCTACGGCGGCAAGTTCAGATCAGTGCCAGCACGGCGCCAACCCCATGCGGCAGATGCAGTCGATATGCCCGAGAGCTATCGGCTCCATCCATCAAGTGTTGAAAGCAGTGATATGAAAATCCGTCCAGTTGTTATGCAACCTACTCCCCAACCGCCCCTCGTAGACGGTCTGGCATTTATCTTGGCCTGGTATGTGGATCGCCTTGATCAAGATGCTCTGCTCCAGAATCTGCGGAGTCGTATTAACAAGCTGATCGAATCTGGTGTTTGCGAGCGCGCCTATCTTGGGAAGTCCAGATACCGCGAGAATTTCCGCATCTTGCTTGGCGGAGGCGGCAAAGCGCTGGTACAGATCGGCGCCGTTGACTCCGTCCGCCAGAAAGGCAGCATTCGCATTGAGTGCAACCCCGCAAAGTTTGCCGATGGCGACGCCCAGCAAATCCATCGTGTTATGCGTGATCTGATCGGTCGCCGTGAGTACAACGATTTGATGCACCGCCCGCTGCTGAACGTCATTCACTTTGCGGTGGACATCTACCATGCAGCGTTGACCCGGATGCTGGTGCGCTACGACAACGGCCAGCGCATGAGTGTGATGGCAAAGCGCGTCGGCAAGGGCGGCTTCATCGAGGGCTACAACTTCGGCAGCGTTAGCAGTGACTACGAGACAACCGCCTACAACAAGCAGCAAGAGCTTGTTCACGCAGCGATCTTGGCGATTGCCCAGTCCGGTTCGTCCGGCTTCAACGATGATCCGCTGAAGGCCAACAAGATCAAGCAGTTGAAGCGAGTGCTAGGCGGTCCTGAGGTCGTCCGCGTTGAAGTGCGCGGCAAGAAGATGCGCGGCCTGCCGCTGTGGAAGCTGCCACAGCAGACCAACCGCTTTGCCCGCTTCCACTTTGCCGATCTGTCTGCCAGAGGCGCAGAGCTTGAACCGCTGGTCGAAAAATCGCTTCTTGCGATGTGTCGCCAGGACGGCGTCAAAGCTGCTCTGGAGGCATTCAAGCACACCGATCACGCGCGCAAAGTGCATGCGTTCTGGCGCAGCCATCAGACTGCATGGTGGAAACCGGAAGAGCTGTGGCAGCAGGCGTGCGATGCGCTGCGCGATACAGGCATGTTCCCGCCAGAAGCGTTTGAGCCACCAGACAGCCATGCAGAGCAGCAGCAGCAAAAGCGCCATCGTTTGCGTTGAGCGATCAACCGGCTGGTTCGCGTCTTGAGCGCTTTTGAGCCGTCACGGCACCATCTGTGTCAGCCGAGCAGAAAAGTACGCTTGATGGCCGTTTTGGTGGCCGCAATCGGCATGTCAAACATCAGAATTTGGCCCGCTAGCGGTAGTGGCTCTGGCTGAAGTCCAGCAGCGTCCAGCACAGCAAATCTCATGCTTTGGTTACATGGTGGCTGTTACCAGCGGCTTAAACATCTTTGGCGTCGCCCATCTCGCAGCAACACCCCTATGCACTTTGACAGCCTACATCGCATAGCTTAAAATGTGTACACATTGATTCACAAATAAGGAGTTCGGCCATGGAAGCCACAAAGGTAGGAATCCGCGAGTTCCGCGCGGACTTGGCTGAGTACATCGCGGCCAGCAGCCCTGTTGCTGTGACTCGTCACGGTCAGACGGTCGGCTACTTCATCCCCGTGCACGGCCAGGCCGAGGCGGATTTGGTGGCCTTGAAGAAAGCTAGCCAGTCACTCGATAAGCTGCTGTCTGCTCAGGGTGTGGATGTAGAGGACATAGTTGCTGACTTCAAGAAAGCCCGAAAGAAGAGCGCTCCTGCCACCAGTGCCAGGGCCAAATGAGCAGCGCGGCAATCGTTCTGGATGCCAACATCCTGATCCGTGCAGTGCTGGGCACGCGTGTCCTCGAACTGATTCAGGCTCACGCTGATACCGTGAAGTTCTTTGCCCCTGATGTGGCGTATGCAGATGCACGGAAGTACCTGCCTGCGCTGCTGAAAAAACGAGGCGTTGATCCCATCCCCGCCATGCTGGTCCTCGATGCTCTTGAGCGCATCGTTCATCCCATGGATATGGAGGTTTACGGGGGGCTGCAGCAGCAAGCCCTGCGCAGGATCGAGATGCGTGATGCCGACGACTGGCCGGTACTAGCATGTGCGATGGTGCTTGGCTGCCCTGTCTGGACAGAGGACGCAGACTTCTTCGGCACTGGGGTGGCGACATGGACTACAGACCGGATCGCGCTGTTTTTGGGCGGGTGATGGGGACGCGTCGACTATCGTTGACTCTTGCCGGATTCCAGAAAATGGCTTGTTGCAATCGGTCATGTACGCTCACGAGGCGAGGGTGCCTTCGCTATAGTTCTGGTCCAGTCTGGCTCCCCAGGCCCAGTTTGTGATCGAGACAAGACCCAATGACAAGAGGTATGCAGTTTGAAGAACGTCGGATTCGACACAGAAGAACAGTTGGTAAAAGCCATTGTGGCGTGCACTCGGCGTGCGCAGCGTCGTGACTATCGAGTTGAGTTGGAGCTAGACGCAGGTGTGGGGATCGCCGACCTCGTACTTGCAAAGAGAGCTGCAAGGACCACGGGTGCGCTCAGAGCGCTATCAAGCGTCAATCCGCGCCTTGCTGTGCTGCTGAGCCATGGTGTTGGATCAACGATCAGTACCAGAGCAGCTCTGGCAAGCGCGTTAGGCACATCTGACGGTGGGGCGCAACGCGTTCTTGCTCAGCTGTCCTCTGCTGGCCTTGCATGTGGGTCTGCTAAGGAGTTTTCTATTTCAACAGTATCTACCCTCCCGTTTGAAAGGGTGATTGCGGTTGAGGCCAAGCTCAGCGAGTGGAAACGCGTGCTTGTACAGGCATACAGGAATTTGCAGTTTGCGGATGAATCCTGGGTTGTTCTCGATCACGCGTATGTGCGGCCTGCACTTGCCCAGATTGGCAGGTTCAAGTCTCTCGGTATAGGTTTGGCGTCCGTTGACAGCCAGGCTGGACTCTACATCCACTCAGCCGCTGTCTTCGGAGGCCCAATGAGCATCGCCAAAAGATGGCAGGCTCAGGCAGTTTTGGCTGCCCGGGTAGTGGCAAAGCGGCCTTTACTAGAACGTTTCTAGGGCTTCCGCCCATGAGGCAAGGTGGCCGTTTCTCCCATGTCGTTCAAGCGGAAGGCGAGACTCTAACGCCTGATACATCCGCTGTGCATGAGCTACCCGACGTTTGAGCATTGACAGTCGTTCATCCAAGCTCATCGCACGCAACTCGTTAACGTGAGCCTGCATGTTGAGGAAATAGTGCTTGTAAAGCGCAGGTTGGTTAAACGTAGGCTCCACCGCCTGTGAGAGCGCGTTCTCAGCCCAGTCAGTGGGGTGATATACCTGTCGCCATATTTCCGGCGCTAGTGTCCGAATGCGTTGGGCATCTTCAAACTGAACCCAGTTCAAAAGTCCAGCCAGATATATACGCGCTTTGGGCCCTCGTACAGCACCGTCGGATTCAACAAACTTGTCTTCCGAGAAGATGCGCGTGTTCTCAAATGCGCCCATCGTGATGTTGGGATCACCGATAACAGAGTAAAGCAGGCCTTCTGTGTTCGTGTAGCCAATCGTCAGTTGTAGTCCGGTCCCCATCACCTCCCTGAAAAACCGCAAGGTCTCCCTCAAAAAGTCAGCGTCTTGTACCTGTTTGGTGTCTCGCTCAAACTCGTACATGAGATAGAGCTCGTCCACTTGGTGGAAATGAGTAATCCAATCAAGGAGCATCCTACGCCAGCTGGCATGCCTAATCATGCTTGCCTTGACAGCGAGCGACAGGCATAGCGGTCTGTTGCCAGCAACGGCAAGAAATGGGTTAACCGAGAACTCCTCTTGCATCTGAAAGTACTCGGGATACATCTCCTTCAGGAAGCGGGTCGGAACTACGATCTTGCGAAAGCCCTGGTCGATCTGGAAATCCACACAGGCCTGCGCGACTTGGGACGAGTGTTCAGCAAATGTCCCGGTTTGAAAGCCCCCTGATGCCTGCTCAGGAAAAAACGGATAGGACAGCAGCTTTCGCTTGCGGGAATTCGGCAGATAGAACTGAGGGTCGAAAAGCGACGCGGCCCGCGTCGCAGGAGCGAGCTTTTCGATTGTCGGCAGCGCTTGGTGAAGTGGGCTCAGTACAAGTCCGTCTCCGCACCGCTCGCTAAGAAAAGACTCAATGTTCCAGTTTGCGTTGTGTCCGACCTGATGGAGCAGTCCAAGCGGCATGCCTTTCCTCCTAATTAATGGTTCTGGTTGAGGCCGCAAAGTGCCTCAAGTTGCTCAACAAAAATGTTGGGCGTGCGTTGCCGCTCAAATTGCGCCTTCTTCATGGCTCTCTCTACGAAATCGGAGAAGGACTGCGAGACTTGCACGAGTTCAGCTAACGGCTTGGGATCGTGTTTTAGAGTTGCGATCTGAACATCTAACTGGTCCATGTCGTTATCCCAATGGAATGGATGGATACCCGACGCCAGAAGGTACATCACCACACCAATTGCAAAGAAATCCGTTTTGAAACAGATGAGCGCGCGTTCGTCCCTAAACTGCTCTGGAGCAGCATAGCCCGGGGTTAGGGGGGCAACGAAGCCGGTTTGCGTAAGTCCTTTGGCGCCTGTCTCACGGACCACGCCTAGGTCGATGACAACAACCTCCCCGTTTGGCCGAACAAGGATGTTCGGCGGTTTGATGTCACGGTGCACAAACCGTTGTGGATGAACCCACAGTGGCATCAATGCGTTTGCAACTCCCAGGGCGAGCGTAGCGATACGCTTTTCATCGCCGCAGTAATGCTGCCAAATGTCCTCAAGCGGGTTCCCTTCGATGAATTCTTCGATGGTCACATAGAGCCGCTCCGCAAGCGGCTCGTCGGTTTCCGGATTGGTTTTGAACAAGTTGGCGTACAGAAGCTTCGGAAAATTGGCTGGCCTGACCGCTGCCAAGATGTCAACTTCAGCCTGAAGGCGAGCAATAGTGTTGGTGTCTGCACCAGACACCACCTTGACGACGACGTTGCCCCATGACTCCCAGCCCCATAGGAATGGGCTGTCATCTGGATCGTCAATATCCAGAACCTCAAGACTGGCGACAGTCTCCGCTGCTCTGCGCATATCCTCAGGAATCAAGGAATCTTGAAATCTCGCCAAGTACACAACACGCTGCCCGGAGGGTGCAAGGGCACGGTCGATGATTAAACTCGGCATGCAAACGCGCAACTCGTTTCTTAGACGCACTGAATCCGATGGCAATGGAGCCCTCCCTAGCCTTGATCGTTTATCGTCGCCCCGGCGGATAGCCCGAAGCTACGTTACGAAAGATAACAGACAAGCCGCATTGGTGGCTATTAAACAAGTGCCGAGCTGACCGCTGATACCACCCAAAATGCGACGGTCATGATGATTGGTGGGTGTAAGAAATTGATCTATCACAGCAAACTCGGAATCTTCCTCCGCGCGACAGGGCGGATGTACTTGGCCAAGGTCACGTCTGACTTGTGCCCGGTTTGCTCACGTATCTGCCATGGCTGCAGACCTTTCTCCGCTGCGCTTGTGCAATAGCCAGCCCTCAAGCTATGGCCGCTGACTTTCTTCGCGTCCCCGCCAACACGCTCCACAGACGCCTTCACCACTAGCGCTACGGACTGCGCGGACAAGCCCCGCCGTGCAACACGGTCATGGCGGCTGACAGCACGAAACACAAACCCCTCATTGATTTCCGATACGTCCAGCCAGTGCGTCAAGGCACGCACTGGGCAGCGGTCTCCATTGGCGTGTGGGATGAAAACCGTGCGTCCATGGCCTTCTTGATCGGTCTTGCTGGATGGCAAGAAAATCTCCACGCCATTCGACAGGTGGGTCAGATGCTCCACTCGCACAGCCACAAGCTCCGATCTGCGCATGGCCGAAGCAAAACCCACAAGCAGCAAGGCTCGATCCCGTGCCGCTTTGACGGGCTTCGTCTGCCGGTCGATCATCACCAGCGCCGCCAGCAGATCGTCCTTGACCATCGGCTGAACCTGCCGCTGCTTGGTGCCCAGGATTCGGCGAATGCCCTGCATCACGCGCTTGACGGTTTCGCTGCGGGCCGGGGACTCCAGATTCTTTTCGAGGTGAGCTTTGTGGATCGCGGTCAGTCTTCTTTCCAAGGTGGCGACTGACAATTTTTCCGCGCACTGGGCCAGGTATTCGGCCAGAGCCGCAGGGCTGGCTGGAACACTCCCGCCGTTGGCAAAAAAATGCTTCAGATCAGAGGCGTACGCGCGCTTGGTAGCCGCTGACTGGCTGGCCGCTATGAACTGCTCGGCTATGGCCGAAAAACCGCTCAGAACGCTCTCCGGCGGCGTTTGCGATGTGGTGTTGGATGTGTTGGTGCTGCGAGCCGACAAAGCTGCGCCAGCGCCCTCCTGCGGAGTGCGAATTTTCTTCATGGTGAGTCCTATGGACGGGTTGGAAAAACAATAAAAAACGGCCCGCGAATGGGGCCGTTATGGTGGTTATCTGGCTAGCGCTAACTGCGTCTTATCACTACCTAGAATCAATATTATAAATTAAATCGGAAATTTATGAGCGGGTAGTATTTAGTCGCTTGATTTCAATGCTGATTCATCACACGATGCGCAAAATTTCTCACCTGGAAAGCCCAGCATTTCATTGCTGCAGGTGGAGCAGTGTAGGAAATATGCAAGCCCTTTGTATTCTTGGATAATACGATTTTTCGCAGGGTGTCGATCTTGGGGGAGCCGTATGAATTCGCTTTTCCCGTTGATGCGCACTACATGGCCATGTGGCGCGATTCGCGGAAATCGTTTTTTCCTGAGAGTTGCATTCCTAATCTTCGGGGAGATTCTTTGAAGTGGCAACCTGTATTCATGATTTTCACTGATGCCGAGGCTTCGATGCCTGCTGATCAAAATCACCTCGTTCGGTGTCTCAATTGCATCCCACGTTGCTGCCTCCTTTGCTTTTTGCCAATCACTTGCCAGAATTTCATCGAATAGGTCAAGTAATCTCTCGCCGCTCATGGAGAGCGCAAATTTTTCATCAGTTCTTTCAATATGCAAAAAGCAATACCTTATCGAGCGTTTCTTCAGTCGGGCGAGAACAATTCTCCTAAGAAAGGAGTATGTTGCATTTCTTGAAATATCTTCAATCTCATCGGATGTCAGTTCGTCTCGACTTTTGAAATGTGTAGGGACTATTAGCAATAGGTCATCGGAATGAGATGACCAATATAGAGCTGGTTGAGGGGTGGTGTACTCAACAGCGTTTGTCAGACTTCCAATAAGCCCATTCTCTGATAGGAGTTGGCGACAACTTTCCGCTATTTCATTAACAAGCTCTTCGTTCGCATTTCTCAGGCTCCAGTCCCTTGGGCGTTTTCCGGGCAAAGGTTTTGTAGATGACACTCTTTTGGGTTCGTGTGGCATTAAGAGCTGTCCTTAATCTTTTGCTATAAACTTCCTTGTGGGGCGTTGTTGTTCGCAAAAGAGTCTATTGTGAAAAGAGGCCTAATCACATCCTTTAAGGCTTGCTTCGGAGGCGTCATACGTTACCCCTGCCAGCGTCCCATCAAACAACCGTTGGACAACCTCGTCAATCACGTGCAGCGGCACAAGGAACCATTCGCGGGGCTTCACTGGCTTGCCAAAACGGTCCTCAATGGTGAGGTCCAGTTGAGCAGAGCTGAACACCCGATGGAAGAGGCCCTCCAGCTTCACGCGATTGACGTTGTGGAGCTTGTAGGTGGCAACGATTTCCACACCTGCCAGCAAGTACGTCGGCTGGTTCTCGGCACCCGCGATCCGCGTTTCGACCTTGCCTCCGGTCACCCCAATCTTGTGAATCAACTCACGGTGCTGCACCACGAACGGGTGGTCTGATTTGCTGCGCAGGACGTAAATCGTGCCTGTCTCAATGTCCTCTGGCTCCACTTCGTCGCTGAACAGTGGTCCCATGTTGGGATCGGTGAGTCGCCTTCCCGTGTCGTCTTTGTAGAGCGCACGCTGCAAAGAGCGGCGCAGCAGGTTGCTCTCTGTGCCGTTGGAGTAGATGACGCGCAGACGAGCATCGTTCTCGCCGTTCGGTGCTTTGATGGTCTCTCCGACCTCCGCTACATAGGCGAGCTGACCACCCAAGATGAAGTAGTTGCCATCGGCAATGCTGGCATCACGCCCGAAGCGCAGCGCCTTTCGCACGCCAGATTGCAGGTCTTGCTCCACTTGCTCGAACAAGGGGTGGAACCGCTCAAAGTCCTGACACGCTGTCCGATCAGCCACTTCCTCTGCGGCGCGTTTCTCCGTGCTGGATCGGACATGCCGCAGTACGGTGATGTCATCCCCTTCGACCGTCTCGTCCCCGATTCCCAATTCAGCCAGCAGAGCATCCTCATCGAGTGCGTCCACATCTACTGTCGCGATTTCGTGGCCTTCGAGCAGCTTGGGGGTGTCCAGTTCTGCAAGCAGGGTTTGAGCCTCGGGCAACTTCCGCAGCTGATCCAGCCGAACGGCATACAGACGTTCAAAGATGTCTCGATCCTCGCCATGCTGGGGTGCTCGGCCATGGGTTTGATGAAACCGCAGAATGTCCTCAAAGCCAGCGATGATGCGCTCTTCACGAGGGGTACGGCTAGACGTTTTGAGCGGCGCTACCTCTACGCCCAGTGCATCCAGCAGTTCGTCATCATCAATATCAGCCATTGCTCTGTGCTCCTTGCGCCTGGGCTGATTTTGCGAGTGCGCGATAGCGGGCGAACGCTGCTACACCTTCGGCCATGCGCTTTTCCCAAGCATCGGCAGAGTTGATGTCCGGCAAGCGGCCACGCTCGTTCTTGAACTGCAATGCACGTTTGGAGAGGTCACGCGCCTCTTCTTCCGTCAAGCTCACCTTCTTGGCGGCGATAGCGGCTTGCACTTGGCGCAATGACTTCTCATCCATGGCCTTGGCAAGCACAGCGTACGCAGCATCAAACGGGTTGATGCGGTCGATGAGATCAATGTCCAAGTCCTTCACGTTGACGAACTTGCGCACGCCATCAATCAGGGCGGTGCTTCCTTGCCCCGTGCCACTGCCGCTGGCATCTGCGTGAGCCAAAGCCAACTTCGCTTGCTGGGTGATATTCATTGCGGCAATGGCGTGTTGACGGATGGCCTCTTGATCAGCATCGCTCAGCTCGGGATAACGCTCGCGCACAATCTTGCCCATGCGCAGTTGGGTCAATTCCTCCGGCAGCGTGTTTTCCTTATCGAACAGCCCGCGTTCAAGCGCTGTCTTGTCTTGCAGAAAACTCGTGACGACCTCATTCAGGTCTTCTTTGCAAATGCGGGTGGCCTCCGGCGTCTCAGGCTTGGTGAGGCCTGCGATCTCCAAGTGAATCTGTCCCGTGTCCTTGTTCACCCCGATGTTGTTTCCACCCTCCTTGTAACCTTCGTCGCCATAGTCGAAGCCGTCCTGGGGACCCGCGTTCTTCGGCGTGAACTCGTAGCGGGGTGCCAGAACCTGCTCCATCAGCAGGCTGGCAGAGATGGCTTTGAGCATGTCGTTCACAGCCTCAGCCACGGCGGATTGCTCTGCGGTGGGTTCCGCGATCAAGTTGGTGAACCGTGACCGCTCTTTGCCTTTGGCGTCACGGGTTGCGCGGCCAATGATCTGCACGATTTCGGTCAGGCTGCTGCGGTAGCCGATGGTCAAGGCATGCTCACACCAAATCCAGTCGAAGCCTTCTTTGGCCATGCCCAGCGCGATGATCACATCCACATGGTCACGGTCATTTTTGTGGGCTGGGTCTTTCAGCGCTGAAAGTACGCGAGAGCGCTTCGCCGGATCACTGTCGTCAACAAGGTCCGCCACCTTCAAGGTTCGGCCTTGTGGCGATTCGACCAAGTGAAAGCCAGTGTCGGGGTCCACACCCTTCCATGTACCCAGGCCGTGCATGATCTCGTCCACCTCGCGTTGCTTGTCCTTCAAGCTCTCACGCGCATTCACGTTGGGGATGTGAACGATGGTTTTGAGTGCTGGGTCCAACACTTTGTTGACCGCATCGACATAGGTTCCGGTGTAGAAGAAGTAACCGATGTCTAGCGATTTGAGCCACTGGTAGCCATTGAGCTGCTCGTAGTACGTGTACGTCACCGTCTCGAACCGGGATTCGTCCTGCGGACCCAACACGGCCTCACTGTCTCCACGGAAGTAAGAGCCCGTCATCGCCACCAAGTGAACCTTGTCACGGGCAATGAAGGCACCCAGTTGGCTGCCCAGTTTGTTGTCCGGGTTGCTGGACACGTGGTGAAACTCGTCGATCGCGATCAAGCGGTTGTCGAATGCGTTGATGCCCAGTTCCTCGACAGCAAAGCGGAAGGTGGCATGGGTGCAGACCAGCACCTTGTCATCGCTGGCTAAAAACTGGCGCACTGCTTCCACTTTGGAATTGGCCGTGCGTGGCTCATCCCCGCCTGGCGCATTGCACAGGTTCCACTGAGGGGCCACCTTCCAGTCCCAGTAAAAGCCGAACTGGGTCAGCGGCTCGTCGGCAAAGCTGCCGCCAATGGAGCGCTCGGGCACCACCACGATGGCCTGCTGCAAACCCTGGTTGTTCAGCTTGTCCAGAGCAATGAACATCAGGGCACGGGACTTTCCGGATGCCGGGGGAGACTTGATCAGCAGGTATTGCTCACCACGCTTTGCGTAGGCACGCTCTTGCATGGCACGCATGCCCAGTTCGTTGGCTTTGCTCGACGCCCCAGTGCGTGCGGTGGTGATGGACACCGATGGCACGGTGTACGCATTGGTCGGGTTGCTTGCTTGATCGCTCATACGGTTTTCTTTCTCCCTCGGGTTGCCTTGGCAGCAGGCTTGGCCTTGTCTGCGGCAGTCATCTTGGTGTACAGCTCGAACAGCTTTTCCAGCCGCTCCGTGTCGTTCTTGAATCGGCGGCCTATGTAGATGCGCTCCAACACTTCGTCATTGCGCTCATGGGCATGACGCAGGTTGTCCGGCATGGTTTCTGGATCGTATAGATCGGCGATGGTGGCTGGAAAGTGAGCTTCACGTGCCAGCAGGATGTCCTCTGCGCAGCGGGTTAGGTCAGCCTTGTTTTGCTCGGTGAGAAGCGGCACTGGGAAGGTGTTCCAGCCCAACGTGTTGGAATAGCGGAAATCGGTTTTCATCTTGCCGCAGACCGTACCGATCCAAACCAAATGCAATCGCGAGGCAATCAGCGCCATGTTCCAAAGTGGCGCATCGTAAAGCGCGAAAGCGAGGTTGCTGACGATAGTTTCTGATGTGGAGTAACCAACGGGAAGATAAGGGCGAGTCTCAGAGGAGACCGTGGGAATGATGATCGCTGTCTTTTCCGAAACCCCTGCAATCTGTACGAAGCGATGAGGACGTTTGGCAAACTGGCGTGTAGATTCCGCAGGTGAGTTACTGCGATTCTCGGCCACGAGTTTGAGACACTGTGCAATAAAGTGGCTTTTCTTCGCCTCCTCCACTGCTTCGTCTTCAATCCAGAAGCAATATCGCAGCTTGCCGTTGATAAGCTCTTCGGAGCCGCAGAAACGCTTGATGAAACGCTGCGCCACTACATCACCAATTGCAACCTTCGCCGCGACTTCTGTATCCATCAGAAGATGGCCGCCATCACGTGGCATATTGCCGAAAAGCATTGGCGCTTGCTCACCGATAGGCTGACTAGTCTTCTCGACGTATGCAAGACTGTTGGGTAGTAAGTACGGGCCAATCGCCGAGCACTGCTTCACCAATTCACTTTCAAAGAGAAATTTGGAAGCGTTTGATTTTTTTCCTAAGCCTACGATCACCACCGTCACTGCGGCGTTGTTGCTGGCGAGGTTGTTCCACTTGAATGAGGTGTGGGCAAAACGGATCTCACAGCCACGCCCAAACACGTTAGGCCAGACATCGCTCGCCTGCTGACCTTGACATACGCTATTGGTTGCCACGAAAGCTGAAATAGCAGTTGGCTCTTTGTCTGCATAATCTAAAAATCGTGCAAACCACCCCGTTACGAAGTCTGTGGTCTTGGCAAGTTTAGGATGCCTGCTCCAAGCATTTGCTAAGTCTGCTTTCTGCTCCTCAGTCTGCCACTTACTACCTCTATATGGAGGGTTACCACAGATGTATGTTTCCCCACCTTCATTAACGAAGTCGATTTCTGTTTGATCAAGCGGTGTGTTGAACAGGTCATCCCCAACCACCTTTACCCCTGTGCCGGTGGGTGGGCAGATACTCAACCAGTCCAGCCTAAGCGCATTGCCGCAAACGATCCAGTTCTGCGCATCTAGTGGCAGAAACTCTGCCAGTGCATCCTTTTGACCGCGATAAATAACGTCACACTGGAATTCCGCAATGATGAGCGCCAAGCGCGCAATCTCAGCGGGGAAATCACGCAGTTCAATCCCTCGAAAATTGGTTAGCGGGACCTCACTCCGCAGGTGCAGCTCCCCCCTACGCCGGTTGATCTCTGCCTCGATCTCGCGCATTTGCTTGTATGCGATAACCAAGAAGTTCCCCGACCCACATGCAGGATCAAACACACGGATGCGAGCCATGCGCTTGCGCAGGTTCAGCAGTTTGCGTTCGTTGTCACCAGCCTCCGCCAGTGCTGCGCGCAGATCGTCCAAGAACAGCGGGTTCAGCACCTTCAAGATGTTGGGCACACTGGTGTAGTGCATGCCCAGGGCTCCGCGCTCATCGTCGTCAGCCACTGCCTGAATCATGCTGCCGAAGATGTCGGGATTGATTTCGCGCCAGCTCAGTGCACCCGCGTGCATCAGGTAGGTGCGGGCCATGCGCGTGAATCGCGGCACCTCTGTGCTGCCTGAAAACAAGCCTCCGTTCACATACGGGAAACCGTTGGCCCAATTCGGTAAGCGTGGATCGGCGTTGGCACGCTCAGTCGCCTTGATGTTCATGGCGCGGAAGATTTCAGACAGCACCTGATGTGTGTTGCTTCCGTCGTTCGCGCTCATCTGGTCCACGGTCTGGGTGAACAGGCCTTTGCCGTTGAAGATGTCCGTGTCTTCGGCAAAGAAACAGAACACCAGCCGTGCCATGAAGTGATTCATGTCGCTGCGTCGTTCTTCCCTGGCCCAGTCAGGGTTCTCACGGAGCAATTCAACGTAGAGCTTGTTCAGACGCCCTGTGGCTCGAACGTCGATGGGGTTGTCCTTGATCTCCTTAATCGTGGAGATGCCCGCCAGCGGTAACAGGAACCCGAAATGGTTCGGGAAGTCCTCAAAAGCACACGCGATGGTCTCACCGCTGATCAGCTCTTCGGCTTCGAGTGTCTGACCATCGGTTGCCAAGATGAACTTGGCTTTGGCCTTGGTGGTGGCGGGGCTGTCTCGCAGAGTGCGGAGCGATTCACCCACAGCGCCAGCGTCGCACACAGCAATGTGGATGTTGTTGCGCAGGAGAACTCCGCCAGGCACGTCAGAGGCGTTGTTGTTGCCTGTGCGAAGGCGTTTGAGGGTCGTTTCCTTGTTACCGAAGGCAGCAAGGAAGGCGTAAGGAAATTCCGCAGCGTCAAAGGGCTGGGCAGCGAGGTCTGATACGGCTGACTCGATTTCGACCGCGTTCATGTTTTGTGGGGGCAGCAGTTCATTCTCTTGGGATGGTAGCGGCGTTTGCATGGCGCATTTGGCTCGCCCTATGAAGGCCAACTTGAAGAATGCGCATGCCCTCGGTGAGGGGGGGGGCCGTTCAACCGAGCGATCTATCAAAGTAGCCGCGTTCAACTACGTACCTGAAACGCGGGTCAAAGCCTCAGCGAATCAATCCCCGACGGCCGATGCACGCCGCAGCTGTTTACTGCGAGAAGTAGAGCTTCTCTACACAAAGTGCAACTCGACCTGATCCTGTTCGTGCCAGTGGGGTTCATGCAGTGGCACACAGCCGAGTCGAATAGCCTTTGGCAGCCGCGCAGCTTCTTGGTGATCAAGGACTCGAGCCCAACACTCGGGGTACATCTGTCGCATTACAAATAGAGCAAAGGAAGTGGGAGTGAGTCTCTTGGAAGAGCTCAGCCGCACGTGATTGTCCAGACCTATGTGAATGTGGCTAACTGGATGGACACCACGACGATAGCCGTTTTCGTCATAATCGTATCGGATCGGAGTGACATTCGCTTTTTGCATGGCGGTGTCGATGATCAGTTGATATTCTTCGAGCAGTTCAGCTCGTGCGGCAGCATTAAATTGGTGCCCCATGTCCAATGCGAATTGACGAAAGGTTGGAGCGTCCAATGGACAGTGCAGGTAAGCATAAGAGGCGGAGGTTGCAGTTGAACTAAAAGTCAACAAGGAATGGTCTTCCAAACGAACGTGATACCACTGATTTGCTATCGACGTCTTCCAGCGTTCAAGATAAGGCAATTCCCTAAGCTGTTGAATTATGGCTGGCGTCAAGGAAAAATGCGGGAGACCATAGTCCATAACCGGCCACTTTGCCGCACGTGCAAATGCTTGTAAGTTTTGTCTGAACATTGTTCGCTATTTAATTCTTTTCTGGATTCTTTTTCGTGCTTGCACCTGGCGGAGTTTTCTACGTAGGATACGCTCCATCTCTTCTGGATCAAGTCCTTTTCCGAGACGATCAATTTCATCGTCGACCTCTTCTGGGTCAATTTCGACTAAGTCGCGTTTCATGAAAACAAGCTCTTCAGGGGTTGGGTATTTGAAGACCAGATTAGGAAAATTTTCTTTGGCTGCTTGAAGCTCTTTCGCGAAAAGTTGCGCTGATGCCCCAATGCCAGTTATATATAGCCAGCCCTTTGCTCGAGTCATGGCAGTAAATGCACGATTTCTATCCCTGGGAGAGGGTTCGTAGAAGATTGCATCTATACCGACAATATAAACAGAGTAGGCTTCGTTTCCTTTTGCCTTGTAGATAGTTGATAGCGTAACGGCGCCGTCTTGCTGAAAATCGCGTATGCCGTACGAGTCGTCTTGCAGGTTATTGCTTTTTATTCCGGCAGCGAGTAAAGAGGCTCGCAATAGCTTAAAGTAAGAGCCCGCATTTCGGTCGTCGGCGCATATAACTAGTATGTCTTCAGGGGAAACGCCTTGAGTGGATACTTCTGCAACTATTCGACTAACAACATGAGTGACTTCCATTGCCATGTCATTAAGGACATGGCATGTGATAATGTCATCTATTTTGTTTGACTTGCTAACAGAAGAGGGGGAGTTTTCCTCGGGTCTCAGAATTTGGGTCTGAGCGCCTGGAGTAAGATTTCCGATCACAGAATAACCAAAGTCTTGCCAGTGATCAGCCGACTCAAGAATTTGAGCGATTCTTTTTCCGTATATGCCAAAACCAATTGCGTGAGCGCATACTAGTATCTCGCGTGGGTTCCTGTAGCATTTGTGAAGGATGATGTCCTCGTCAAAGACAAGATCTCCGCTACCATCGGCAGGAATTGCAAACAAGTTGGCGGCAGTCGGCACCTCAACATCAAAGATTGTCTGAAATGCATCGTAGGCAATGACCAACTTTTCTTCGCGTGCAAGTCTTAAGGCAAGCTGCATGAACGATGGGGGAAAGTCCTGAGCTTCATCTACAAATACATAATCGTAAACTGGCTCAACTGCCGGATCTGATAGCAGCCTTTCACACACGTAGCCAAAGGGCTGCTGACGCGATGCATTCACGGCTTGTCCGTAACTGATCGGTTGATGACCGAACCTTTGTGCAGCCTTGTAGTAGAAACCATCGGCACTCGCACCTCCCCATGCATGAAGTACTTGCAAACGGGTCCAGTCAGGATCTCTGTCTTCGTGCATTCGATAAAAGCGAGTAATCAGCTGACGGATATGCTGGTACAGGCTCTTCGTGTAGAAGGTGACTGCGATTTTTGCGTCTGGCTCGCGGATCGCAGTTAGAGCTGCTTTCAATGCCAACACAACAGTTTTGCCAGAGCCCGCCAAGCCCCGGATCCGCTGTAGACCGGCGACCTCAGTCATGTAGGCGACGCGCTGATCTCGGTCAAAGCGACGAATCTCCTCTTCCAAGCTGGCGATAGTGGCAATCCGGGAAGTGCTAGGGAACGAGTCGGTCTTCCTTTCCTTTGCTCGAGTTAGCGCTTTTGACCCATCAAGAACAGAGAGCATTTCCTCGTACGCTTCCGATTCAAGCTCATCTCCAATAAGCCCATCAAAACGTTGGTGCAGTTGCTGAAGACCCACAACTACGTCTTCACTCGAAGGGCCTTCGGGAACCCAAACGAACGCATCTACTTGAAATTTCAGTTTTGCACGGCCTATCCGAAGGCGTGGATACTTAATTAATCGAGCAAAGATCTGATTGAAGGCGCCGTCGAGGCGCTGTGTGTCGGTGCTGATTCCATTCGGCGCTGTGGATATAAGGGCGACGCCATGTTTCGGACTAGCAACAACAAGCTCTGCTACAAGCAACTTCTCTTCTTCTCGGAAGAGAGGAAAGTTGTAAAAGACTACCGAATCTTGCAAGCCCAACTGCTCTTGCTCAATCTGCAGATATTCGATTATCTGTCGAGCCGACGCGTCAGCGCGCATTGCGGATTCCTTCGGCAAAACTTGCAAGGGCATCTGTCTATTACTCCTGAAATTCGGTAGTGCTAAATTTCTCTTGAGCGAGAGATCTCGCAATTTATAATTCTAGTCTTTGTCTATCAATTTGAAACCATGATAAATCGCTTTTGTGTGCCAAAATTGCATGTCTTTATATTGAGAATGATGTATGATATGAAATATGGTCATATTTCGATATAATGCAGATTCTGGCGAGCTTACGCTATTTGCGGCGATTTTGACCACTTTTTTTGACAATTCTGGCGCACGAAGTGTCATCACACAGACCGTCAACGTTCTCTTCAACTGACTGTTAGTCAGTCTGTGATTCTCGTGTACGTCGGTCCATGCTGCTATTGATCGGTTTACGTGGTGGCTGAATAGATGTACAGGTGTGTTCCGTCCCTGGTGACCCATGATCAGTAACCTTCCTATAGGTGCGGTGGCGAGGCGTGTAAGCAGACTTGATGCTTACGATCTCCAGGAAGTAGCCCATGTTCCATGCAATGCAGTCTATCGCCGCTATCACATGGTTCGCCTGCTGCATCGCATTGGGGTGGTTCTGCCTCGCTTGTTAGACGGCAAAGACTTGATTCGAGAAAGTCGCGGTATCGAACAGAGATGCTGGCGCGAACTTGGATGTGGAAAGCAACCCATATTCGATGGTGACATGCCGGATTTTTTGATGGTGGATGGAGACGGTCGAGACGTTGATTTTTCGATCCCGACGGACCCGGTAATCGTGGCTGCTCGGCTGGCTGCCTTGGAGCCATCACCACTACCAGCAGAGTCATGCATTGGTACGAATCTGGACACGCTTGCGCGGCTGCTTAACTTCACGCTATTTGAGTCCCAGTGGCTACGGTGGTCCTACTGCATTCGGCGCTTCGGCGGTGCGATCTTGCCAGTCATCCCATTCCGTGACGCCACACATGCCTGCCATGTGATGGCGCTGTTGTGCGAGATGCCGGCGGACGCTATCCGAGATGCTGTGGCATCGCGCCGGTTGCACGCCTGGGGCTTGCTGGATGGGGGTGATGCCGATGGTGCGATGCCATCTGTGCTCAGCTGCTGGCTGTTGGCCACCGACCAGTTTGCAGACTGGATCGAGCAGCCATACGCCTCGGACTCTGATCTGCTGACCGCGCTCTGCCAAGCGCAAGTTTCGTTGATGGCCTCTCGCTGATGCCCTGTCTCTCTCCAGCTGCTGTTCTGCAGCCGCGCTGATCTCTCTCGCTTCTCTTCTATCCGCCAATCGTTCGCGGAGGACTAAGCGTGCCCGTTTGTTTTTCAGTTTTGTTTTGTTCCCTACCTATGGAGATTCCCATGACCACTACACCCGAATCCACATCAAGTCTGGCTTCGTCTTCATCTACCGTCGCCACCATCATCTACTCCAACACCGCCAAGTTTCCGCTGGGCCAAATCGTTGCCACGCCCGGCGCTTTGGAACTGCTGCAAGAAACTGGCTTCAGCGCGGCAGCCCTGGTCAGCCGTCATGTTCATGGCGACTGGGGTGACCTGTGCGAGGAAGACCGCGCAGAAAACGACTACGCCGTCACCCGCCGTTTGCGGATTCTGAGTTGTTATCGGCTTGTCGATGCAGAGCGACTCGCAGCAACGCCCAGAGACAAGCGTTCGTCACTCCCAACGCTCTGGATCATCACTGAAGCCGACCGCAGCGTCACTACGCTACTTCGTCCGGATGAGTATTGATATGTCCAAAGCCGTCTCATCCAAGCGCGCTGAGCCGTCTTACACGTTTCAGCGCATCCATGCGGCGCTACAGACCGGCCATGCACTCACCGTTCAACAAAAGCGCGAAGAGCCGGTGCCGGTCTTCATGCAGCAATCGGTACTGGACGCATCTTGCGGGACTCACATGCTGGCGATGCTGCTTGTGATTCTTGGACTGGCCAAGGCATCAGCACTGCACGACATGTCGCGGCGTAAGCATGGTGTGGCAGCCGCAGTTTGGACCGCAATGTCCCCGTACTACTTCACTGGAATCAACCCAAAAGATTGGACGGATGCAGTGAACAGCCTCGGACTGCCACTCGAACTCACGGCTCGCTATTGCATTGAGCACGATGTAGATGCTCCCGCCGTCAAATGGCTTATGCAGGGTGATCTGGTTGCCATTGCCTTTGCTTCGGTCAAACATCACCGCACTAAGCACTGGGCTCTCGCGGTGGGTGTGGAGGGTTTGGTGGTCGGGCAAAGCCACTTTCCGCAGCGCATTCTGCTACTAGACAGTGGTGGCGCAGAACCATGTTTCCATGCCCATAACGCACGGCTGCGCTTGCCAGATGCCGGTCCCGGAAGCCGTCGTGCCAAGCCTGGCTGGCACAAAGAGCCCAAGCAGAAGCTGATCATCTGGATGCACGAGTCAGAGTCTTGGCAACCCGAGGCAGTGCGGTTGCTGGCAGCCATACGTGTGCGGAGAACGTCATGACACTGAACCGGCGCGAATGTTTGCAGAAGCTGGCTCTGGTGTGCATGCCAACTCCTTCGGTCGTGTACTCGGAATGGGTTCTTGACGATCTGTGGGCGGCGACAGAGCCAGACGCGATGCCAGCATTGGACTGGGGCGATCTGAGCGCGGTAATGGCGCGTTGGGGGCGGTCCACATGGAGCCATGTCGTTACCGGCCATCATTGCGACCTGCAAACCATGCTCCATGACAGCATCGAGGCCACCGCACAGCAAGCCTCATCAGAACGCCCACCGACTGTCATCGTGGTGCTGCGCGGCTACTCCGGCTTGCATCTGGATCAGTGCAGGGTGGTATCCAGCGCGTTCCATAGCGCAGTGCCGGCCTGTTCTGAACTGTGGTTTGCTGCAGCGCCTGCCCCGGCATTGGTGGACAAGCTGCGACTGACAGTGGTCGTGAGCGCCTGAAACGATCCGCCCAGAGCCTACTTGGCGGCAGCTTTACCCGGCACTTTGGTGCGCTTGGCTGCTGGCTTCTTGTCGAGCACGGCTTGATTGGCGCGGCGCAGTGTCCCGCCCTCGGTGGTGGGCGGATGTGCCAGCCGAATACCGCCGAACAGATCAGCCAGGGTGATGTCCAGCACGTGGCAGATGGTGGCAAGCGTCAAAACACTCGGATTCACCAGACCCAGCTCCAGCTTGGACACCCGAGTGCGCTCCACCTCGGCACTCATTGCCAATTCCAACTGCGTCATGCCGCGCTCTTCACGGAAGCTTCGTAGGTTCTCGCCAACAGCCAACGTGATGGCATTCGGTATGAGTCGCACCTTGCGGCGGCGCTGAACCGGCGTCTCGCTGGCAGCGCTTTGTTTCTGTGGAGCAGTCCGTGACATGCTCCACAGGCTCTCGAAATGTGCCTGCTGAGGAAACGTCTTATAAGGAACATTGCATGCCAGAATGTTCCTTGAGAGGCACAAATTCTTACAACCAACAGGAAGAAAAAATGAATTCCAAAAGAGCTACTGCCGTGACCTTGGCGGCAACGTCCGTGGTTTTGCTGGCTGCATGCGGTGACAAAGCGCCGTCCTGCGCTGATCCGGCAGCGGTATCGCTCGTGCAGCAGATTTACCAGCAGAGCTTTGACAAAGAGCATGCCAGCATGAGCCCTGAGCGTCAGCGCAGCGTGCAGATCACGAGCAAGAACACCAAAGTCACGGTGGAATCCATCACGACCGCTCGAAGCGACGAATCAACAGGGAAGAAGACCTGCTCAGCGGTCCTGACGGCGGTGATGCCGCAAGACGCTATCCCTACCGATCAACGGATGCTCAATCACCTGCGCGGCACGTACGAGCCTCAAGGGGCAGCGTTGGATGGCAATACGGTCAAGGGCAATGTGACCTACATCGTCCAGCGAACCGAAGACGGCAAAGAGATACTGGTCAAGCTCACGGGGCACTTGGCATTCATGGGGTTGTTCCACGATCTGGCGATGCTCCGGGTGTTCGACAAGAGCGAAGCGGAGATTGCCAAGATTGCCGGTGAAGCTCCGCCAGCGGCTGCGGCCAAATCTGCGGAGCCGCCTCCACCCGAGGTCTCGCCAGTCACCCAGCCTGCGCCAGCTGCAGCTGTGCCAGCGCCTGCGAATACGGCACCCGCTGCCGCGCCAGTCACTCCGCCAGCCAACGTGACGGCTGCAGCTCCGGCTGTGACCGTGCCGCACCTATGCACGGCTGCTGAGACCCCGATCTTTGCGTGCTCCACCGGCAAGAAGCGCGCCTCGGTGTGCACTGGCCGCGCTGGTGGCAATGAGCAGTTGACATACCGGATAGCACCGCTGGAAGGCGCAGTGGAAATGGAGTATCCGAGCGCTGGAACTGGTGCGGCTTCAGCTTTCCAGCGTGGCTCACAGGTCGGTCAAGACGGTACTGCTGTGAACTTCCTGTCCTTCGACAAGGGCAACTATCGCTATGTCGTTTATGCCGGTGACGGTGAAAATGAGCGCAAGGGAGTAGTGGTGGAGCAGAGTGGCAAGCGTATTGCGGATTTGCGCTGTCAGATCGACGCGATGTCCGCGATGAGCGCGAAGGAGCTTGATCGCTATGGGATGCGTGTGGACTCACGGCCTCTGCAGCTTCCCTGATGGATCACCCAACAAAAAGAGCATTCATATGACCAGACGATTTCTCAAGGCTCTTTCTCGCCTAACCGCCGTGGTGGCTATCGGCTTGGCTTCAATGACCAGCCATGCAAATGACGATGTGATCCCTGTTGAAAAGTACCAGCCGCCTATCACCGTGCAGCATCCACCGGCATCGTCCCATGGCTGGAACATGGAGCGGCCACTGGTGAACAACGGGCTCAACTTGTTTGCCGCAAACGTTCCGTCTTATGACGGTAAGGGCATGCTGTTCTCAAGCTGGACAGCACAGAACGGTCGAGTGTTCGAGCGTCCTACCATCATCATTGTTCATGGTGGTCATGGTGTGGCACCCGGCAACCTGGACACTGCAGTGTGGGCCAAGCGTAACCTCGACGCCAACATCCTGATTCTCGATTCGTATTGGTCACGGGGTCGTACGGAAAACTGGCTCAGTTGGACTCGCTTTGGGGCAAACATGCGTGTGCTTGATCTGATCGCCGCTGCTCGGTTCACGCAATCCGAAGGTGCTGATCCCAAGAAGACGTTCGTGATTGGCGACAGTCAAGGAGGGTGGACTGTGTTGCGAGCTTTCACCAATCACAACCTCAGTGGCGAAGTGAGATCGTTGCTGGCAGGTGGTGTGTCGCTGTACCCCAACTGCTACGTGAAGGAGTCCATTTTTGGTCGTGCCCCCAGCGGCAGTACGGACAAGGAAGACGCGCCTCCGCTGGGCAACTATGTGGCACCTGTGATTGCGTTTACGGGTAGTGCAGATACCGCCACGCCGCTATCTCAGTGCAACGTGGGCAAAGTATTCAAGGGCGTCGAGAAGTGGACAAACTTTGAGGGCGCTACGCACGCATGGGACTCGCCAACCCGAGGTGTCGGTCGTCGGGCGGAAGACAACGTGTGCACTCGGGCGCTCAACAAGTACAACCCATTCCCCATCTGCAGCAGCAACAAGTTCACGGACATTACGCGGAGCGATATTCAAGCGTTTGTTGAGAGGCATCTGCTTAAAGCTCAATGAACGGCATGGCGTCGGCGTGACATCAAGCCGGATCACGCTCCCTATGCCGGTTGTTCTCAAACCGAAGCAATCTTCGGAATCATCAGAATTTTTTCTGATCGTCCGAAGTGTTCTCCAGCCAAGAAGCGCGGATGCCGTAGGTGTACGAACTCGTGCATGGTTGGAGCCTAGTCACACGCTAAACTGCGAAGTAGAGTGTTGGATGGTTATGAATGATCTTGTCTTCGCTCAGCAGCCCACGAATTTCAGTGACGGTATTGGTGACGGTATCGTCGAATTTATTGCTTACCCCCGAATGACCAACACGAAGCAACAGTGTTCAAAAATGTTCCCTGCAAAAAAGTCGTTGACGATTGAGTGGGAATGAGCCGTCGTTGATAGCGTGCTGTCAGCCAGTGCGCGTATCCGATACAAAATGCTAATAAATGGGGGGATGCATGAAAGATTGGTTTAGTCGTGTAGCAGCGTGTTTGTTTTTGGTCGTATTGGCTGGGTGTGGTGGTGGGAGTGGTGGAAGCACTGGAGGTACCGGAGGTACTGGAGGTACTGACACTGGACCGAGTAGTCCTGACGGGGCGTGGTTAGCGTTTGAGCCTGCCAGTTTGGAGGTCAGTCAGTACGAAGGTGAGAGTGTTCCTGTATCGGTTACTGCTTATTCCAGCAAAACATTCGAAACGCCTTTTAACGTGGCAATTATCGATAAGAATGGATTGATTACCACGCGGGTAAATGTCTTTGCCTTGTCGCAACTGAGTTATCGGGCCGTATTGAATACAGCAGCGAATCTTGAGGTTGGAAGGCACAACACTAGCCTGGAGGTGCGCGTTTGTGAAGACGACCCTGTGACTTGCGCCAAGCCTCTTCCGGGATCCCCATGGAGGCTTGCTTTGGGTATACAGGTTAAACCTAAGGCTGAAGCTGCGAGTCGGATGACTCTGTCTGTGCCGAGTGTTAATTTGACTAAGTACGCTGAAGAGTCGGTTGATTTTAGTATTGAGGCTCAATTCACTGGCGAATTGGATTCGCCAGTGAATATAGGTTTTTATGATCCAGGGAAGTTAACTGCGGCATCAACTAGCCAATTGATGATGCCTGCAGGTGGGCGTTATATTTTCAATCTATCAACTGTCGCTGGCTCTGCGTTACCCGTAGGTAAACACACTAGCAATCTGCAATTGAGGGTTTGTCGTGATTCGGTTGACGTGTGTCAATCGCCGGTCGCTGGATCTCCTTGGATAGTGCCCCTTGCGGTTATTGTGAAGTCTGACTTAAATTTGCTGCCATTGCAGCCTGTTCCTGGCTTGGGAGCTTGGTCTACCTATCAAGGCAATGCCAAGCACACAGGTTTCGTTGAAGCTAACTTCGATCCTGCGGTTTTTTCACGTCGCTGGAGATTTAAGTCGAATGATTTTAACTTCAGTTCTTACGCATCCAACGCTATCGATAATGGCCGCATTTTCATGGTCGGCACGCCGGGTTCCTGGGGGGGCTGGGAGTTGGTTGCTTTGTCAGAAGACCGTGGGGATGTGGCCTGGAGAGTGAATTTAAAAGGTTCCTTCTCAAATGTGAGTTCTCCCGCTGTGGGTAATGGACGCGTATACGTGACTTCAACTGCAGTTGAAGGGTCATTTTTATGGGTGTTTGATCAGTTCACTGGTGCATTAATCCATAAAATGCCAATTGCTTCGGCTCAGGGTACTTATTCAGCTCCAACCATATTTGGATCAAATGCCTATATTTATTCCGACAGCCTGAAGAATTTTGATGACCGGAACGGTGCTTTTACATGGAGCGGTGGAGCGGCATCCGTGGTGTGGCGGGGGTGGACTCCTTCGACGGATGGACGGTTTGTTTATACCTACACTACAGAAAAACGAATGCTAGCGTTCGGGGCGAACGACGGAAATCTCGCGTTTTCGATTGGTTCTGCGTCAAACTTTAGCGCTTCCTATGACGCCGTTCCCGTTGTACTAACCGACGACCAAATGGGAATCGTTGTTTCCGAAAACCTGATGGCCTTCGATTTGGTGAGTCGAAAACTTGCTTGGGCGATGAGCTTGGCTTCGTCAGGCGTGCCTGCAGTTGGCAATGGTGTCGTGTATTCGTTCGGAGCGAATGGAAGCGTGCTCGAGGCACGTGAACCCAAAACGGGTAATTTGTTATGGACCTCGCAGAGGTTGGGTGATAGGAAATTTACTGCAGTGATCGTCAGCAGGAACTTAGCTTTTGTAAGTTCTTCGTCGAGTACTGTGGCAGTTGATTTAGCGACCCACCAAGTTGTCTGGCGCTACCCTTTGGGTGGAAGTATGGCGATTTCTGCGCAAGGAGTTCTCACCATCATGAACGATGTTGGTGATTTGGATGCAGTCAATCTGCGCTGATATACCTCGGGCGACTCAGTTCTAAAATAGCTCCGCATTTGCCGCCATCTATTTCATCTTGTAGTGCAACGAAGCTAAAAAAGCCCCGATCTCGTGAAATGGGCTTTTTGGCCTGTGATATGGGGCTTACTCGCTGCTAGCTACTGCCCACCAAACAACCCCCCTTCGTCCAGCAGTTCGTAGCTGATCTCTGGCCGCTGTTCCAGGCTTTGCTTGATGGCCGCAGGGATGGACTGACGGGTTTTGCGGCACAGGCCTTGTTGTTCATGAACCAGGATGGTGATACCGCGCAGGGTCCGCACCTCGTTCGGGCCGGGGGCAATGGTGAGGCGAATGCCCAACTGCTGTTCCATCCGGTCTTGCATGCGGCGTAACTCGGCCAGGCTGGTGATTTGCTCCAGGCGCTGCAGCAGCCGTTTTTCTTCTTCGCGGGTCAGCAAAAGCACGCGGGTGTCGCCCTGCGGGTTTTGCAGCAGGGCGTCGCGGTCGCACACGCAGGCGCCGGGCGGGCATTCTGTGCGGATGGGAAGTTTTGCGGGCAGCGCACTCATGGAGTCCCATTGTGCCGCCGCCCGCGCAAAACCGCAGAGGCCTGGGGGAAAGCACGGAGGTGTAGCCTTCGCTTTTTGAACAGCTTCCTAGATAACCTTCATTGGTAACTTGCATGCAGCCCACACACGATTTCTGGCCTGACAGTGGCTTTACGCTTTTGCGGCGCGACGAGCGCGGCTGGCTGGTTCCAACGCAGGCCTATGTGCGGCTTCTGCTGGCGCGGCCAGAGCTGGCGCTGGTGCCCGAGTCTTGCGAGGCAGAAATCGCGTTGAATTCGCAACTTCAGGAGCAGCCGCTGGGGGCAGTACCCCGCCAGGCCCTGGATGCCGTGCAGGATGCGGACGCACGGGAAAACTATGCCGTGTTTCTGCGATTCAGGGACGGGCTGCTTGCTGCGGGTACGCTCGAAGCGTATTACCTGCAACTCATGCGCAGCGGCGCAGTGAATGTGCCCGCGGTCTTTATCGATGCCGTGGTGCATGCCTTGCTGCGCAACATGCTGGATGGCTGCACCGACGCCCTGGAAGCCCGTGCTGCGGAGCTGCTGTTTCGCCCGCAGCGCATTACCTTGCACGAAGGGCAGATGCTGGCGGGGGACCGTGATGCATTGGACTTTTTGCACGATACGGCGGGGCTGGGCGAGATGGGACGCTTGCTGCGGCAGAGTGGGGCGCTGCAGCCCACGGCGCAAGTCCAGGTGCTGACGCCTGACAACGCTGCACAGTATTGGCAGACCAGCGATCGCCATCACTTCTTGCTGGATTTAACCCATGAACTCACCCAAGACCTCAGCCATGGGCTGACCCTGAAAATGACCCGTGCGCGCTCCGGTCTCAAAGCGCTGTCCCGGGTGCTGGAGCGTTGGGTGCAGCACATGCTGGGCGTGCAGGTCCACATCGAGCCCGTGCATCAGATCAGCGACAGCGCCTGGCGTTGGCATGTGGGGCTGGATGTGGAGGCCACCGCTCTCCTGAACGACCTCTACCAGGGCCAGACAGTCGATGAGGAGCGGATGCGCAGGCTGGTGAGCCTGTTCATCCTGAAGTTTGAGAACCCGGCAGAGATGCGCGCAGATGTAGCCGGAAAGCCTGTGTACCTGGGGCTCGCAACCAATGCAGAGGGCATTGTTCGCCTCAAACCGCAAAACCTGTTGTTGAACCTGCCATTGCCGGAACTGACGGCCTGAGGGACAAATTCTGAAGGGTGTGCGACCTTTGCGGCTTGCTCCACGATTCCCACACAATTGCTCGATGTTGGATCAAGGTTGAGGTTGCAGACTCGCACGTGCATGTGGTGATGTCACCCGGATGGTCGGGCGCCAAGCATGTGCGCAATCTCTTCCTGGAGTCCCTTCTGACATGAGCAACGATCACGTTCAACTGCTGGCAGACGAAGCAAAATACTGCTCTTTCGGCGATACCGTCCACTACGTCAACCCTCCCAAGATCTTCGACGGCTGCGAGGGTAGCTACATGTTCGATGCAGAAGGTACGCCGTATCTTGACTTGCAGATGTGGTACTCGGCCGTGAACTTCGGCTACAAGAACAAGCGTCTGGAAGAGGTGATGATTCGTCAGTTGCAGACCTTGCCGCAGGTTGCAAGCCAGTATCTCCACCCCACCAAGATTGAGCTGGCCAAGTTCATTGCGCAAGATGCCCAGGCCAAGTGGGGCAAGCCGGGTCGCGTGCATTTCAATGTGGGCGGTGCTCAGGCGATAGAGGATTCGCTCAAGGTGGTGCGCAATGCCTCTGGTGGCAAAAGCCTGATGTTTGCATTTGAAGGTGGCTACCACGGACGCACGCTAGGTGCCTCGAGCATTACTTCCAGCTACCGCTATCGGCGGCGCTTTGGTCACTTCGGTGATCGCGCACAGTTTCTGCCCTTTCCATACCCCTTCCGGCGCCCCAAGGGTATGACGGCCGAAGAGTATTCGGAATCGCTGATCAAGGAATTCGCACGCAAGTTCGAGAACGAATATCACGCTATCTGGGACCCCAAGACCAACCAGTGTGAGTACGCGGCTTTTTATGTGGAGCCCATTCAGGGTACGGGTGGGTATGTGGTGCCACCCGCCAACTTCTTTAAAGGTCTGAAGAAGGTGCTGGATGAACACGGCCTGCTGCTTGTGGTCGATGAAATTCAGATGGGCTTCTGGCGCACCGGCACGCTCTGGTCTATCGAAAACTTTGGCGTACAGCCCGATGTGCTGGTTTTTGCCAAAGCATTGACTAACGGGTTGAATGCCTTGTCCGGTCTGTGGGCACGCGAAGAACTGATCAACCCCACCATCTTCCCTCCGGGCTCCACCCACTCCACTTTCGCCAGCAATCCGCTGGGTACTGCATTGGGTCTTGAAGTCATGAAAATGACGCACGAAATCGACTTCGGTGCCCAGGTGCGAGCCAGCGGAGCCTACTTTTTGGATGGCCTCAAGCAACTGCAAAAGCGCCACAAAGAAATCGGTGATGTAGACGGCCTTGGCCTGGCGCTGCGCGCAGAAATTTGTACCGAGGACGGCTTCACACCCAACCGTGCATTGCTGGACAAGATGGTCGACATTGGCCTGGAGGGCAACCTTGAATACCAAGGTCAGAAACGCGGCTTGGTGCTGGATGTCGGGGGGTATTACAAGAACGTGATCACACTGGCTCCTTCCCTCATGATCACCCGCGCTGAAATTGACGAAGCGCTGGTGTTGCTGGACCAACTGATTACCCGGGCCAAGCAGCACTGATGGAGTGGCGAAATCAGCTCGAACCGGGCGCCTTGATCGGCCACTTTGGTGGCAATCCACCACAAGGGTTTTCCTTGTTCCGGGGATTGCCCCTACCAGCGTTCATTGCACCTTTTGATTTGCTCACGACAGCAGATGAAGATCTGAAGAGCAAGTTGGCCGAGCTGCCGTTGTTCGCTCGCTGGTCGCGCTGGCTGAGATTGACTACAGGGTTTGTCGGGACCACGGTGACTGAATATGCACCACTTCCCCCCACGGGCCACAAGCCAGAGGAGTTGGCTGAATCGGTGCGCCAGACTTTGGGCAAGCGCTACCTTCTGTCCATCATCAAGGACATTCCGCAGCAGTGCCCCATGCTCAGCGACAGCGACAACGCCTACGCCCAGGCGTTGGTTCAGGCATGCGAGGCGCAAGGATTCGTGCTGGTGGAGGGGCAGGCGCTGGCTTATGTGCCCATAGATTTCGATCATCTCGACACATATCTGTCGCGACTTTCTTCCAGCAGAAGACAAAACCTGAGGCGCAAATGGCGCAGCCGCTCCGGCATGCAAGTGCATCACCTGCCCACAGGGCCTGCCTTTGCGGATGATGATGTGGTGGACAGCTACTATGCCCTTTACGAAGGGGTTTACGCGCAGAGCGAGGTCCACTTTGACAAGCTCACCCGCAGCTTCTTTGCAGCCTTGCTGCGAGATGCCTCCAGCCAAGGAGTCGTCTTTGAGTACCGCCGTGTAGATACGCAGGAGTTGTTGGGTTGGAATCTCTGCTATGTGCATGCAGGGCGGCTGGTAGACAAGTACATCGGTATGTCTTACCCAGCGGCCCGCGAGGTCAACCTGTACTTTGTGAGCTGGCTGGAGAACCTGCAGTACGCCATTGACCACGGTTTGACCCATTACGTTGCAGGCTGGACAGATCCTGAGGTCAAACGGAGTCTGGGGGCCAGCTTTACTTTCACACGCCACGCGGTCTACGTGAGGCAACCGTTGCTGCGAGCAGTGGCAAGGCGATTCGCTAGCCGTTTTGAAAGTGATCGCCAATGGCGCGATCAACTGGAGCAGCGCTGATGGACGCTGGAAGGCCGCCTGTGGTGCTGGATCTCGACGGGTCCGTAGGAGCGTTACCCAATGAGGTAAGGCTGATCTTGCCAGAATGGCAGGAGGCGGTGCGCTTCGGCTGCAGTCATGCCCGCATGGGCCTGTTTCAGCAACGCCTCCACAAATGCATGCCTGCGTTCCAGCAGCATGGCACAGTCTTCATGGGCAGTGGGGACTTCCATCACCTCAGCTGGCCACTGGTCACGCGCTGTGTCGAGGGTGTAGGCCATACATCTCGCCAGCCCTTGCGTGTGGTGGTTCTGGACAACCATCCCGACAATATGCGGTTTCCGTTTGGTGTGCATTGCGGCTCCTGGGTACGCAGGGTGGTCATGTTGCCTGCGGTTTCCCATGTGCATGTCATCGGCATCACCTCTGGCGATATCAGTGTCCGCCACGCCTGGGAGAACTACCTTGCACCGCTCAAGGCCGGACGATTGACCTACTGGAGCATCGGTGTCGATACCCGTTGGTCGCAATGGCTGGGATTGGGTAACTGCTTCCGCTCATTCAGCGATGCCAATGCACTCACTGCCGCAGTGTTTCGCATGCTTTCAGCGCATCGGCAGCGAACGTACCTCAGCATCGATAAGGACGTGTTTTCCCCAGCAGTAGTCCGTACCAATTGGGACCAGGGCATGCTGGAGAGTCATCATGCCTTTGCCATATTGGAGGCATTGAGAGGCCAGCTGGTGGGCAGTGATGTGACGGGGGACGTATCTGAGTACCGTTACCAGACAGCCTGGAAGCGCTGGTTGAGTGCAGGTGATGGGCAGGACACCAGCCAAGTAGGTGCCGCGTTGCCAGATTGGCAGGCGCAGCAATCTGCCTTCAATCAGGTGCTATTGGAGCAAATCGCCTTGGCCAGTTAAGGAGTAAACGCAGCCGATGTTGGCCGCTTATCCTCACACTGTGTTTTCAATAGTGGCGCAAATGCGCTCGAAGTCCGTATTGCTCAGCCAAGGGCTATTGCTGATGGCGATGACCCTGGCAGCAAAGCTGCGTGCGTTGGGTAACTCGTCAGGACCTGCATGGGGTACCTGTTCGGCATAGCAGGGGTAGTCTGGCAGTGCGTGGGCAAAAGGCAGTGAAACGCCGAGTCCTGCGCCCCAAAGCTGGCGGAGCACCTGATCTCGGAAACTGCTGTTCGGAAGCAAGATCATGATGATCGGCCATGTGCCTGCCGCGTAAGCCACATGGGTGCTGTCTTGCACTACTTTCACAGCAGGGATGCGGCTCAACCGCACCAAGCGCTCCATGGCCCGGGTTCTTCCTTCATCAAGCCATGCAGGTAGCCGCGCCAAGGCTCGGGCTCCCACACTGTTGCGCCAGCGGCCTACCCTGTGCAGGGGGATGGAAGGTGAGAAGTCATCGCCCGCTGCAGTGATTGGGTCACCTTGTGCCAGGGCTTTTCGCAAGGGAGCACCGTAGACCCAAGGTAGCATGGTCGGGCGATAAACAAGGGAGTAGGCCAGCAGTTCAAAAGACCGGCGCAGCTCCCAGACCAGCTTGAACGGTGCGAGTGTTTTGGCAGTCTGCTGGCATTCCTTTCTTAACGAAGGATCGGCTACGCTCAAAGCGCCGCCCTCATAAATGCTCAGGCCTTTGCCTACTGCAAGGCTGAAGAACACCATATCGCTTTGCGCGCCCACGCTGGCGCTGTGGATGCGAGCTCCCAAGGCCTGAGCAGCATCTTCAATCACCCAAGCTCCCACCGCCCGTGCAGCTGCATGCACGGCAGCTACACCGACCACCCGCCCGCCCAGATGGGTAGGAAGAACTGCCAGTGTCTTGGAGCTGCAAAGTCGCTGGAGATGAGTTGGGTCCAGATCCAGACTATCAGGAGACAGATCGCAAAGCCGGAGTTGCAGACCGCTGTGGGCTACCGCCAGTGCCACCAAGGGGCAGGTATAGGCAGGGACGATCACCTCGGTTCGGTCTGGTGAGTGCCTGGCCAAGGTCGTCAGCGCGATGACCAGTGCTGCCGTGCCAGAGCATTCCAGTTGCATCTCTGGCAGACCCAGGAATGAAGAGAGGGCGCTGGAAAAATCCTGCCCACGTCTGGGCCACAGATCCGCTATCTCCAGTGGCAGTCCCGCTGTGGGTGGGACTTCACGTCCCATGGCCATATTGTTTGGCGTGTACGGTTTCGTCGCCCTGGTCCGTCTCACTGCGTGCAAGACAGGCTATTCCTGCCAGGATCAGCACGGCACCCAGGACCTGGGGCCAGCCAATGTGTTCTCCGAAAAGCCATGCAGAAAACGCCAGTACCGAGACAACTTCGAGGTGCGAGGCTGCAAACGCAGGACCGATGGGCGCGTGTTCCAGCAGTGTCATCCAAGTAAAGAAGGCCCCCACGTAGCCGATGAAGGCACCGTAAATCCAGGGCTGTCCGAACACACGCCACAGCCAGCCAGCAGACAGTTCCAAGGGCAGGGCATGCTCACCGGCCAGCTTGAAACTGAGCTGGGCCAACGTGTCAAACGCCACCAGCGCAAAGAAGCCTAATAGATAAAAGCGCTTCATGCTTTCATGCCCACGACAGCTACCCCTGCAGAGACCAGCAGAATGCCCAGTACACGCATGCGCGAAAGCTTCTCGTGAAACAGAAAGCGGCCTGCCACCATCACTGCCACGATGTTGATGGAGCCTAACAGCACGCCGTCAGACAAAGGTACCAAGGACAGGAAGGCCAGCCACACCAGAAACTCTGCGATGTAGCAGCCCACTCCGATCCACAGCCAGGGCCGCTGTGCCATCCAGATCCAGCGGGAGAGTCCACTCCCTGCCTGTGGATCGGTCATCGCTGCAGCCTTGAAGGCCAGCTGTCCTCCTGTGTCCACCAGCATGTTCATCGTCCACAACACCACAACCAGCGGTGTGATGCTGCCCTCCGTGCTACCTGCCATCATGAAGACCCTTTGGCGCTGAGGCTCTGTGCAAACCGCACCGCGCGAGCCAGCACCGTGCGGCGTTCGCGGTCAATGGTGATCATGTGATAGCAGTCGTTGAGAAGTACCAACTCCACCGGGGCATTGCGCGCGCCATGCACAATGGCCTGGGCGTTGGCAATAGAGGCGATATCGTCTTCTCTCGCGTGTATGACCAGACAGGGAGCTTTCACCTTTTCGAGGTGCTCCCTCACAAAGGCCGAAAGAGCCTTCATTTCAATCACTGACCACCATGGGTTGCCTGGAAGGCCCGCCGCGGCACTGTCACCAGAGTGCATCTGGGCCACCACGCGCTCACGCAAAGCCACGTCCTTGATACCGTAGGGGGGCTGTTCCATGAACACGCTGTTTCGCCCAATCCCCAATGCCTTGAAAAGGGGGAGCAGGAAGGACAACCGGGTGTACAGAGGAATGCTCCAGCCGTCATATTGGAAGGTGGTGGACAGTGCGATGACACCCGCTACCTGCTGTGGGCTGTTCTCGGCGAGGGCGAGGGCCAGCACCGCTCCCATGGACAGGCCGCAGGCCACCACAGGTCGTCCCGTCATCTGCTGCAATTGGCTGGCTCCGCGCTGTACGCTGGTGAGCCAGTCTTGCCAGCTGCTGGCGAGCAGGTCCTCCTGGGTGCCGCAATGGCCTGCCAGTTGCACGGCCAGCACGGTAAAACCCTCGCGGTGCAAGCCTTTCGCGAGCAAGCGCATTTCATTGGGTGTACCTGTGAGTCCGTGGATGAGCAGGATGCCGGTACTGGCATTGGGGCCACTGCCGTGCATCACGTATTCATGCTCCAGCGTGACGACGGACCTCACGGTCGCGGGCAGATCTTCCCGCAGACTGGTGGAGGTGAAGGGCATGGCGGTTGCGTTCATGCTGCCAGCTCCATGCCCTGGGGCAGCATTGCCAGTGCCTCAGAGAAATTCGAGAACGTCGAATGAGCGATTCCGTGGCGTACGCAATGGTCTACCAACTTGTCTTTGGCCAGCACATAGTCTGCTTTGGCAGACACACAGAAATCGGAGCTTCCGTCGCCGATGTAGAGCACCTTCCCGTGGGTCAGTTGCTGTTCTGCCAGACGTTCGCATTTGCAATTTCCACTGGCGCGTGCACACGCTGCGCTGGCCCAGGGAGACTGGAGCTGCCAGTTGCGAGTCCCCGTTTGCACCAGCCTGTTGGCAATCACCGGGAGATGGCCCAGGCCATGCCGCTGCAATATGTAGCGGATGGCATAGTCAATCCCGTCGCTGACCACTTGCACAGGAATACCGCGTTCGTCGGCTACGGCTATGAAGTGGCTGAAATGCGGGTCCAGCTCGATGGTGTCGAGGTGGGCGTGGAGTTCATCGCGATCCATGTTGAGCAGGGCTACCTGGCCCTGCATGCATTCGCGTGAACCAATCTCTCCTCGCTCCCATGCGTCTTCCAGGGCTTGCCAGCCAGGCAGGCCGAATTTCTGAAGAAGGGAGTCAGTGACATCCACCTTGCTGATAGTTCCGTCAAAATCGCTCTGCACCATCCAGCCGATGTCTGATCGGGGGGGCACTGCTGGCGAGCGCAGGCTCAGGTTGATCTGTTTATTCATGAAAACTGACCCTCACGTTTTGACCCACTCGGACTGCTGGCGACTGTTCGAACTCCAGTACGCACTCCACGACCCGGACAGGGCCGCGCTGCGCATCGTCATGGAGGCGGCCATTGCCCAGAACGGGGCTGATGCGAACCACCTTGGCCGCAGGTAGTGCAACCGGTGTGCTGTCTCCGTCCGTGATCACCGAGGCCGTGGTCCCCACTTGCACCTGTTTGGCAAAACTCTCGTTGACCTCTGCTCGCACGATGAGGGGACGGCGCGGCAAAAGAGTGATGGCAGGTTGTGCAGTAGTTCGCTGGCCCGCATGTGTGGTGACCCGCACCACGTTCCCCGCCTCGGGGGCACGCAGTTCCAGCTTGCTTTGTTGAGCACGAATCTGTGCGATGCGGCTTTGGGCCACGCGTATTTCCGCCTGCGAAATGCTCAGTTCTGATTCGGCATCTTTGAGCGCTTGCTGTGCTTCTTCCGCACGCTGGGGCTCTGTAGCTCCTTCTGCCACGGCTTCAGCCAGTCTTGCCGCATGACGCTGCAGCGATGGCAGCCTTTGCTGGCGGGCTTGGTGTCTGGCCTGTGCCAAGCTCAGCTCAGACTCGGCGACAGCGATGTCGGCAACCGAGGTGTGATCTTCCAGGCGAAGCAGCAGCTGCCCTCTCTGTACGTCCTGTCCCTCTCGCACGGATAGCGTCTGCACAATCCCTTCCTGGGCCGGAGCAAGCTCAAGTAGCCCGCCCTGCACCTCGACTTTTCCTCGGGCCATGGCGATTTCTTTGCCGTGCGCGGCTTTGGGTGCTGCCGCGGGTGCCGTACCTGCAGGTGGCTGAGCAGATTGGGCATCACAACCCAGCAGCAATGCAGCAGTGAGCAGCGATGCGCTGCTGAGGGTGAGTCGATGGAACATGTCTGCAGTCATGAAATCTTGGTTTCTTCTTGAAGGGCGGACGGACGCCAGTCACTGCGGATGGCGCCGTCTTCCATGCCGAGCACGCGATCTGCGTGTCGTACCAGTCGCGGGTCGTGGCTAACGCACAGCACCGTGGTGCCATGGGTACGCGCAATGCGGTGCAGGATGTTGATCACACGCTGACCGCTCTCAGCATCCAGCGCGCTGGTGGGCTCATCGGCAAACAGCAGTTGCGGCTGCTTTGCGATGGCGCGGGCAATCGCCACTCGCTGTTTTTCACCTCCCGAGAGTTCTGCCGGGCGCATGTGGGCTCGGTGCGAGAGGTCTACTTCCTCGAGTGCGCGTTGAGCCCGCTTTTCGCTCTCCTTGGCACTCATGCCGAGATACCCAAGAGGTAGCTGCACCTGCTCCAGCGCTGTCAGTGCAGGGAAGAGGTTGAAGCCCTGAAAAACGAATCCTGTGTGGTGAAGTCTGAATTGTTCCAGGTCCCGCGTACGGAGCTTCCCGAGGTCCTCTCCCAGCGCCATGGTTTTGCCTGCATCCGGGCTTTGCAGGGCAGACAGAAGAGACAGCAGGGTGCTCTTTCCACATCCTGAAGGCCCTGAGATGAGGGTCAGCTCTGCTGGGTAAACGGAGACCGTCAAGCCTTGTAGTACAGGAACCTTCAATAGTCCAGATACAAAAGACTTGTGCACCTGCAGAGCTTGCAGGCTGGGCGGTACCGCCACTGCAGCGTTGGGGTGTGTAGGGCTTTTCATCGCAGAAGGAGCGCGGGATCTGCACGTAGGAGAGCGCGAATGGCAAATACTCCGGAGAGCAATGCGACGAGTCCGATCAACACGGCGCAGCCACCAGCCACTGGTGCATTCATCGCCACTGGCACTCCGTAGGCCACGGCAACGCCGAGCAATACGGCGCTGGCGACCGATGCCAGGACCAGACCCAGACCGCCAATCCAGCACGCTTGCTCAATCACCAGGCGCGCCAGAGCACCGCGGCTGGCCCCAAGTGCATTGAGTACGGCGTATTCCTTGGCTGTGCCCGCGACCACTCCCATCAGCGACTGGCTGGTCACCACCGTACCTACCATGCAGACGACGATGGCCATGAACAGCACCGCCACCCCGGCCCCGGTGTCAAACATCCAATAAAGCTGTGATCTCCGGGCAAACTGCTCTGCAGTCCACACCTCGAAGGGACCAAAGCCGACATGATGGCTTTGGGTCAGGCGTGCCTGGGTTGCCTCGGCATTTTCTGAAGTGCGAGCGACCAGGTAGGTGCTACCACTAGCTGGATCGTTGCCGCCGATCTCGCGGGCGGTGTCTAACGAACTGAGCACATTGATTCCGCCGAGACCGCGCAGGCCATCGACGGCTGCAACGACTCGCACGCGCTGGTTGTTGATCCATGCAGACTGACCGACCTCTACACCCAGCGTGTCCAGATCTGCGTTGTCCACGATAACCGCGCCGGGCTCACGCAGGGCATTGCGGTGCCATGCAGCCAGAATTCGCGCAAAGAGCATTCCGTCCGCTGCTGTACGGATGCCGGAAAGGTAGACGGATACTCCGCCTGCGCCAGCCTTGGCACTTCGCCAGTCTCCGTCCACCCACAAATAGGGCTCTACAGCCGACACGGAAGGGTCCATGCGCAAGCGCATCTCCACATCCGGATTGATGGATCTTCCGAAGTTCACGCTCTGTGTGCCTGGGTAACCTGCCCACAGGTCAGCACTGGATGCCCTCACATAAACGGCAGCGCTGCCAAAAATTCCCAATACCAGCGCGGCTTGCACTACCAGCAGCAATCCGGAAAAACCTACCGCAAACACCGCTGGCACAAAGCGGCGCCATTCATAAATCAGCGTCTTGCGTGCGAGTGGAATCATTGATCCACCTTTGCATGAGCGGATGCAGAGGTTTGCGCTGCTACGTCTTGCTCAGGCAGCGGGGCTCCGCCCAGTGCCTTGTAAAGTGCAACAAACGCCAGCGCATGAGCGTGGTGTGCTGCCTCCAGTTCTTGCTGCGCTTGCCATTCGGCCCGCTGGCGGGCCAGCACTTCATACTCACTGGCAAGGCCGAGGCGTCGTTGCTTCTGGGTGGCTTGCGTGCGCTGCCGCACCAGTGAAAGCGCTTGGTCCAAAGCTTGAGCGCGGGCTTGTTGTGCGGCCATGGCAGCGAGTGCACCCTCTGTTTCCGCCACGCCCTGGTTGACGCTGCGCTGGTAGCTGATCAAGGAGGCATTGAGCGCTTCCTCTTTGATGTCTACTTGCGTCAGTCGTCGGCCCCAGTCAAACAGCGGGATATCCACGATGGGACCTACCGCAGGTGCGTTGTTGGTCTTGGTGCGGAAGTTGCGCGTGATGTTGTAGGAGTAGAGGAACGACCCCGCCAAGGTGATGCGTGGATAGAGTTCTGAGCGAGCAAGTCCCGCTGCTGCGGCGGCACGCATGACGTCCGCTTCGGCAGCTTTCACGTCGGGGCGGGTACGAAGAAGATCTGTGGGAAATTGCGGCAGTGAGAATGGTGCGAGCAGGCCGGAGGTATGGGTTGGGTGTTCAAGCCACGCCGGGTCGGGTGTTGCGCGCCCGAGCAAAATGGCAAGAGCCTGGGCCGCATTGCTGGCAGCCAGTTTTACCTGCGCCTGGGATGCGCCCAGTTGAGCGACCTGTAGCTGGATTTGAACCACCTCTTCTGCGGTGCCTTGCCATGTGCGCAACCGCACCTGCGTGAGTGCAGCCAAGCGTTGTGCTGAATCGACGAGCTGCTCCAACTGGGCCTGCTGGCGTTGCGCCGAGCGCAGGTCAAGGTAGTTGCGAACTACGTCGGCAATCACCGAGACGCGCACCCCCTGCACGTCAGCGTCTGCATAAGCGGCTGCGGCTTCCGCGATTTGCCGCGTGCTTTGTGCAGCACCAAACAGACCCAGTTCCCACACCATGTCGATGCTGGCGTGGAAGTAGGTATCGGTTGCCGAGATGTCCTGCAGATTGCGCGCGTTTGCACTAAAGGCTGGCTTGAACTGTGCGGAGGCTCGGCCGGTTTCCAGTCTCGCTTCGCGAAGGCGGCTCAAGCTGATCTTGAGGTCGAGGTTGCTGTGTATTGCCTCTTGAACCAGGGCGTCAAGAGTGGGGTCGTTAAAACTCTTCCACCATTGGTGGAGATCCACAGCAGGAGCGTTGGCCGCCACAGGCTGCATCCAGGTGGGTGGCACAGTGGCAGTGGCACGCGCATCGTTGGGGCCTGTGCCTGGAGCCGCACACCCTGCCGCCAAGACGCAGAGGGTGACAGAGGCCGTAAAAATATGGATGCGGTTCACGCGAGGGGCGATTCGTTAGGACGCTAGCCGATGGTGTGTGACCAGCGGACCAAGAGCCTCCATTCAAGCCGATGAAATTTGCGTACCGGTGCATGCTCTATGGAGGAATTGTGGAGACGTGGGGACATGACAAGCCTCTCGTAGCCTGTACATAATGGCCCCTTGTTTTTGTGACTTTCTGCGGCAACTGTCGGCTTCTCTGCTTATCTGTGTACGTGTTTCATGAGCAATTCCACCCCACCGTCCGGTCCTCTGGTTCTTGTTGTTGAGGATGAGCCGGGCATATCCAGTGTCCTTACCGCGTATCTGGAGCACGCTGGATTTCGGGCGCGGCAATGCGCAGATGGTGTAGAGGCCATGCGGCTTTTCCGGCAGCTTCGCCCGGAGATGGTTTTGCTGGACATCCATATTCCAGGAATGGATGGATTGGACGTTTTGCGTGCCATCCGCGAAGACGGGCAGACACCGGTGATCATGGTGACTGCACTGGCAGACGATATTGACAAGCTGCTGGGCTTGCGTCTCGGCGCGGATGACTATGTGGTCAAGCCCTTCAGTCCCCCCGAAGTGGTCGCGCGGGTGCGCGCCGTGCTGCGTCGCTCGCAGCCGCAGCCGGACGCGAAGGCTACCGCGAAGATTCGCGTTGGGCGCATTGAAATTGATCCGCAGGCTCATGTGGCACTGGCCTACATGGAGGATGGGCGTGCTTTGCCGCTGCCACTGACCCTGACGGAGTTCCGCCTTCTGTCCTGCCTTGCCGCGCAGCCACGGCGGTGTTTTTCTCGCAGCTATCTGATCGAAAACTGCCTCCCGGAAAGTGATGCGCTGGACCGCGTGATTGACTCCCACTTGTCCAAGTTGCGCCGCAAGCTTCAGCAGGCGGGGCAGGGTGATCTGATCGAGACCGTACGAGGGGTGGGGTATCGCCTGTGGCCCGGCGAGTACAACGAGGCGAGCTGACCCTTCATGAAGCCTCTCCGTTCATCGTTTCTCGGGCGCATATGGGTTCGCTTTGGACTGCATATAGCAGGAACCTTGCTGGTCACCATGGCCTTGCTGACAGGCAGCGTCATGGTGTTTTCAGAGATTCAGCAGAGAGACTTTCATCGCAGCCTTCCTGCTGAGGTGAGAGCGGAACTGGAAGAGTTGGAGGCCAGGGGCGAGGAAGAAGGGCCCCGGGCCATGGCCATTTACGCCGAGTACTGGAGAGGTGACGTCTGGTTCAGTGAAAAGTGGTCGCTGGCGCTTGGTTTGTTGATCTGCCTGCCGATCGGGCTTGGCGTCGGTTTCTTCGTATCTCGGGTGATTTCCCTGCCCCTGGCATCCATGGCCGAGGCGGCCACCAAGGTGGCTGCCGGAGACTTCACCATGCGGGCACAGCCAATGCACAACAAGGGCGAGATGGCGGAGATGGTTCACCATTTCAACCAGATGATTGATGCGCTGGAGAAAACTGCGCGTGAGCGTAAGGCGACCACCGCTTCCATCTCTCATGAGTTGCGAACTCCTTTGGCAGTACTGCAGGCGCGTCTGCACGCCATTTGCGACGGCGTCATTCAGGTGGATGCGGCAGAGTCTCGGTTGCTTCTGGACCAAGTCGAGCATCTTGGACGGCTGGTTGCAGACCTGCAGACACTGTCCATGGCCGAGGCAGGATATCTGTCCCTGCAGCTGGAACCTCTGGACCTGGTTGAAATGGTGCGCGAGGACATGGCAAGTTACGCCAATCGGCTTGAGCAGCATCACATGGCGCTTGAGCTTGCATTGCCTTCCGCACCTCATTTTGCTGTGATTAAGGCGGATCGTGGTCGCATGCGGCAGATCCTTTTCAATCTGCTGGAGAACGCGCTGCGCCATGCCAAACAGGGCCGCTGGTTGGGGGTGGAGGTCTTGCTCGACACCGCGGTCAACGAGGTGGTGCTAAGTGTGAGTGATGCCGGCCCTGGCATGTCTGCGGCCTTGTTGGCAGAGCCATTTCAGCGTTTCCCGCATGCTCCCGGACATTCAGGGGAAGGCCTCGGGTTGGGCCTTTCCATTGTTCGGGCGTTGACCGAGCGACAGGGTGGATCGGTTCAAGTGCGAAACAGGGAAGAGGGCGGCACCTGTTTCACGCTTCGGTTTCCTGCGGCAGAGATCGTACGCGCCTAGCCACCCTCTTCTCGCACCATCAGAGTTTGCTGCTCGCAAGCTCTTTTGCAGATTACATCAGGGTCATCAGGCTGGCATTTCCGCCCGCAGCCGCCGTGTTGACGCTCAGTGCGCGTTCCATCAACAGCCGCTCCAGCGGGATATCGGTGGAGCCCTTGGGCAGCGTTGTCACCCCCACGATGGGCCCGGGGCGCTGGGCCAGTCCCTTGCACACTGTCTGAAGCGATGCGATGTCGCCCTGGTGCAGCACGGCATCCATAGCCACTGCGGGCGATTCAATGGCTTTGTCATGCAGGGCCACCTGGGCTTGCACTGCAGGTGGTAGCTGGCTGTGCAGATTTGCCTGCCCTGTAGGCCACAGCGCGGTGCCGCCCACGGCCAGCACGGCGGCGGTCTGGGTCAGCAGATCGGCATCGTTGTCTGCCAGGCACAGCACATGGCTGCGTGCGCAAAGGGTGTAGACGTTGCGTTCGCCCGTAGGGCCCGGCAGTGTGCGTGCCGTGCCGCTTTGCGTGGTGCGGGCAAAGTGCTCACAGGCTTGCGACAGGGAGGAACGGCCTTGTTGGGCCGCCCACTGTTGCAAGGCCGCCAAGACTGAAGAAGGGGCCAGCAAACGCTCACGCAGAGAGACATCGGGCGGGGTGGTGCGGTCTGCTTCAGCAAAGGTGCGAGCCAGCGCATCGGCAGGTCGTTGCGACAGCAGGCGCAGCAGATACAGCGGGCCACCCGCCTTGGGGCCCGTGCCCGACAGGCCTTCGCCTCCAAAAGGCTGCACCCCCACCACCGCACCGACCATGTTGCGGTTGACATATACGTTGCCCGCATGGGCGCGGCTCACCACGCGGGCGATGGTTTCGTCGATGCGGGTGTGCAGGCCCTGCGTCAGCCCGTATCCGGTGGCATTGATCTGGTCGAGCAGGCGGTCCAGGTCATTGCGCGCATAGCGCACCAGATGCAGCACCGGGCCGAATACTTCGCGCTGCAGTTCGCCGATGTGCTTGAGTTCGATCAGCGTGGGCGGCACAAAGGTGCCCGAATTGCTGGTGGCTGCGACATGGTTCGGGTGCTGGAACACCCGGTAGCCCCGGGCCTTGAAGCCGTCGATGTGTTTCTGGATGCCTGCCTGGGCCTCCGCATCAATCACCGGGCCCACGTCCACGCGCAGCTCGGCGGGGTTGCCTACGCGCAGTTCGCCCATGGCGCCTTGCAGCATCTCCACCACGCGGTCGGCGGCTTCTTCCTGCACGCACAGCACGCGCAGGGCAGAGCAGCGCTGGCCTGCGCTGTCAAAGGCAGACGACACGGCATCGCCCACCACTTGTTCCACTAGCGCGGATGAGTCCACGATCATCGCGTTCTGCCCACCGGTTTCGGCAATCAGCGGGATGGGGCGGCCTGCGGCATCGAGGCGGCCGGCCACGGTGCGCTGCAGGATGCGGGCGACTTCGGTGGAGCCGGTGAACATCACACCCATCACGCGGGCGTCGCCAATCAGGCGGGCACCGACCGTTTCGCCCTGGCCGGGCAGCAACTGCACGGCGGCGCGAGGTACACCGGCCTGCCACAGCAGGCGCACGGCTTCGGCGGCGATCAGCGGGGTTTGCTCTGCCGGCTTAGCGAGCACGGGGTTGCCTGCGGCCAGTGCGGCAGCAACCTGGCCCATGAAGATGGCGAGCGGGAAGTTCCAGGGGCTGATGCATGCCACCGGGCCCAGCGGGATGTGAGTGGCGTTGTCGAAGGTACTTTGCACTTGCGCGGCGTAGTAGCGTAAGAAGTCCACCGCCTCGCGCACCTCGGCTACGGCGTTGCTGGCGCTCTTGCCAGCTTCGCGCATCAGCAGGCCCAGCAGGGGCTGTATGCGCGCCTCCAGCAGGTCGGAGGTGCGCTGCAGGGCGGCTGCGCGCTCGGCGGGCGGCGTAGCGGCCCAGGGGGCTGCAGCGGCCTGGGCGTGGGCCAAGGCCTGGTCCACGTCGGCGGTAGTGGCTTCTTGCACCTGGCCCACTACATCGCTGTGGTCAGCTGGGTTGCGTACGGGCTGGGTGGGGCCTGCGGCTACTTCAGTGGCCAGCATGGGGGCTGCCTGCCAGGGGTGGTGGGCCGTGGCCTGCAGGGCTGTGGCCAGCTCGGTCAGCGTGTTTTCGTTGGACAGGTCCAGTCCGCGTGAGTTGGCGCGTTGTGCGCCGTACAGCGCCTGGGGCTGGGGGATGCGTGGATGCGGCAGGCCAGCAGAGCCCTCTTGGGTGGCTTGCTGGTCTACCACCTGTACGGGGCTCTTCACCAGTTCATCCAGCGCAATGGTTTCGTCGGCAATGCGGTTGACGAAGGAGGTGTTGGCGCCGTTTTCGAGCAGGCGGCGCACCAGGTAGGCCAGCAGGGTTTCGTGCGTGCCCACGGGGGCGTAGATGCGGCAGGGGCGTCCCAGCTTGCCCGCGGTGATGGCGCCCACCACCTGTTCATACAGCGGCTCGCCCATACCGTGCAGACATTGAAATTCGTACTGCCCCGCGTAGTAGTTGCTGCCCGCCAGTTGGTAGATGGTGGCCAGTGTTTCTGCGTTGTGCGTGGCAAATTGCGGGTACACCGCCTCTGGCGCTGCCAGCAGCTTGCGCGCGCAGGCGATGTACGAAATGTCGGTGTGCACCTTGCGGGTGTAGACAGGGTAATCCTCCAGGCCATCGACCTGGGCGCGCTTGATTTCGCTGTCCCAGTACGCACCCTTCACCAAGCGCACCATCAGGCGGCGGTGGGTGCGGCGGGCCAAGTCCACCACGTAGTCGATGACAAAGGGACAGCGCTTCTGGTAGGCCTGGATCACGAAGCCAATGCCGTTCCAGCCGGCCAGCGTGGGCTCGTGGCACAGGCGCTCCAGCAGGTCCAGCGACAGTTCCAGCCGGTCGGCTTCTTCCGCGTCGATGTTCAGGCCTATGTCGTATTGCCGGGCCAGCTCGGTCAGGCGCAACACCAATGGGTAGAGTTCTTCCATCACCCGGCCAAACTGGGCACGGCTGTAGCGAGGGTGCAGGGCCGAGAGCTTGATGGAGATGCCAGGGCCTTCGTAGATGCCGCGCCCATTGGATGCTTTGCCAATGGCATGAATCGCCTGTTCGTAGGAACCGTAGTAGCGTTCAGCGTCCTCGCTGGTCAGGGCAGCCTCGCCCAGCATGTCGTAGGAATAGCGGAAGCCCTCGGCCTCCATCGTGCGGGCGTTGCGCAGGGCTTCGTCAATCGTCTCGCCCGTCACAAATTGTTCGCCCATCATGCGCATGGCCATGTCCACACCCTTGCGGATCAGGGGCTCGCCGCCCTTGCCGATGAGGCGGCTGAGGGACGCGCCCAGGCTGCCTTCGCTGTGCGTGGCCACGAGCTTGCCTGTCAGCAGCAGGCCCCAGGTTGCGGCGTTGACGAACAGTGACGGGCTCTTGCCCAGGTGAGCCTCCCACTGGCCGTGGCTGATCTTGTCGCGGATCAGCGCGTCGCGCGTGGCCTTGTCGGGAATGCGCAGCAGCGCCTCAGCCAGACACATCAGCGCCACGCCTTCTTGCGAGGACAGCGAGAACTCTTGCAGCAACCCTTGCACCAACCCGGCCCGCCCCGCGCTGGCCTTGCGCTCCCGCAGGGCCTTGGCAATACGCAGTGCCAGTTGCTGCGCTGCCGCTGCCGTTTCCTGCGGTAAACGAGCCTGCTCCAGCAAGGGCGCGAGGGCTTCGGGTTCGGAACGGCGGTAGGCTGCGGTAATGGCAGCCCGCAGCGGCTGGTTCAGCGGAGTGCGCGGCGCAAATTGTGCGAAAGGTGAACCGGGGCCAAGAGAAGGGGTGGCGGTGTAAGTCATGTCCAGATCTTTCTATGTTGTGAGGCAGCCCGGCACCGTGCTGCGTAGTGATGACGGCAATATTCCATGAATCAGGGGTGAATAAATATTCGAAAAATGCGGTATGTTGCGAATAATTCACTAATGAGGGATGAGTTGGAAAACGATCTGGACCGCATTGACCGAAAGATCCTGTCAATCCTGCAGGAGGATGGCCGTATCGCGAACCTCAAGCTGGCAGAAGCCGTGGCGCTGTCGCCCACCGCCGTGCTGGCCCGCGTGCAGCGGCTCACGCGGGAGGGGTACATCCTGGGTTATGAGGCGCGCCTGAACCCCCTGAAGCTGGGGGCGGGCATGCTGGTGTTTGTGGAGGTGCTGCTGGACCGCACCACGCCCAACGTGTTTGACCAGTTCAAAGCCGCCGTGCAAGTGCACCCCGAAATCATGGAATGCCACATGGTGGCGGGCGGGTTTGATTACCTGCTCAAGACGCGCTCAGCCGACATGAATGCCTACCGGGTGTTTGCGGGCAATGTCCTGTGGCAGCTGCCGGGCGTGCGAGAGACGCGGACTTATGCAGTCATGGAAGAGGTCAAGCACACGAGCCACTTGCACTTGAACATTTGATTGCATGCTGAGTCCATCCGGGGTGGAACGATGTTGTATCGGTCTGTTTCGTCCGGGCTCCAGTAGTGTTGAATGCAACGTTTGCGTTTGGGCGTCTGTGGGGGTGCCCCGCATAATGCTTCTCCACCAACACACCGCCGATTACGAGGAGAAGAACATGTCCGCACTGCGTTACACGCCTTTTGCGGCTGCAGCCGCCACGCTGGCCGCAGCCCTGTTCAGCCCGGCAGCCTCTGCTGCCTGTTATTACATCTATGCGGCAGACTCCGAGCTGATCTATCGCTCGTTTGAAATCCCGGTGGACCTTTCCCGCCCTCTGCACCAGACATTGCCCACTGTGGCGCCCGGCGGCAAGATGGTGTTCACCCTGGACACCCAAGGCTGCGAAGTGGTCATCAACAAGCTGCCAACCCGCACACAAGCGGCGTCGGCTGCGGCCCCAACGCCTCGCCCACGTCGCGCAGACCGCGGTTGAGAGGCTGCGGCAGATGCAGTCTCGGGCCGGACCATTGCCGAGCCTGAGACAATCGGGGGATGAGCGAACAGACAGAACCACTCTCCCCACCTGAAATTCCTGACACTTCCGACCAGCCCGTGCTGCCCGAGGGCTGGTTGGCCGTTCAATCCATGGACCTCGACGCGCAAGGCGTCGCCCGCAAGCCGGATGGCAAGGTGGTGTTCATCGATGGCGCTCTGCCGTTTGAATGGGTCAGTGCTAACACCCATCGCAAAAAGAACAACTGGGAGCAGGCCAGCCTCACCGACATACACCGCGAATCGTCGCAACGTGTGCGGCCCGGCTGCCCCCACTTTGGGCTGCATGCAGGCGCTTGCGGGGGCTGCAAGATGCAGCATCTGGATCGCCGGGCCCAGGTGGCCGTCAAACAACGCGCGCTGGAGGACAACCTCTGGCACTTGGGCAAGGTCAAGGCTGAGACCATCCTGCGCCCCATTGAGGGCCCTGCCTGGGGTTACCGGTATCGCGCCCGTTTGTCCGTGCGCCATGTGATCAAAAAGGGTGTGGTGCTGGTGGGCTTTCATGAGCGCAAGAGCCGCTATGTGGCCGACATGGAGGTTTGCCCCGTGCTGCCGCCCCACGTCAGCGCCATGCTCATGCCCTTGCGTGCGCTGATCGCCAGCATGGATGCGCGCGATACCTGTCCGCAAATCGAGCTGGCCTGTGGTGACGAGGTGACGGCCCTGGTGTTGCGCCATCTGGAGCCCTTGTCGGCCGACGATCTGGCCCGGCTGCGTGCGTTCGCAGAGCAGCACCAGGTGCAGTGGTGGCTGCAGCCCAAGGGGCCGGACACGGTGCACCTGCTGGACGCTGGCGGGCCGCAGCTGGCTTATGGGTTGCCTGACTTTGGCATCACCATGCCCTTCAAGCCCACAGACTTCACGCAGGTCAATCCGCACATCAACCGTGTGCTGGTGTCACGTGCCTTGCGGTTGCTGGATGTGCAAAAGCACGAGCGCGTCATCGACTGGTTCTGCGGCCTGGGCAACTTCACCCTGCCGCTGGCCACCCAGGCCCGTGAGGTGCTGGGCATTGAGGGCAGCGAGGCCCTGGTGGCTCGCTCGCGCGAGAATTACAAGCAAAATCAGTCTCAAAGGGCCGGTGGTAAAGCGCTGGCAGCTACTGAATTTGTAGCGCGAAACCTCTTTGAGATGACCCCCGCCATGCTGGTGGCCGATGGGCAGGCCGACAAGTGGCTGGTAGACCCTCCGCGCGAAGGCGCATTTGCATTGGCCAAGGCTCTGGCAGACATTGAACAGGCTCGCCGTGGTGCGGAAGATGCCCCCCCTCTGCCCGAAGGGGCCCACACCTGGCAAGCGCCCAAACGCATCGTGTACGTCAGTTGCAACCCTGCAACCCTGGCGCGGGATGCCGGGCTGCTGGTGCATCTGGCGGGGTACCGCTGCGTGGCGGCAGGCATGGTCAATATGTTTCCGCACACCGCGCATGTGGAAAGCATTGCGGTGTTCGAGCGCGACTGATGCCGGTTTTGGAGCCTGCGGCAACAGCCGGGGCTCTTCAAACGGATGGGGCGAGCGAGCGATTCTTGAAACGTGACCCCAGCGGTACGACGAGCCGTGACGGCATGCCTCCAGGGCTGGCCGCCCAGCTCCCTCAGCCGCCCTGTTTGCTTGAGCCCTTGCCTTCAGCCGAGGCGCTTTTCTTCTCGGGCTTTGCCTCTGCCTTCTCGATCACCGAGGGCGCGCCTTCAATCTTGTTTTCGCGCATGTACGCGTCCATTTCCTTCCAGCCTGCAAACACGGCGGCCTTGGAAGCCTTGGGGTTGAGCGTGTAGCAGTCTTCCAGCCCGCGCAGAGCGTGGCGGCATGCACCGCCGATGGCTTTGGATTCTTCTTCCCGTTGCGCAATGCGAGGGTCGGGCCAGATACCGGGGATCTCGCAGCCAGCCAACAGCATGACCGCCGAGAGGGCAACGGCTTTGAACAGGGCAGGGTGGAGGCGTTGGACTGGCATGTGTTCTGATTATCGGCACCGCAGAGCAGATATTGAGGCTTGGCTGACGCAGCCTGTCAACAAAGCCTGCGCTGCAGTGGGGGTTGGGCTTGTGACTGCAGTGCGTTTTCAGCCCCGTGCGCCGCGCAGTGCCCGCCGTGCCGCTATGCTCAAGGAGTCTGCCCGCTGCGCATTCAGCCAGGCGGGGAACCTCATTTTTTACACACAGAAGGTGCATATCCATGAAGACCAAACACGAGCTGGAATTGGCCGATATCAAGCTGATTGCAGCGGCCGCTGAAGCCGAGGCCCTGAAGAACCAATGGGCCGTGACCATTGCCATCGTTGATGACGGTGGGCATCTGCTGTGGTTGCAGCGCTTGGACGGTGCGGCGGCAGTGTCGTCCCACATCGCGCCCGCCAAGGCCCGCACAGCGGCCCTGGGCCGCCGCGAGAGCAAGGGCTATGAGGATGTGATCAACGGCGGCCGCACCTCGTTCCTGAGCGCTCCAACGCTGGAAGGCATGCTGGAAGGTGGCGTGCCGATCATGAAGGACGGCCAGTGCCTGGGCGCCGTCGGCGTCAGCGGCGTGAAGTCTACGGAAGACGCCCAGATCGCCCGTGCAGGCATTGCTGCCATCGGGCTGTGATGAGGGCCTCCGGTGCCAGAAAGTGCGCCGGTTAAACGAAAAAAACCGGCCTGGAGCCGGTTTTTTTATGCAGGTGAGAAGGAAGGGGTATCGCAGGGGAAAAAAGAGGCCTGGCTACGCGGGATAAACCGTTGGCTGGCAAAAACGACCCTTGCGGACTGCTTAGGAGTCCGGGAGTCGCCCCACGATGAAACTCATTTGGTCAGAATCAATTTGCCCAGCTTGGTGGCCTGCAGGCGGTACAGCGAGCCGTTATGGCTGATGGCCACGGCTTTTTGACCTTGCAGCAGGGTGCTGCTGTCCACGGCATGCACGGTGCCTTCTGCCGTGGAAGGCTGCAGCGCAGCAGCATTGCCTGCGGGGGCCATGGAAGAACGCAAGAACGAGGCGGAGGTCAAGGTGGCTTGCATGTCTGTGTTCCTGAAGCTGTGTGATGCTGATCGATGTGCTAATGATAACGATTCGCAATTACTTGACAAGCGGTTTCTGCAAAATATTTTGAAGATTTGTGTGCCCAGGTGTGACAGCAGGTTTTGATGGGGTGTGACTCAACGGGCGTGGAGCGTGTCACTCCAGTGGGACATGCGTCGCAAGCCTGCCCCAGTCACCGTTCTGTGTCGTTACCGTGCTTGCCTCGGACGGCGGAGACAAAAATCTCGACCGCAATCCACATCAGGTAGAGAACGCCTGCCAGCCTGCCTTGTCCGGCGAACAGCAGGCCGATGAAGATGAGAGCGCAGACGCAGTGAATGGCGGGGTGAAATGTCGGCTTCATCAGCATCTCCTGAATGTGAACGTGAGCGCTCGGCTGGCCCACTGTAGCAAGCCGATGATGTGGATGGCCCCGCTGTGCATCTGAGTCTTTGGGGCTTCAATGCAAAAAGCCCCGTGCGCCAGGCCCGGGGCTTTGAAGGGGCACCGCGTGGTGCCAGGGTGGTGGAGGGTGATCCACAGCATTAGCCAGTTACTGCTGGGGGTCCGTCACAAATCCGATCTTGCGCACGCCTGCGCGCTGTGCTGCAGCCATGGCGGTGGCTACCTTCTCATAGCGCACCGCCTTGTCGCCGCGGATGTGCAGGTCGGGCTGAGGCTCTTTCGCGGCTTCTGCCTGAAGGCGCGGGAAGAGTTCTTCCTCCGTCACTTCCGACTCGTTCCAGTAATACTTGCCTTCAGCCGACACGCTCAGGCGCACGGTCTCGGGCTTGACGTCCTCGGGCTGGTTTGTGGCTCTGGGCAGGTCCACATTGACCGAGTGCTTCATCACCGGCACGGTGATGATGAAGATGATGAGCAGCACCAACATCACGTCCACCAGGGGCGTCATGTTGATTTCGTTCATCACCTCATCGGAGCTGTCCTGGGTTCCAAAAGCCATGGCTTAGCCGCCTTTCTTCATGGGCAGCACTTTGCCTTGTTCGCCTGTGGTGTGCACCCGTGCGCCAGTCACAAAGTAGGCATGCAGGTCATGGGCAAAGCTGTTGAGGCTGTTGAGGATGGACTTGTTGCCGCGCACCAGTGCGTTGTAGCCCAGCACGGCAGGGATCGCCACGGCCAGACCCAGAGCGGTCATGATCAGCGCCTCACCGATAGGGCCTGCCACCTTGTCGATGGTGGACTGGCCTGAAGTGCCAATCGCCACCAGCGCATGGTAGATGCCCCACACGGTGCCGAACAGGCCAATGAATGGAGCTGTAGAGCCCACAGAAGCCAGGATGGCCAGGCCCGATTGCAGGCGGGCGGTGAATTCGTCAATGCAGTTGCGCAGGCAGCGTGTCACCCAATCGCTCACGTCCAGTGCATCGTGCAGGTGGGCCTTGGTGTTGCGGTGGTGGGCGGTGGCTTCGCGGCCTTCCAGTGCCAGGTGGCGGAAGGGGTTGGAGGGGTCAGTGCCCAGCTTGCTCATGCCTGCAGCAAAGTCCTCGCTGTGCCAGAAGTCCTGGGCGGAGCGGGCGTGCTTTTTGAACTTGATGATGTCCAGCGCCTTGATCAGGATGACGATCCAGGAGGCGAGGGACATACCCAGCAGCAACACAGCCACTGCGCGGGTAACAAAGTCGCCCTGGATCCAGACGTTGGCGATACCGAATTGCGATTCCATGAAAACTCCTGATGATTATTCGAGAACAAAATTGATGGGGACCAGGTTCCACATGGTTTCGGGAACACCGTTGCGCTTGCCGGGCACGAAGCGCCAGCGCATCACAGCCTCCTGGGCTTGGCGGTCCAAGCGCTCATAGCCGCTGGACTTGTTGATTTCCACCTTCTGCGGCAAGCCATCGGTGCCGATGAGGACGCGCAGCACCACCTTGCCTTGCTCGCCCATGCGCTTGCTGATGGCGGGGTAGCCGGGCTTGGGGTTGTTGAGGTAAGCCGCGTCGCTGGACGGCAGCTCGATCTTGGGCGGCGCGGGTGGGGCCGGGGGCGCTGCAGGCGCAGGGGCTGCCGCCACGGGCTCGGTGATGGGAGGCGCGGGCGGCTGCGGTGTCGTCACGCCGGTGGGTGCGTTGGGCGCGGGCGTGGGGTCGTTGATGGCCAAGGGCATGGGAGCCGGGGCAGGCTTGGGAGCCTGCGTCTTGGGCGTGGGTTTGGGTGGGGTTGGCGCTGGAGGCTTGGGAGGCGGCGGCGCAACCTTGGGCGCGGGCGGCGCAATGAATTCGCTGAGAAGCTCTGCCGGCACGATCACCTCGGCGGCCTTGCGCACCAGACCCGACTGCAGTGCCCAGATGGCGGCAATGTGGAAAAGCACGACGCTGCCGACGATGACAGTATTGCGGCTCACACCCCCGGAAGGGGCAAAACGATCTGGCTGCGACATAAAAATGATAGCTGCCAGCGCTTGTGTAGCAAGCGCTGGAGGCCAATTAGACCCTTGTTATTTGCGAAAGATCCACCAGGCGGAACCCGCCACCAGGATCAGGCTGCCTGCGAGTGTAGAGAGGAGGTCCATGCCTTGCTTTCCGTGATGGAGCTGGCAAGCTGGATCGTCTGCGGCACAGCGGCATTGTGCACCGCAGCAATCGGATGGGTGCTGCTGCATTGCGCCACGACATCGCGGGCGCAGCTTTCGCAGCGGCCGCACTGGGTGGCGACGCCCAGTTCGAACTGGATTTCGTCAAAGCTCAGACCCGCCCGGGCGTGGCGGGCAATCTCTCGGTCCGAAACTCGGCGGCATACGCAGACGATCATGGCGGCAAGCACATTGGCTGGCTGTTGTGGATGATCGCATTATAAATACGAATCTCTCGCATTTGCAATGCATCCCCTTGCGTTGTAGGGGTTGACAGTGCTGCGCGGGCTTGCAGGTTGAGGATGGCAGGGTGACTTTGATGGGCACCGGCACCGTGCTCAACGCGTTGGGATCAATCTGGCTGCAGTACCTGTGGGGCCTCTTCCAGAGTCTTGCAGCCCGTCAGTGCCATGGCTACCTCCAGCTCGTCGCGCAGCAGGCGCAATACATGGGCGACTCCGGCTGCCCCAGCATTGGCAAGGCCGTAGACCGCAGGGCGGCCCACCAGCACGGCGCTGGCGCCCAGCGCCATGGCCTTTAGCACGTCAGTGCCCCGGCGGATGCCTCCGTCTACCAGCACAGGTACGGCACCTGCTGCCGCTTGAATCACCTTGGGCAAAGCCACTGCGGTCGCTGGAGCCGTATCCAGCGTGCGCCCGCCGTGGTTGGAGACAATCAGCCCGTCGGCTCCGCAGGCGACGGCCTGCGTGGCATCGGCCGGGTGCAGCACCCCTTTGAGAAGCACAGGGAGGCGGGTGATGGACTTGAGCCAGGCAATGTCATCCCAGGTGGGGGCCTGGTGCAGCAGGCCGTCAAACAGGGCACTTTGCCCAGGCTGCAGCGGCGTGGCGGGGGCGGGTGCCAACCCGGCCAGGTTGACGGGACCCATGCCTGGGGGCAGGCGAAAGTGGGCACGGCGCTCGCGGTCGCGGATGCCGCTGGTGGGGGCGTCCACGGTCAGCACCAGCGCCTCGAAACCTGCGGCCTCTGCGCGCTGCACCAGCGCCTGGGTAAAGCCCCGGTCATGCTGCAGATAGAGCTGGAACCACAGGGGGCCGCGCCCTGCATCGCTGAGCACTGCCTGCGCGATGTGCTCCATGGGCATGCTGGCCTGCGTGCTGAGTACCAGTCCCGCGCCCAGGGCGGCCGCAGCGTAGGCAGTGGCCAGCTCCCCGTCCTTGTGGGCCATGCGCTGAAATGCGACAGGTGCCAGCAGGATCGGGTGCGCCAGTGTCCGGCCCAGCAGGCTGACCCGCGTGTGCCCGCCTGCCAGCGGGCGCAGCACCCTGGGCCACAGGGTCAGTGCATCCCACGCGCTGCGGTTGGCCTGCAATGTGATCTCATCCGCCGCGCCACCGCTGAAGTAGGCCCAGGCGTTGTCATCCAGATGCTGTCGGGCGTATTGCTCGTGGTCTGTCAGGCTGACTACTTCAGCGGGCAACTTTTGCAATGTGGGGGTTGAGTTCATATGCAATAAAAAAGCACCTGGCGCTTATCGAACAAGCGCAAGGTGCTATCAAAAAAGGAGTGATGAGCCAGACCCACGCACAGACCGATGTTGCCATGGCCTCGGTACGGGCTCCTCTGCCCTACACGTCGGCCCACATGCGCAGCAGGTTGTGGTACGTGCCCGAGAGGGCAATCACGGCCGGGTCAGTCTCTCCGGCGCTCTGGCGCAGCTTGAGCAATGCCATGTCCATGTCGAACAGCAACTGGCGCTGCTCCAGGCTCCGCACCATGCTTTCCACCCAGAAAAAGCTGCAGATGCGATGTCCGCGGGTGACGGGTGACACCTGGTGCACCGTGCTGCTGGGGTACAGAATCAAATCCCCTGCGGGCAGCTTGATGCGTTTTTCGCCCAGGGCTTGGGCAATCACCAGTTCGCCGCCGTCGTATTCCTCAGGAGGCGTCAGGAACAAGGTGCACGAAAGATCGCTGCGCACCCAGCAACCGTCTGCCTTGGAATGCATGACGGCGCTGTCCACATGGTTGCCGTAGTAGTTGGCATCGTCACCGTAGTTGTTGAACAGCGGGTTGAAGATGCGCCTTGGCAGTGCCGCAGAAAAGAAGAGGGCGCTGCGGTGCACCGCTGCTTTGACCTTGGCCTGCAGCTGTGCGGACAGTTCGCTGCTTTGGGACAGCTGCAGGTTGTTTTTCTGATGCAGGGCCTGGCCACCCGCACTGCGTGCTCCGTCTACCCAGGGTGCGTCTGCCCCCAGTGATTGCCTGAAGAATGCAAGTTCTTCCGGGGTC